>BPJC01000002.1 GCA_026004415.1 Patescibacteria group bacterium | reverse complement strand
GGTCTCGATATTTTATCGGGAAGGAAGGAGGGGCAGACGTCAAGTCAGCATGGCCCTTACGCCTTGGGCTACACACATGCTACAATGAGCAGGACAATGGGATGCTAACTGGCAACAGGGAGCTAATCCCACAAACCTGTTCTCAGTGGGGATTGAGGTCTGAAACTCGACCTCATGAACGCGGAATTAGTAGTAATCGCGGATCAGCTATGCCGCGGTGAATACGTTCTTGCCTCTTGCACACACTGCCCATCAAGCCACCAAAGTCATTGGTTTCTGAACCCGCCGTTTTAGGCGGGGAGGAAGTCGATGGCGATGGGGGTTAAGTTGTAACAAGGTAGCCGTACTGGAAGGTGCGGCTGGATCACCTCCTTTCTTTTTTTTCTTACCTTAAACCTCCTAGTCCGGTTTTATTCCTTAACTAAAGCATTATATTATTAAACATCAGGTAGCCTTACTACTTTAAGCAGATTTTGATTTTTGGCAATCTTTAATAAACCATCAATCTGAGCGCGAGTAGGATTGCTTACTTTATTGACCTTTACCTTAACTTCATCAAACAAAAATTTGTCTAATCCATCAACAAAACTTAAACCACCAACTAAATAAACTCCATTGGCTGTAATATCCTCAACTATTTCTGGAGGAGACTCTTCAATAATGCTTTTTAACTCATCTACAATCCTAGTTATTGATGGATACAAAGCCTCATTAACCTCAGATGTTTTCACCTTGATCTCCTTTGGTAAACCAGTATCTAAAGCCTTACCTTTAACTGCAAGCTGTTTTTCATTGTTCGAAAAATTTAAAAGTTCTAACTTCAACATCTCTGCTGTGGCAAAACCTATAGAAACAGCGTATTTTAAATGAAGATAATGTCTTATTCTTTCATCTAAATAGTTTCCGCCAAAATCAAGGTAACGAGTTAAAACAACTCCGCCTTTGCTGATGATTGAAACCTCTATCTTACCAGCTCCCAGATCAAGGATTATAAAAGGCTTACTAGAAAACAAATCATCAACTAAAGACACAGCAGAGGCAATAGCTGAAGGGACCAAAAAACACCTGATTGAATCCTAATTTTTGCAAAACCTCTTTTGCCGCTCTTTGCTCAATCTCTGTTGCAAAATTCGGCACACCAACCACAGCATAAGAAAAATAAGGAGCTAACTTCAGATTTGTCCAACTACCAAATAACTGATCATCTTTAATAAAAGACAGCAAATTAAAAAAAGCATCAAAATCATTTATTACTCCTTTCTGAACAGGATGAATAATTTTAATTATTTTAGGAGTTTTGCCCATCAATTCCTTAGCTTCTTTGCCATAAAATAAATATTTATCTCTATATATATGATAAGCTATAACATTATGTTCCTGAAATACGCCTTTATCTGTTATGCCAACCCTTACAAAATCAGTACCAAAATCAAAACAAAATCTGGGAAAATTAAAAATATCTATTTTGAATTTAGACAAAAATTTATTTATATTTAAAATAATGGAAGACCTCATAAGACATCTGAAAAAAACTGTTTTAATCTTAACATATTCTCTATTTATTTTAACACCACTAATTTTTTACAAAAACACTTCAGAAATTTTTGAGTTTAACAAACTTGTCTTAATATATCTGCTAACTAGTTTTATCTTTGGCATTTTCTTGATCTTTAGCCCCAAGAATCTAATAATAAAAGAAAACATTTTTTATGCAGTTTTTTTCTACACAATAATTCAACTAATAGCTCTATTTTTCTCTATAGATAAATGGACTTCTTTTTTTGGTTATTATGGTAGATTTAATGGAGGCGTTTTGTCTACAATATATTTTTTCCTTTTATTTACATCATTATCACAGATTCTTTCCAAAAATAATGTTCTAAAAATACTGCAATTTTCAGTAATTACATCGGTTTTAGTCAGCATTATAGGAATTTTGAGCAAATACAACTTTGATTTAATCTGTCTAGCTCTATCTGAAACCATAGCAAATACTTGTTGGACAGAGAACTTCAAACCTGCTGAAAGAATTTTTTCAACATTAGGCCAGCCAAACTGGTTAGCAAATTATTTAGGAGTAAACTTACTCTTTGCAACTTTTCTTATCTTAAAAAACAAATCAAAACTTGGTATCTTTGGATATTTTTTAGTATTTACCATAAACCTTATAGCTCTTATTTTCACAAGATCACTTACTGGACAATTTGCAATAATATTATCAGCTATTGCATTTATAATAATAAGTTATTTTAATAGAAGAGTTAACAAAACAAAACTAAATTATTTATTGATATTAACAATTTTAGTATCTGCAATCTTTACTGATAAATACTTCATAACTCATAGACTAAATAATTTAAAACAACTTAATACAGAACCTGCTCAAACACAGACTGAACTTCAACAGCCTCAAACCGAAACTGCAGTCTCAAATCAAATAACAGATTCAGGCAAAATAAGATTGATAGTCTGGAAAGGCGCTTGGGAAATCTTTAAACGATACCCTATATTTGGAACAGGACCTGAGACCTTTGGCATATCATACTTCTTTACCAGACCAACAGAGCACAACCTTATATCAGAATGGAATTATATCTACAACAAAGCTCACAATGAATTTTTAAATTATTTAGCAACAGAAGGAATTATTGGTTTTATTGCTTATTTAGGATTAGTAATACTGCCAATGATAATCTCTTTTAACAAATACCTTAAAACAAAACATCTAATGTATCTGTTAATACTTATGTCTTTTTTAAATATAAATATAAACAACCTAACAGGTTTCTCAACCAGCACAATCTCATTGTATATTTTTTTCCTAAATGCGGTTTTACTCATCTACGAAAATGACAAAACAAAGAATTATTTTATCTCAAACCTAAAGACCAGTTTGGCAGTTGCATTTATGTTTATCTCTGTTTATTTGATCCAAGTTATTTACAGAGCAGATCTGCTTTATGAACAAGGAGTTCAGGCTAAAAAACAATCTGATTACATAACTGCTCAAAACAGATTGTCACAAGCGGAAAAACTTTTAAGCCACCCTAATTATCAAACAGAGCTTTCATCTGCTAAAGCACAGTTGTATTTGTTAGTCAAACAACTAAACCCTGAGGAAATAAAACCTGCTATTGAAATATACGACATTGATAAAAACAATATTATAGAAATCAACGAAAAAGCAATAAAAAAATCTCCCTACAATATCGTCTACAGAAGAAACGCAGGAAGAAACTCATTCTTTTTATATCAAGCAGATTTAGACAAAAACGATCTGCTTTACGGCATCAACCAACTAAAAAAAGCTCACGAAATCGCTCCTACAGAGATAAATGGCTATTATATGTACAACTTTTTATTGTTTTTATATTATCAAGATAATAAGGCAAAACTGAATGAGATCAAAAAAACTAGCATGAAAGAATTAATTGATCTAAAACCAGACTATATCCCATCGCATTTGCTTTACTCAAAATATATATTATTGACAGAATCCAAAAACTCTGCCATAAATTATCTAAAAGATGTTAATAAAAAGTTAAATAATTTTGATATTACCAATGAAATTAAATCATTGGAAAGCTTATGAAAAAATTAATTTTAGGTTTTACACTTATTGAAGTATTATCAGTAATAGCAATACTAGGTTTGGTTTTACCTGCATTATTTACCTCTTTGCTGGCAATAGTTAGAGAACAATCAAAGCTGTTGGCCATGCAAAGACTTATTGAAAACTCAGCTGAAACAGTAAACACAATAAACAGATATATTGAAAAGAACAATAACAAATACACAGCTGAAGTCAAGATCGTAGATACCGGTTCTAATATAAATTTAGTTGAACAACCTGTTGGAACAGAGATTCAATCAAACTTGGGAGTTTTTATAAGATATAATAAAGTACCTGAACCAGCATACTCAATAACATTTAGAAAAACTGGAAATAAAATACATATATACGAAGACTTAACTGAATATAAAATCACAGATGACAATATAAATATTTACGACTTTAATATAAAAGCCAAAAAAATTAATACAGACAATATTCTCATAGAATACTCATTCAACTCAGCTTATGAAAATGGCTTATTAGATGACCTCATACCAACAATGGCATTTAAGGGTTCATCAATGCTAAATATCAACCACTTCAAACTAGAGAATTAATAGTCAAATAACAGATTGAACAATAAATAAAAATAGTTTATATTTTAAATAATCTATGGCAAAAAACACAGTAATTGAAATATCTGTCAATCAGATAAAAGCAGTAACAGGAGAATTAAAGCAAAACAAGTTTTCAATCGAAAATGTTGTAATTGAACCAGCTGAACAAGACTTCTATTTTAGCAATAACGCTAATATTTTTAACAATCAAGCCAGTAGGTTAAATACAGTTTTGGAAAAACTAGGGCCTAAAAATAAAAAAGTGTCGGTAGTTATACCAGACGCCATAACTTACAACAATTTTAAAATATACCCCAAACTAAGGGAAAAAGAATTATATGCAGCAGTAAGATTTCAAGCAGATCAGTTTATACCTTTACCATTAAATAAAGTTAATATTGATATAGATGTTTTAGAAGAGACTGTAGATAAAAAGAAACTTCTAATAATGATTGTGGCTGTTGAAAAAAATCATATTCAAAAAATCATGGAGTTGTTTGAGGTTGTAGGTTACATACCGGAAAAAATCGAAAACCAGCTGTCAGCTCTAGGCAAATCAATAACCTATGCCAATGAGATTAAACTTGAAGATTCTTTACTTATTAACTTTGATTACACCACAACAACAGTGTATTTTTATAATGAACAAAGAAGATTAATCTATAACTCCCACACCTTCCAAAACGGGTATAATCTTTTTGTCAAAGAACTTGCTTTAACAGCCAATATAACCAAAGACAATGCAGAGAAAATTCTAACTAGCACAGCAATAAATTCTAATAATCTGCCAGAAATACTAAAACCTGTACTTTCAGATTTTTTAAGGGAGATATATCAATCGCTTAATGTAGCACAAAGTAAATATGCGACGCCAGCAAAAAATATTATTTTTATATCAGGAGCCAACAAAGTATTAGGACTGCCACAGTTTACAGCGCAATCATTAAAAACCAACTTGAACCAGATAAATATAAATGAAGTAATAAAAGAAGACAAAAACAAAGTCTTACAAAAAAACCCTGCTTATTTCAACGAAATTATAAGTTGCTTAGGCGGCCTTATTAACTAAGAATGAAGTTTAGAAAAGGAATAAATTTTTCTCGCCGCATATCTGACTTTGAAAAAAAAGAAAAAATTTTTTCCTATATCAGAAAAACAGTTATTATTATCACGCTGTTGATAGTTTTAATAACAGGAAAAATCATTTATGATAATATTAAATTAAGCATCGATTTAAAAAAGATTACTCAACAAAGAAATGACCTGTTAGAGTCTATATCTCAAAACACAGCCAGAAACCAAAAACTAGCTGTAATTGCCAAAAAGATTAAATTGCTGAAAGAATACTTAAATAATAATGATGTCAATTTTAATCAATACTACAGCAAAGTAAGCGACCTTATCAATCTAGAACAACCATCAGACTTAATCAGCGATGAGAACTCTGCAACAGAATCAGCTGAGATCGCAACAGACTCTGCTGATATTGCCAAAAAAATTGAGCTGAAAACAATGACATTATCTACTGATCAAAAAACCACATTAGTCTTTAACACCTTTAACCAAGAATCATACAAAGAACTTTTAGAGCTTATAGAAAACCCTGATTTTTTGGATCTTTTTTCCAAATTAGAACTGAAAGGAATTATCCTTGACCAGCAGGAACAAAACACAAATTTAGAGATAAACTTAGAAGGAGTATTTAATAAATTAACCAATGATTATGACAAAAAAGAATAATTTTTTGGATAAATATACAATAGCTTTAATAAAAGAAAACTTAATTTACTTTATATTGCTTGCGGTTAATATTGCTATTTTAATTTCTGTATCATTATACTTTAGATCATCAATTTTAGAAAAAAAAGAAAACATAAAAAAAATTCAATCTGAGATAGACAAATATGACAGAGTAAAAAAGAGAATTGATTCAATGAATATTTCAACAGAAGCAGTTGATAAATTTTATCAACAAATAAATATGCTTATTCCCAATAAATACAATATGTTTGAAACAATTGCGGCAATAGAAAGATTGGCCAGAGAATCAAACTTTGCAACTTTATCCTATACTGTAAAACCTGAAAATAGAGAACTAAATCAGTTAGAGATAACAATTGCAGGTACAAGCTCGCCAATAAACTTCTTAAAATTTCTAGAAAACTACAACTTTTCTTCAGGCAAACTTATAACTATAAATGAGGTGACTTATAATAACAATGCCACAGAGGTCGAGATTAATCTGACATTTTACGCCTATGACACAAAAGAAGATAATAAAGATGTTTTAAATATTGAACTGCCCACACAAGACGACCTAAACCTTTTATCTGAAATAAGCAGTAAAATAAATTTAGATATTGCTGAGTCTTCAGATAATTTCTACCCAATTAAAGAAAATCCATTTGTAAAGTAGCTATTACTAAAATACAAAGATTATCTTATTTTAAGATCTTTAAGAATTATCTTTACTTGTCTGTTTATCAGCTTCTTTTTTGGTTGTATTTTTAGCAAAACTCCTTTGGATTCTTTTCCAAAGTTTTCTAACACCCTCAGACAACTCAGCACCTCTGTTCAACCACATCTCTAACTTTTCAGTATCAACAACTATTTGATCTTTTTCCTGAACAAAAGGGTCATAATGACCGATTTTGTCTATATAAACAGACTCTCTTTTTCGTCTTTTATCCATAACAACGATTCTATAAAATGGTTTATCTTTTTTACCAAGTCTAGTTAATCTAATTACTGCTGACATAGTTAGTTATTATACATCAAGAACTTTCAGATTGCAATTTGCTTAAGGCAATTTTGGCGCAAAGTTTTTCAGCCTCTTTTTTAGAACCAGCCTTTGCCTTAGCTAACAATCTATCATTAAGCCAAACACCAACTTCGTAAACTTTATTATGATCTGGACCTTGCTCAGAGATTACCTTATATTCAGGCAATAGATGAAACCTGCCTTGAGTAAATTGTTGCAACAAAGTTTTTACAGATATGGCTTTATAACCTTTTAACAATTCCTTTAAATACGGCTCTATCAAAAACTTTATCACAAACTCTTTACAAACCTTCAAACCCTGATCCAAATAAATTACTGCAATCAAAGCCTCCATAGTATCTGCTAACAAAGACTCCTTTTGCCTGCCGCCGGATCTGATCTCACCTTTTGATAGATATAAAAAACTGCCCAAATCTATTTTTTTAGCAGACTTTGCTAATGCAGGTTTTGATACCAACTGCGACCTTATATCTGTTGCTTCTCCCTCTGAAACATCTGGATAATTTAAATAAAGATACTCTGCAGTAACAAAGTTCAGTAAACTATCTCCCAAAAACTCTAATCTTTCATTGGACTCCTCAAACTCATCTGACTCATTTAAATAGGACCTATGAACCAAGGCTTGTTTTAATAAATCAGGATTTTTAAAAGAAATACCTATATTTTTCTCAAGATTTTTCAGCTTTTTTAATCTCTTCATATACTTTGCCTAAAACTGCATTAACAAAAGCGTAAGATTTCTCAGTTCCCAACTCATGAGCTAAATCTACAGCCTCATCAATAATAACTTTTGGTGGCAGTTCTTTTTCAAATAACAATTCATAAAT
The DNA here is from genome assembly GCA_026004415.1 of Patescibacteria group bacterium. GTDB lineage: Bacteria > Patescibacteriota > Microgenomatia > UBA1406 > GWC2-37-13 > BPJC01. Next base: position 205,935 of record BPJC01000002.1, on the reverse strand, counting down.
TCCTAACCTCAAAATTGATAAATCAATTTTGGCAATCATATCAAAAGGCAGTTTTACAGCGTACTTTTTGATATAAGTATCTATTACTTCTGTATTCTGAAGAATCTTTTCTGTCTTTAAAACAACATCTTGCTGATTGTACATATAATTGTTTTTGCCAAAAAAAGCAGAATAAAGGTTTTGCACAATCTGCAATCTCTTTTTATGTCTTTCGTCTAATATAGACGATTTATTGTTCACAGGCTTTGCAAACAAAATGAGGTAATTTTGGTTGATTACAGTTTTTGCAGTACTGAATCTCAGGCAATCTTTCAACCTTTGCCTTCATTCTTTTGCCTTTGCGCATTGTTGAAATTTTTCTTTTAGGTGTAGCCGCCATAACTTGACTCAAATAATAACAGAATATATTATACACTATTATATCTCATTTTTTAAGTTGATGTATTTGAATCTTATTATTCAACCCTTACTTTTCTTGATCATTTGATCCAGTTTCCTCGGATTGATTACCACCAGACTCTTGTTGGCCAGACTGAGTAGTTGGAGTATCTTCAGCTCATTCTAAAGAAGATCCTTTAGAATCGTCTCCATCGTTCCAGTTTACACTAAAATCTTTATTATTTATTTCAATAACCATATTTATTCTTATATTAAATAATTACAATAATGCAAGAGTAAAAATTAAGCAGATGAGTTTGAATACATCTATATTGAAGTTGAATATATAATCCTGTAAAATTACAAATCACAACACCTTATGAAAACTATCTTTATAAAGTCACAACAAAGAAAATACCCAGTCTATATTGGCAAAGATATTTTAAACTCTACTATTGATAAAATAACCAAGAACAATAATTTTGATCAAGTTGTTTACTTAATCGACAAAACTCTTAAAACACCTTTAAAAATCACTGATAAGATAATTAGGTTATCTATTTCTGAGACTGACAAAAATCTTAAAACAGCAATCAGATTAATTGATAAATTTATTAATCTTAAATTGAGTAAAAAGAGTTTGGTTATAAACATCGGAGGCGGAGCTTTCACAGATACTGCTAATTTTTCAGAGACTATATACAAAAGAGGAATTAATTATATAAACTGCCCCACAACACTGCTGGCAATGGTGGATGCTAGTATCGGAGGCAAAAATGGAGTAAATTACAACAAAATCAAAAACATTATTGGCACAATAAATCAACCAATTGCAGTAATAATAGATACAAATTTTTTAAGTACACTGCCAAAAGAACAGATAATATCAGGCTATGCAGAGATAATTAAACACAGCCTTATAAGAGATCAAAACTACTTCAACCAACTGAGACAAAAAACACTGACCATAGAACAGATTATTTATAGATCAGTTGAAATAAAAAAACAAATTATTGAACAAGATGAAGATGAGACTAAAGGCATAAGACAACTGCTCAACTTTGGCCACACAATAGGTCATAGTTTAGAAGCCTACTCTCATAAAATAAACCAACCATTACTACACGGTTATGCCATAAGTCTTGGCATTATAGCTGAAGCCTACATCTCAGTAAAACAAAAACTATTAGATCAATCGAGTTTTCAGAAGATAATTGAAGTATTAAAAGACTATCAACTTCCAACTAAATTGAATTTTAAGATAGACCTGCCATGGATTTTGGACGCAATTGCCAAAGACAAAAAATCAACAGCAGGCAAACCCAGATTTGTCCTATTAACTAAAATTGGATCAGCTATTGGTGGACAATCTGTTGAAACAAAAATTATAAATGAATCATTAAAGATCCTATGTCAAAAGCAATAATACATCCTTTAGAAAAACCAATTGAAACAGTTATTGAACTAGCAGGCTCAAAAAGCATTACCAACAGAACATTGCTTATAGCTAGTTTGGCTCAAGGCAAATCAGAGTTAATCAATTACTCAACCTCAAAAGATAGTCAAACAATTATTGAGTTTTTACAAAAATTAGGAGCTGATATATCAACAACTGAAAACAGACTAATAATTTACGACATTAACAAAAAACTGCCAAGCACAAAAAAAATTGAGCACAATGTTGGTCCTGCTGGCACAGCCGCAAGGTTTTTAACTGCGTTTGGATCAGCATTTTGTCTCAACTTAACACTAGATGGATCAGAAAGAATGAGACAAAGACCTATGAAGCCTTTATTTAAAGCATTAGAAGACTTAGGAGCTAGGTTTAAATTTCTAAACAAACCGTACTCACTGCCTTTTCAGATTATCAAAACTGTTGATTTCAACAAATCTGAAGTTGAAGTTTTAGGCAGTATCTCAAGCCAGTTTATAACTGCTTTGTTAATAATTTCTCCCTTTTTTAAAGATTTTAAAATAAAGGTAAAAGATATCTTAGTTTCAGAACCTTATGCAGACATAACCTTATCAGTTATGAAAAGTTTTGGAGTAAAGGTTGACAAAGAAACAATATTTGACATCAATGACCTTAACCTTCAGGCTAACTGCTGTTGCAGTCAGTGCAACTGTCAAACAAATCTTAAAAATGAGCTAAAAGAAATTGCTAAAAATGAGATCACTAAGATATTCAATATAAAATCCGGAAAGTATAAAGCTGAAAAATACTTTATAGAAGCAGATGCCTCAAGCGCCAGCTATTTGTGGTCAATTGCCGCGATAACTAAATCTAAAATAGGTGTTAAAAACTTGCCTGTACACTCTATGCAATCAGATTCTAAATACGCTGATCTGTTGGTTAATATTGGTTGCAAAGTTGAAAAAGACGCTCAAAACAAAGTCATGACTGTAATTGGCACAGAAAAACTTAAACCAATAACAGTTGATATGCAAACTATGCCAGACACAGCCCAATCACTTGCTGTTACTGCAAGTTTTGCTAAAGGAACCACTACAATAACAGGCCTCTCAACATTAAAACACAAAGAATCAGATCGTCTTACAGCAGTAGAGACAGAATTGAAAAAAATGAAAGTATCAGCAACAGCAGGAGATGACTTTTTAATTATAGAAAGCAAAGGAAAACCAAAATCAGCTGAAATAGAAACTTATGAAGATCATCGTATGGCAATGGCATTTGCTATTGCAGGTGCTAGATTACCTATGATTATCAAAGATTGCCATGTTGTAGAAAAATCATTTCCAGAATTTTGGCAAATATTAAACTCAATTGGCATCAAGGTAGAATTAAAATAAACTTCAATGAAAACTAATATTTGCTTAATCGGATTTATGGGTTCAGGCAAATCTACAATAGCCAAAATTCTATCTAAGAAACTCAACAAAAAACTTATTGAAATGGATGAGATTATTATTGCAAAAACTAAGTATAATAGCATAAACGAAATTTTTGATCACAAAGGAGAACTCTTTTTCAGAGAACTTGAAATTGCAACAGCTAAAGAATTAAACAAAATTGAAAAGGCCATAATCTCTACAGGAGGAGGTGTTGTAATGAACAAAATTATTATTGATTATCTAAAACAAAACAGCTTAATCTTTTATTTAAAAACAAACTTTAGCACTATAAAAACAAGATTAACTCAAGACTTCAGCAGACCATTATTTAACAACCTAAAAACAGCAAAACAATTATTCAGTTTGCGAGCTCCTCTTTATGAATACTACTCTGATTACCAAATAACAACAGATAACAAAACCCCATCACAAATAGCCGATAAGATTATTGAGATTTACAATAATTTCTTATATATACAACAAGTAAATACTGATGAAAATAAAAAAGAGTAATTATGAGAGTGAAAAAACATTTTAAATCTTAAAGGATTAGATTTTAACATTTCATTACTTTTGCTGGCCTTTTTGTGGAAAAATAAGACCTTTGAAATTTATCTTTATAATAACTTTATAATAAAAAGTTTCATAATGATTCAAGATTGACATAATTAGATACTAGAACTAAGACCCATAAAGTTAATAGAAACGAGGTTGCCTACATGCTAATACACATGATAATAGTGTAAAGTCGAAAATTATTTTTAAAACCTTATTGCATCTCGGATTGACTTAAAAATAAAGAAGAAAAAGTTTTTGATTTTAGAAATAAAGGATGTCTTGTGTGGTTTTATTTTAGATTGAGGTAAGGGTTGTTGGTTTATCTTCATTTGTTATCTCTGATTGTTCTTTAATCTGCAAAGTACTGGTTGGCGTAGATTCTTTTAGATCTAATGCGGTTTCTTCGGAAGTTTTGTCTTCCTTATTGTAAATTAGTGTATCGGTTTTAGCTATAAATTGAGATTTAGTTTTTGCTGTTTTCCAGTTTGACCAATCTCCGGGCATACAACTGTTTTGATCTCTTACTTTAAAAGCATAAACAGTATTAGGCTGAAGATGAGTTATAGTGTAACTTACTACTCCTTTGTATTCTCCAAGTTTAAATGAAGTTACAAATCGTTCATCACCTTCTAAGTAGCCGTAGACTATGTAATATGAATCTATAGGAGGATTTACAGGAGTAAGATAAAGAGTAGCACTATCTTTAGTTGTATCTATTTGAAAAAGATTTGGAGCATTGGAAGGTTTTTGAGCGCCACAACTGGGCGTAGAGGGCTTTGAGGTTGATGAGGAAGTAGAACTTGAAGTTGTGTTAACTGCTTCTATTACCTCAAAAGTTGTAAAGTGAGCCGCATTAAATTCAAGAGTTTTTGTGGATTTGTTATAGGTTACATTAAAAACCACAGAAGAATCCTCTTTACCGTCAACTAAAACCTTTGGATTCTTGTAGTCAATATCGTAAAAAGTTATTATAGCTCCTGCGTTTTTTAACTCTAAAACTGCATCTGCATCCAAAGTTAACAAGCCTTTTTGGTAACCATTTTGTTAGCAAGGCTAATCATAAATCTTTGCACTGTTGGATCAAGCATATTAAGCTGTTTTGTAAAAACTACTTTTACAACTCCATCCTGGTGCATAGTAAAGTTAGTTAATTTTCTAAAATCTGTATTTGGATCTGCTCCAAGTGCTAAAAAGTTTGTAGTGTCAGAACCTGTAAAAAAGTTTCTAATATCTAAGTTCACTGGTTCAGGCTGACTACAACCATAAGTAATAGCTCCTGTAGTAGTATTTTTTACCCTTATTATTACTAATCCGTCTCCCTCCTGATTATAGGTTACTTTATGAGTAGCTTTATACTTGCCATTGCCAATATAGGTAGCAGATACTGTATAACTATTGTCAAAAGGATTTGTTGGAAACTGGTTTGTTTCTACAAGCGAATAATCTGCCTTAACTTCATAGTTTGGATCATCTGCAACTACTATTATATTTGCAGTATTGCCGACAAACAGAAAACTCCCTTTTTTCTCATCTTCATAGTAAATTCTGAAAATTTTTGGCTTTGGATCTGGACCTTCTGCTAAAGAACACTCTGAAGGAAGAGAAAAACTTTCAAGATCATTTGCTTCAGGAGGAGCTTGAAAGTTAAACTGAATTACGCCAAAGTCAAAATCATCTCCATTTTCAATATGAATCTGCGGAATTTTAATTGTATCAGCATACTCATAAGCTGAAGGAGGAGTAAGGGTTAAGCTCCAATTACCATCTGGCAAAGTTTGGTTTAGATCACCATTTGTAGCTATTCCATTAATCTTTTGCTAAGTATTAAGATTCGTAAAAGTAGAGGAAACATCTTCAGTTTCACCATGAGGTCCAATTATAGTTGCTCGAATAGCGCCATCAGCAAGCGCTTTTTTTGGAAATAGAATAAATGTAAAAAAAAACAATAAAACTACTGTTTTCTTACAAAATGAAAAAAACATCTTTTATTTTAAGTAATAAAAAAATTTTTCTTTTCTGTCAAGTTTAATTTCATTTAAATAAGAATTAATGTTAAGATTAGAGAAGAAATTTCAATTATACATAAGTCTCACCATTAAAAAACTAAAATAAACTTAATTTGCTATAATTTTTGCTATGGCAGGCAATAGCTTTGGGCAATTATTTAGAATAACAACATTTGGAGAATCTCACGGAGGCTGTGTAGGAGTTGTCATAGACGGTTGTCCTCCAGGAATTAAGATATCTGTAGAAGAGATTCAAGCAGAACTTGATCGTCGTAAACCAGGGCAATCTAATATTACAACACAAAGAAAAGAAGAGGATAAGATTCATATTTTATCTGGAGTATTTGAAGGCAAAACAACAGGAACTCCAATCTTGCTTTTAGCATATAATAAAGATGCAAGACCTCAAGATTACGAGGAACTTAAAGATCTTTACAGACCATCACATGCTGATTTTACATATGAGCAAAAGTATACATTTCGCGACTGGAGAGGATCTGGCAGAGCCAGCGCCAGAGAAACATTAGGCAGAGTTGCCGCAGGAGCAATAGCAAAAAAATACCTAAAAACAAAACATAATATTGAGTTTTTAGCCTTTGTTTCACAAGTGGGCGATATCAAAGCAGAAAATATAAACCTTGAAACCTTAAAGAGTGAAGATATTGAATCTAATATTATAAGATGTCCAGATCAAAAGATAGCAAATAAAATGATTAAACTTATAGAAAAAATTCAAAATGAAGGAGACTCTATAGGCGGAGTAATAACAGGAATTATCAAAAACGCGCCTGCTGGATTAGGAGAACCTGTTTTTGATAAACTTCATGCTGATTTAGCAAAGGCAATGGTCTCAATTCCTGCAGTAAAAGGATTCGAGATAGGCTCTGGTTTTTCAGGTACAATGATGAGAGGATCTGAACACAATGACCCTTTTACCATAGATAACTCAGGCAAGATAAGGACTTTAAGCAATTACTCTGGAGGAATACAAGGAGGCATATCAAACGGAGAGACAATCTACTTTAGAGTTGCTTTCAAACCAGTCTCAACTATAAGAAAACCCCAACAAACAGTAAACAGAGATAAACAAATAGTAACTCTAAAAGCCGCAGGCAGACATGATCCCTGTGTTTTGCCCAGAGCTGTTCCAATTGTTGAAGCAATGAGCGCATTAGTAATTATGGATCATTTATTAAGATTAAAAAGCATAAAATAGATTTAACAATGACAGAAAATAAAACTATCTTTCTATCACCTTCAAAACTTAATCTATATCAAGACTGCCCTTACTGTTTTTACCTTGCAATGATATACAAAAAAAGACGACCAGAACAACCAGCATCAACTTTGCCAAGGGGATTGGACAACTTAATAAAAAAGTACTTTGATTTTTACAGAAGCATAAAACAACTTCCGCCAGAAATAGACAAACAAATTAAAGGCAAATTACTAGAAGATCAAAATCTTATCAATGAATGGAGAAAAACAACAGCTTTTTCAGAACCTAGAGTTTATCTTAAAGAACTAAATACAGTAATTTTTGGAGGTCTTGATGAATGCATAATTGAAGATGACAAATATATTCCTGCAGATTATAAAACTAGGGGTTATGACCTTAAAGAAGACTCAACCAGTTATTATCAAACTCAGATGGATTGTTACAATTATCTGCTTTATGAAAATGGATACCAAACCGCAAACCTTGCTTATCTAATTTATTATATTCCTAAAAAGATAAACAAAGACGGTGTGGTAAATTTTAAGGTAGAGATACACAGCCTCCAAACAAACAAAGAGAGATTCTCAAAATTAGTAAAATCAGCGGTTGAGATTTTAAGGTCAGGAAAACCGAAAAGAAATCTTAACTGTCAATTCTGTCAATGGATGGATAATATTGATTGATTGTCTAATTTGTGATATATTTTTAAATAGTTATAAGTTATAAAAAAAATATGTATAACAATATAAAACAAACGCTACAAAAAACAGGAGAACTTATGGTCAAAGTTTCAGATGGTCAAACTTTTGAACTGCATCTTCACAATACCAAATTCCATGATGAAACTAATTTAATTGAATTAGATGCAGGAGCAGAAACCTACTGGATTAACGCAGAGGAAGTAGTTTATATGTGGATTCATAGAGTAAAAGAGTAATAAAATATACGACATTTAAACAACTTTTGGAAAGACTTTATTTTTTAGTTTGTTTACTATTTTTATACAAATAAAAATAGGCAAGCGGAACGAAAAAGAGCTTAATTATACCTGAAAACAACAATCCTGATATAATTGCGCCACCAAGACCGCGCCAAAGAGGATCAGAGATTGTAATAGGCAAAAGACCAAAAATTGTGGTAAGCGAAGTTAGAAGCACAGGCTCCAATCTACTGGTTGATCCATTGATTATTGCTTCTTTAAAACCAAACCCTTCTCTTAAATTCAAATTTATTTTATCCACAACAACTATGGCATTAGTAACTACAATACCAAACAAAGCTAAAATACCGATTAAAGATGGAAAAGACAAAGGCGTTCCAGTCAAAGCGAATAAATAGAAAACGCCTGAAATTGATAATGGAATGTTAACTATAACCAAAAATGCTTGTCTAAATGAATTAAAGACTAAAACCATTGTTATCAAAATCAATATAAATGCCGCAAGCATTGCCTGTAAAATAGACTGAACAGACCTTTGATTTTCTTGATTCACACCTCCTGTTTTAATACTATAACCTTCAGGCAGTTTTTGACTGTTTAAAAACTGTAAAAGTTCTGCATTTTTCTCCACTGCTGATACTCCTTTTTTAACATAGGCAAATACTGTAACCTTTCTTTTGGCATCTTCATGTTGCAAATCAATAGGATTTTCCTTATAAGTAAGACTTCCCAAAGCTGTAATAGGAAAAACTCCAGCGCTTGTGTTAATTTGCAAATTAACCAAAGATGTAAGATCAAAACTATCTTGAAAATATAATCTAAACTCATACTCAGTCTGATCCTGTAAAACCGAGTCTGTTAGCTTTAGACCCTGAAGATACAAACTCAGTTGAGCATAAACATCTCTTTTACTAATTCCATATTTTGACAAGATATTGTTGTCAGGTATAAAAACAACCTGACCATTGCCTACTTTATAAGATGACTCAACTAAACTTACATCAGGATCTTTTTTCAAAAAACTAATGGCCTTTTCTGACAATTGATTCAAGACGCTGTAATCATCTCCCAAAAAAGAGACTTGGATATCAGCTCCAGCAGGAGGACCGCCTGAGATCTCTTGAACTACAAAATCCACATCTTTTGAGTATTTACCCAACTTTTGCCTTATCTCATCTGCTATCTGAAATGATTGTCTTTTCCTTTTTTTATCTGAACCAATGTTTACAGTTATTAAAACAGAGTTTGTCTTAACAGTTCTGTTTAACCTCTCATTCAACCCAGTCTGCAAATCTACACTCAAACTTAATACTTCAGGAATCTTTCGCAACTCATCAGCAGTTTTTAGGCTTAAAGGGATCATCTGGTTAGTTTTGTAACCAGTTGGGAAATTTAAAGAAACATAAACAATATTACTATCTGTTTTTGGAAAAAACTCAGTGCGCAACAACTTAAAAGGTAACAGCAAAAAAGATATAAAAGTAAAAACAAATAAAAAAATAAGGATTTGTTTGGCGTAGGACTCATTGTTTAAAACTGTTGATAGAAGATTACGATATTTAACAGAAACAATCTCAATGTTAACAATACCAACAGAAAACTTATCAATTAAAGTCCTGCTAAATCTTAGCATACTGTTTATAAAACCAAAATTCTTTAATTTTGAAAAATAAGATCGGTAATAAAACAAGAGAGCAACTTGGAATAAAAATAATATAAAAGCAAACCCAAACAGAACATTTTGTCTGAAGATCAAAATAGCAAATAATAAAACTATCAGAGCTAATATTATTTTTAAAAATACCCAAACTCTGTAAGGGATATTTTTATAATTAAAAACCACTATCATCAAAGGCAAAGTAATCAAAACAGCAATAGAAGTAGATGAAAGCATTGTTAAGGTAACAACAATAGGTATTGGTTTAATGAACTCTCCAATTATTCCAGTGGCTAAAAGCAAAGGCACAAAAGACCATATAGTAGTTGCTGTTGTAGACCAAAGAGGCACGAAAAAGTCTTTCCAAACTAAAACACCGGTCTGGTAAGGACTAAACTTCCCAGTGGCAAAATACCTCGTCATAGCTGTGACAACAACAATCGTATCATCTATCAACAAACCTAAGGTTAAAAGAAAAGCAAACAATGTAAGAAAGTTCAGTGACAAGCCAAATGTGTTAATAAGACCAATTGCTGACAAAAAAGTCAATGGTATTGTCAAAACAGCAATTAAGGCCTGTTTTATACCCAAAAAAACAAGTAAAACGAAAAATACTAAGGCAATAGTGCTTAACGATTCTCTAAACAGTTCTGAAAATTGTTCCTCAATCAACTCAGCTGAGTTTTCTATACTGGAGATTTTGTATTTATTCTGATACGGTTTTAAAAACTCTGATACTTGCTGTTTTGTTTGCTTATCTACATAATCAATATCATAGTTTTTATTTCTAAAAATCTGGAACTGAACTGCAGAAACAGGCTCTGTTTCACGATCCGCAAAATATGATTGTTTAAAATCACTATCTTGAATATAGATTTCTGCTAACTCTGATAAGGTTATTATACTGCCACTACCTGTTCTTATAGCCAAGTTTCTCAGACTGTTTAAGTCAGAAACTGTTTTTGATATCGTAAAACTATATTCATACTTTGAATCTTTCAATTTACCTACAGGATAAGAATTAAACTGTTCTTTTAAGATTGACTGCAGTAAAGCAAAACTAATTTGATTCTTTTCCAGTTTTTCTGGATTTATTTTGATATTAACAATATTATCGGCCAAACCAGACAAAACAACTGAATCAATATAATCCTGATTCTCTAATCTAGTTTTTAAGTTTTCAGCCAAATTCTGCAAAGAAGCAGAATCAGCAGAGTAAAGAGAAAAAATCCAGATAGGTTCATTCTCAAAATCAACCGCCTGAACAACTGGATCCTGAGCATCATCCGGCAGATCAGTAACCTTTGACACTACTGAAGATACCTCGTCTTCAGCAAATTTAGCATCAATTTTGCTACTAAACTGAACAGTTATAATAGATCGTCCTTCGCTGGAACTTGAAACTAAACTATCAATATCTGCTATGCCTTTAATAACTTTTTCTAAAGGATCGGTGATTAATGTCTCCACCTCTGAGGCACTAGCGCCAGGATACACTGTAACAACAGTTACAATGGGCAGATCAACTTCTGGATTTAATCTGCGAGGTATATTAAAAAAATTTACGAATCCAAAAATTAGAATGCTTAAAATCAAAAGCAGTGTTATTCTAAAATTTTTTAGGTACTTAGCATAAATTTTTTCATCTAATCGCAGATCGTACTTTAATTTTTTAAGATAACTGTTTACAACCATAGCAGAAAACTAATTTGCAATCTCAACCTTATCGCCAGCAACAGCGTTTCTGCTTAAAACCACTAAAGCAGATTTATCTAATCCTGATTCAACCACAACATAACCTCCTAATAACTTGCCTAAAACAATCTTAACCTCTTTTACAATATTGTTTTTGTCAACAACTAACACATAGGCTTTTTCATTTAACAGATACACAGACTCTAAAGGAACTATTGGCACAATTGATCCAGAATCTGCAAACTTGGCAACTAATTCAATCTCAACTGTCTGATTATTCCAAACCTTATCAATATACTCTGCGGGCAACTTAAAATAAACAGAGTAAAGATCTCCTTCAACAGCTATACTTGATATGTAGTATGGGGTCAGATTTATTGTACTGCCGTCAGAGAAAATTATCTTTGCTTGATCTTCCAAAGATAAATTTGCGGCTAAACTTTCAGACACATAAGCTGTGATTTTAACATCTTTATTATTGTAAGCATTTAAAACAAACAGAGGAGTTCCTGCAGAAACTAACTGCCCGGGTTTAATATAAACTTTTTCAATAACGCCGTCAAACAAAGCAGATGGATACATTAAAGACTCCTGAATCTTTGACAGCTTGTACTGAAGCTCTGATAATTTAACCTGAAGTTCCAATGTTTTTAACTGAAGATCTAACTGTTTAAGCACTATATCGTCATTGAGATCAGCAATTTTGTTTGGAGTCTCATTATTAGTTCTGTAGTCAAGATCAGACAGGCTTGATTTTAGCTGGTTATTGGCAGAAAGATACTGAGACTTTAATTGTTTTGTAGACAAAATAAGAGCATCGTTAATTCCTGCGCTGTTGGTTGCTTGATAATTATTTAAATAACTATCTAAAGTACTGATTATTTCATTGTTTAAATTAATTATCTCAGTTGTTCTATCAACACTTTCTTTAGATATTTGATTGAGATTCTCGCGGTTATCTTTATTTAAACTAACTAATTCTTTATTTTTTGCAATAATCTCTTTTTGAGTATCATAATTGTTTTTTGCGTTATCAAGCTGGATCTTGGCTATTTTGCTTTGAATATAATTAGCATTTGCTCCCCAATAATTACTAGACAATCTTGCCAACACCTTATTTTTAGCTACCTTTTGTCCCTCAACAACATCAACAGACTTTACCAAACCTGAAGTCAAAGCAGTTATAACAGCAGAAGAGCTTGTCTCAACCTTTCCCTTAACCTTAACTTTGGCTGATGTTCCAACTCTGTAAACCTCAACTCTTTTGATGTTCTCAACTGTAGTCGTATCAGTTTGATTATCCTTTGCAATCAATCTGCCAAAAACTATTAACAAAACCAATAGTGTGTTGACCAACAACAAAAATAATAATGGATTAGTTTTTAACAAAAAGCCAAACCTCTCTAAAGCATTCTTATACAACTGTTTTACATAGTAATTCACTAATTTTAGTTTAGATCTTATCATAATAATGCTTTAAATTTTTATAGGATATTATTTTATCATATAGAATTGAAAAACAATCAACAAAAAAAGATTGAAACATTTATTTTTTATTTGTCAGACAAAAAACAATTATATACTAGACACTGAGTAATGCAAGCCTAATTTAAACCAAAGTAGGATAATTTTTTAATCTATGTTTACTTTTGTAAAAAACTTTTGGCATCAGCATTATTTGGATCTTTTTGCAAGATCTGCTCGTAAATAGATCTAGCATTTTGCATATCACCTAACTGCTGATAAGTTTTGGCTAGCATTATTTTTAAATCAATGTTATCTGGATTTTCAGAAACAGCCTGATTAAGCACTTGGAGTCCTTTATTAGCAGAGTTCATATCATAAATATACATCAAAGCTAAATTAATATAGGCATTAAGATTGTTTTTATCTGCAGATATTGCTTTTTGATAATAGCTTTCTGCTTCTGTATAATTTTTGTCTATTCTGGCCATATTTCCCAGCTTTTCATACGCGTCCGAATCATTTGGGTTAAGATTTAGTATGTGCTGGTAAGCTGATTTAGCCCTTTCTGTATTGTTGGTAGCGTATAATGTATAGGCCAATCGTTTGTTCACTTCATAATTGCTTGGTTGATTCTGAGCCTGTATTTCCAACTCAGGAAGTTCATCTTTATATTTTTGTAAGGCATTATTCTTATTTGAAACAGAAGTTTTCTGGTAAAACATATAGATTGAGAAAACAAGCAATAAAACAAAGACTAGAGATATTATGGTTTTTAATTTTGATCTCAAATTGCCAACTAGATTTGAAATATTAGAGAAAAACATAATTTATTTTAAAATTGTAACATTATTTTCCAAATTATTCATCTTATCAAAAAGGCTGACTCAAAACTATCTGACAGTCCATTAGAATTAACAACAACCAAATCCCAAACTCCTGGCTCTGACTCTGTTAAATTAAAATTTCCAATTAAGATTCTGCCATTGTTTAAAACTTGTTCATCATAGGCTGATACCTGCTGTTGACTTCTTCTTAAATAAACACTAGAGCCTTGTTCAAAATTAAGACCTCGTATAGCAAAACGCAAAACCTCATCTGTGGTTCTGCCAGCATTAGGAGTAAAAGCTATAATTACAGGAGCCAAATCAGAGTTTTCAGTATTAGGTGTTGGCGTTGGAGAAAGATTAGTTCTTTGTTCAGCTGGCAAAATCTTTAAAGCTATGTCATGTGTTAATCCAGACTGGTCCGTTTGCTCGCGAGATACCACATCACCAATAGTAATAATTAGGTTGCCAACAGCTGTGCTAACAGCATTTTCTACACTCAAAATTTGGTTGTTGATATCTGTTTCATAAGGATCCCACCATTCAATATTAAAATTAGCATTTGGCGAGAATCCCGATATTATAACCTGACCCCTTTCAGGATTAGGAGAAACTCTTCCATTAGGACCTAAACCAGTAATGTTTCCCCAAGTATGATCTGTATTCTGAACCCAAAGATGAGCTGTCTGATTAACTAAATCTTTTTGACCTGCAACACGAAGTTTGTTATTTGATACCTCAGCTGAAATATCTTGATAATTGCCATTAGCCAAAGGTACTGTGTTTATAAAGTTAAAATACGGCTTAAACTTATCTCTATGATCAACATTTTGATAATAAATTACATGTTCTGCATACCAATTAGAAGCATCGTAAAGACCGCCAGAATTTATCTGCGCCCAGACGAAATTGTGCAACCAGACTCCTTGCGAATCTTGCCTTAAATCATAAGAAGGAACAAAAGTTCCTGTTTCTGTATAACCAGATTCGCCTCTAATTACAGGTTTATTGGCTCCATAAGGCTGTTTGGCACCAATATTATAGCTTAATTTTAAAACGCCTGCGGCTGTATCATAAAAATCTTGTCTTTGTCCGATTCTTAAAACAGCTCCATTAACACCAACAACATAATCACTATCTTTAGGAATATATCTATGAATATCTGCAAAATCTACATTAGGGTAACTGGAATTATTCCAAAAAGCAGTCTGCGGAAATGAAACTCCGTTGGGTGTAAAATTAGATGTAGAAACCATATGATCATTGGGGTGGTCATACTCGCATTTGCCGGTTACAGGATTTACCTGTTGTCCAAAAACCTCACAGTGCATAAACTTACCGAACTCATCTGCTAAAACATAATGCCTTTGATCATTAGGATCCCCTTCATTCATCAACTCCCAAGAATGAATACTAACAGAATACCCCCATCTGGCTTGCAAATATCGCCACCATGCTTTTTGCAACCATCTTATTCTAGTTTCAGTCCTTCCATTGCCATAAAACAATGTCGGGTTTTCTGTAGTTGTAAAACTTCCATCTGAATTCATCCTTGAAAATATAAAATCAGGATGATTAACAACTAACCTTAAATAAACACCATAATTTTCAGCCTGCTCAAGCATTTTATCAAACGCATAGGCATTTCTTTCATCAATATAAGTATGGCTGTCAAAATCTCCTTTAGTCATTATATTTTGCCCAAGTCTGCCATCAGGCAAAACTTCATAAATCGAAACTTTATCTACCATAACTCTGCCTTCTGTAACATTCTCTAAAGCTAAATAAAGATTGTCTTCTGGATTATAATTTGAAGTAGATGGTATAAAATCTGAGGTTAAAATCTTCCAACTTGAATCACTGGAATCATCAGATACATTAGAAGCATAAGTTGAAGCTATTACATTTCCTACGCCAGATTGGTAGCAATAACCAGAACTTGCAGACCACAAAAAGCCTCCTGTCTTAACAACCAAACCATAAGGCCGTCCTGCTTGGGCTGGACCTGTTATAGGCCTGTCTGGACTCTCTTTATACCTAACTACAATCCTATAGTTTTTACCATACTTAAAAGGCACAGCGTAAGTGTTCCAGCCAAACACAACACATCTATTATAACTTTGACTTATTATCATAGAAACCTCGCTCTCTGGACTATAAACATCTCCTACAGCTACAGACAAATTAGACCTATTCGATTCATTAATACTTGTAGCTGGATTGTCGTGATTTTTCCAAGGAGAATAATATGTACCATAAATAGACCATGCAGTAAGAAAGATTCTGGCATACTGAATACCATTATCAGACATATTAGCAAGTTTCTCCTGCATCAAACTTGATCTAGGTTTGTTCCAATCAAGACTCGCAAAAACCAGATTATATCCCAAGTTAGGAAAATAACTACCGTCATCGAACACAAAATATCTTGAATCAGTAGAACTAACCTTTAAAAATCCTTTTTTATTATTGTCTGTTACCCTAAACTGAAGATTGTTATTACTATAGAGCACCTCGCCATTTTTATCCTGAGCTCTAATTCTATATCTCCAAAGACCTGGCCTTTGTGGAGTAAACCGAACTCTCCATTGATAATTTCCAGTAGGATAAAAACGGTCAGAATCAGCTCCAGGATCTTCAAAAACTTGGTAGTAAAACGCAGGTTGGGTATATACTGTAGTCCAATCATCTGGTGTAAAATCCACATTAACACTAATACCTTGTTCTGGCTCGACCCCAGAAGGAACTACATTATCATAAGGATAAAAAAAGTTTTCTGCTGTTGTACCTTGAATATTAAATGAGGCTTCAAACTTCTCAAATTTACCTATTGTAGTTCCAGAAACAGCAGATACTTCAGAAATCTGCAAATTTGAGGTTCCTGAAGTAGGGACAGGAGTAATACTTGGTTGAGGAGGTGAGGTAGCTGTTGGCATTAAAGTAGGAGAAACAACAGTTGTAGGGCTAGGAACGACAGCTTGAGAAATATAAAACCCAGCCAACAAAACAGCTCTAACTTGACCATTGGACACTACCTGGACATCATAGGTTCCTGCAGGTCTGTTAAGTAAATTAAAATACCCTGTTATCTCAGTAGAAGAAACTACACTCAAATCTGTGGCATTGATCTGCTGATTGCCATTAACAAGTCTTACAGACAAACCATTAACAAAATTTCTACCAGTTAAATTAAATAAAACAACCTCGTTGTCATTTGATTCAGAATTAGGCGATATAGAAATAAGTTCAATAGGATTTTGACCTGATCCTCCTGATCCTGACGATGTCAGAAACTCTACTGAATGAGTTCCACTGTCAATATCTATCTCTAACCTATTATTTGATACAGAAACAGGTGTTCTATTGACACCGTCCACCAAAATTCCAGTAATTCCAGGATAATAAAACACAAACCTACCCCCTGAAGAAACCACATCACCCCTGTTTTGATAAAATCTTACAGTTGCAGAATTTTCTGACTCAAAACCTACCTGAGATCTTAAAAATGATGTGCCTGATTTTACTAAATAAGACACAAGTTGATTATCTCTAACTCTATAATAAACAAGATTAGCTCTAAAGGTGGCATTTTCATAATTAACAGAAGAGTTTCCGGCCGATTCTAACACATAATCTCTTGTGCTAGACTGAACAATCTCAGCTCCTGTTATGCCAGAGCCAGATATTCTTTGCATAACAGCTTTGTTATGTGATGCTGAATAAGGAAAAACTACAGTAACTATTCGCTTGTTATTAACACCTGATGTGTTGTAAGTATTGTAAAAAAACTGTGGCACAGCGGCTCCAATACTACCAGCAGAAGCAATAATACCTCTGAAAAACTGGACTGAATCAGGTGAGGTGGCAAAGAATAAAGAAACGCCAACAGAAGAGTCTCCCATAGCTCTCCTTAACACAGGCATATCATACTCAACCAACTCTTGCCTTGTCTGAATACTGGCAGCATTTGGATGAAAAGCCAGATGGACAGTATTAGCAGATAACTGCTGGAACTCATCATAAACTACAAAGTATCCATTAGCAGATCCTTCAGGATGAACCATTATGAAACCTCTGTTGTGCACAGCATTGGGCAAAGCATTTGAACCTGTCTCTTGATTTCTAGAACTAGCCAAAACATAATCTAAGTTTTTACCCACAAAACCTTCTATAACACCTCCACCAAACTTGCTCGTAATAGAATCTTGAGAAACTCTAACAGGGTCATTATTTGCTCCAGTACCAGAAAAAACAGGAGTATAATCTGTCATTGCTGTATTATTTGCCACAGCTCGATCACCTAAATAATCACCTGAAAACCTTAATCTATCACCAGTTTCTGTAGTACCCAAACAATTATCTGGACCACTAGGACTACTTGATCCACAAAAGCCGCCATTCATCAAAAGTGGAGAACCATAAGCGGCTACATAAACAGCATTCACATCCTTGCGAACATGAAAAACAGTACTGCCAACTTGAGGTTGTTTGACATTCCACAAAGCTCCGTACAAAGAATAATCATCTGCATTGTCCTGCATAAAGAAACCTCCGCCATTGTTAAAAATTCTACTAGTTGGAGTTCGGGGAGCAACATTGGGATCCAGAAATAAATAATTTAGCAATCTTCCTTGTTGTGGCGTATTTCTGCTTTTCCATATTGCATAAGCTCCAGCATTAGCTCCAAACTTGGCAGCCTGACCAATATGAGAACTACTTGCCCAGTCATTGCCGCCATGACCATCATCTGTTAATAATCTAAAAGCATAAGTATCGCCAAAACTTGTCATCATACCAAAAGGTGTTGAAGCATAACCATATAACCATTCATAAAAATTCTGAAATCTAGGATTAGTGTAAAAATCAATTCCAAACTCTACATCTTTTCCAGTAAACTCCAACACATCTATCAGATGAGATCTTTCATCTCTATCTAAACCCCACCCAGCATAGGCATAAGATGAACCTTCAGTATAAACACCAGAATCATTTATCCTTCCGCTTATTTCAGGCAAATAACCTTCAATATTATCACCATCTCCATCTACATCAAAATAACCATTATTTACCATTCCGCCAAAAAGCAAGGCTCTTGAATCAGAATCAGATGGACTAAACTCGCCCTTGTAAATTTTATACATTATCAAAGCCGCCTCTTGAGCAGGAGGATGCCTTGAAGGCATATGATAATATTCATCGCCAAATACAGGTTTAGTAGCTCCATAAAAATGGTTATATTCTTGTTCAAGCATAGTTTCAGCTTGTTGTAGAGCATTGGAGTATACAGGAGGGTTATTATCCCAATAAGCAGGACTTACAACAGAGTCTGCAGGAGGTCTTAAAGCTAAATCATTATACATAATATCAACTGCCAAAATAGTATTAAAATAAGCTGAAGTTGCATCTGTATAGTACTCATTTGAAGTATTTCTTGTTTGAGGTCTATTGTACTCAATCACATCATCCAAACCGCTTTGAACAGCTAATATCTGCTCCCAATAAGGCATAGTGGTTCTAACTTTTTCCAGATACACATCTTTATTTTCAGGATCTACAATATATGCCAAAGAACAAGCAGACATTATAGCTCTCATACAAAATGTTTTAGTATTTAATGTCTGATACTCATTAGGGTTTAAATTGCCATTGCAAGGTTCAGGAAAAGATCTTTGTGTACATTCGTTTATAGCCCTCTGTTTCATACTCCTCCATGGTTCTGTATTACTTCTGTCTCTTAAATCATTGTACATATCCTCTCTAACCAATAAAAATGGATGAGTTCTTGACTGTTGTTGACCTGTTGGTGTAGGCGTAATTAAAGTTGTTGGAGTTGGTGTAGGAGAAACAAAACTTGTAGCTGTTGGAACAGTCGTTGGTGTTGCGGTTGGCTGGGCAGGTGTAGAGGTTGGAGATACAACAGCTGTTGGTGTTGGTGTAGGCTGAACAAATTGATTGATATAAAATCCAGCCAACAAAGTGTCAGACTGACCATCTGGATTTTCTACCTTTACATCCCATACGCCGCTTTCTGAACCAACTAAGTTTAAATAAGCAGTTATTACTGTGCCATTATTTGAAACAACCTCATCTGTGGCAGTAATATCAGAAAAACCTGATCTAGTTAAAGAAACACTAACGCCATCAACAAAGTTTGATCCATATACTGTAATAGGAACAACTGACTGATTATTATACTCTGAGTTAGGCACAATACTTGTAATTTCAGGAGCCTGTAAAGCTGGAGTAGGAGTATTATCAACCCCACCAACTGCAGAAACTCTTATAAATTTTGCCCTATAAAAGTTTGTTCCAGCCTCTGTCCATAAAGAATAAATAACAGGATTATTGTTATCAATAGAACTTAAAACTGCCAAATTCATTAAAGAGGTTTGAGGTACAAAAACAGATCCTTGCGGAGAATTAGACAAATTAGACTGAACAATAGCTCTAATAAAATAAGATGAAGCGCTGTTATTTACCGAAGTTCTTTGCCAGTTCTGAGGTTTAGTAAAGATTAACCAGCCAGAAGGTTTATCAAAATTAGGATTAAATGAATTGTCAATGCTCAAATTTGCCCAATTAGATCCAGTCCAGTACTGCCAGACAACTGAACCTGAATCTGCGTTTCTGCCTAAAACCCAAGAAATGCTTTCAAATGGAGAGGTTTTACCAAAATAAATAGCCTGATTTGAAGTTTCCGGCATAACTACATCGTTTATAGCACTCGAACCAGCATCTGCTGTTTCATCGGAAAAACCATTTTTATCTACAAAAACATAATCAAATTTTCCATAAGACTCTGTCAATGGTTGAATCTCTCCAAAAGAATCACTGCTGTTAAAAGGTGAAAAACCAACTCTATAAAACAAAGCATTCTTTCCCGCTACAGCAGAGCCAACATCAGCGCTAGAGCCAAAAACCACCCAAACATTATTATTTGAAGCTCCAACAGCAGTCAAACTCGGTTCATTGCCTTCTAAACTTCCTATTAAAACTCTGTTCAACCACTGATTTTGGTCATAATGCCTATAATAAACAGATCTAGGAGCCTGTTGCATAAGATAACTTAAATGCACCTGATCATCACCGCCAACAGCTACAGACAAACTTTCTGAAGAAACACCAGCAGATTCAATCTCATAAGCAGGATACCAAGTGTTTAAGTTGTCAATATCTCTTCTGTATCTCCAAATCAGTTTTCCTTGATCTTCTGTATAAACTAGCCCCAACTGACTGCCAAAACGAAAAATAAGACCAATATGAGCATTAGAATCACTACCCGGTTGATCAAGAGGACCAGAACTAGATCTTTGCCAATCATTGGCACCCTCTGGATTTAATGTCTGAGCATAATAAACACTAACCTGATGGGCTGAGTTCTGAATAGATCTTACAGCCAACCATAATCTAGCATTGCCCTCAACTGTCAAAGTAGGAGATGAATAACCAATGTTTGTTGATCCTTCAAGTACTGTTCGTTCTTGAGACAGTGAATATAAACTACCTGACTTTGTTCCTTTTCTATAAAAAATAGAGTTTCTTCTACCTGTAGCAGAAAAAACTGAACCATACACAAAATGAAGGTTTCCTGAGTTGTCTACAGCTATAGCCGCAGTGTACAACTGAACAGCAGATAGCTGACCTACACAACTCCAACTTGAGCCATTATCGCTTGAACTAAACCATAGCAATCCGCTTAGATTGTTTCCTGAACAATTGTAAGACTCTCTTCCTGTTTGCAAAACTGTGTGAAGATTGCCGTCAGGCGTTTTAACCAACCTTGACTGAACTCCCAAAGCAGACAACCTATTAATATTAGAGTCTGCAATATTACTTGATAGAGAATTTTCTTGAGCAAAGATTAAAGTGGCAGTAAAAAAAACAGAAAAAAATAATAAGAAAAATTTTTTGATGCCCATTAAAAAGTTTTTAGTTTTAATTATTTAAAATAATAGCACTATAACTGTCTTTTTGTCAATAGAAAACAAAAACAAATATTAAACTAAATTTTTATAATAAATGTAATGAAAATCAAAAACCTGCCAAAATTTCAAAGACCAAGGGAAAAACTATTAGAAAAAGGAGCAGATAATCTTAAAGATTACGAAATTTTAGCAATTATCCTAAGAACAGGCACAAAAGGCAAAAGCGCAATAGAAATAGCAAAATCAATTTTAAAGAAATATAATCTTAAACAATTAACCAAAGTCGAAGTTTCAGAGATTGCCAATATTGCTGGTGTAGGTCTAACCAAAGCAATTCAGATCAAATCTGCATTAGAATTGGGCAAAAGAGTATTCAAACAACCAAAAAAAGACGAAGTATATATAAACTCTGCTGAAGACGCTTATAAAGTGCTTAAACAATTTGCTAATCAAAAAAAAGAGCATCTTATAGGATTGTATCTTAATGCAAAAAATAAACTTATTAAAACAGAGATTATCTCAATAGGCATCTTAAACCAAAGCCTAGCTCACCCAAGAGAGGTTTTTCAACCAGCTATTAAACATCTTTGCTGTTCTGTAATTATTGGGCATAATCATCCATCAGAAGACCCAACACCATCAGAAGACGATATTGCAGTTACTGAAAAACTCAAATCCGCAGGCAAAATATTAGGCATCGATCTACTTGATCACATAATCTTTACCAAAAAAAGGTTTTTTAGTTTTAAAGCCCAAAATCTCATTTAGTTGTCATCTCCACCAATCCTGCTTATACCTTAAATCCATAAAAGACATAGAGTCTCTAATAACTATCTTAACCTCATTGGTTCTTGCTACAGCAAAGTCTTCTCCTGCTGACAAAGCTGGCAATGTTTTTCTACCTGCAGAATCGGCAGATCTATAAAGACTAACCAAATTAGGATAAATGCAGATATCTAGAAAATAAACCAAGTATCCTGCGTTTAAAGCATTGGCTCTAGAGTTTGTAAGCAAAACATTGTTTTCATCTGCAAACAAAACTAAATATGATTTATTTTCTCCTATTGATCTTCCGGTCAAAGGCGCATAGATCTTTTCACCTGGAACAGATCTAAGACCTAGCATATGAACCCTAAAGTTCGGAGTTGCTGTTTTAGGAGCCAGCGATCTTTGAGTCTTAAAATCCCACTCAAAAATATGATAAGTATTTGCTATAACTGGTAATCTATCTTTAAAAACACTACTGACTTGTGGAGGAGCTACTGAATCTAGACCATAAACATCTGATCTGTTAATCAATTCTTTTGACTCGTTGTTTGCCTCAAAACCTCTTAAATAAAGATTAACATCTGGATTTTTGGTTAAATCTCCAGTTAAAGGAATTTTATCTGCTTCAAACTGCGTTGAGAGAGTTGTAAAACTCTTGTTAGATTCAGTTTTACACTCATAAATTGCAGTATCTGAAGCGTCTTTAACAGTTTGTTCTGCTGATTTCTGAAAATTATCGTTATTATTAGACTGATCCATACTGCTGTTATTATCTTGGCTATCCAAATGGTTGTTTGATGGCAATACAGTTGAAGTGTCTGCATCAATACTACTGGTTATTGAAACAGTTTTGTTATTAACAGAACCTTGTTTAACAGGTCTTGGTATAGATGTTGGTATAGTTGTTGGTTTAGGTTCTCTCCAACTTATTGGACTAAAATTTTTATCAAACTCCGTTGTTGCATCTGAAACTTTATTAAAATTTAAAGTTTGTTTTAGACTTAAAAAAGTATTGGTTAAATAATTTTGAGTTCTAAGACTCATTAATTTTATAGACAGTTTATTCAATCGGGGAGTATCTCCTATGAAAAAATTGCTTAAAAATAATGTTATTAGCAAAGACAGCGCTAAAACAGATGCTGTCTTAAAATATTTAAAATAATATTTAGACCTCATTTACTTAACATTCTACAACATAAAAGAAACTGATATAAAAAAATAAACAATCTATTTACTTTTTAAACTGCAAAATTTATTATTTAAATATGTCAACTGAAAAACAAAGAGTTTTAGAGTGGCTATTCAGTTTTTTGTTAGGTTTTAATTTGTTTTTTTTCTGCTTGTTGTATCTTACCTTAAATAAGCAAAATATAAATATATACTTAATAAACAAAGCGCTGGCAAATACAGCTTTGTTGTTAATAGTTGTTGTCTTGTTTATTGGACCATTAAGCAGAATCTATAACTGGCCTGATATTTTAGTTGCGTTCAGAAAGGAGATAGGAATCACAGCTTTCCTGTTTGGAATGGCGCATACGATATTATCTTTATTGCCACAATACTATTCTTTGCGATTTTACTTTAGCAAATTCAATCCAAGTTTTTATTCAGCTGTTATTGCAATTATTATACTGACAATTCTATTTGTATTATCCTTTGAAAAAATTATTTCAAATCTGCCAAGAAAACTCTGGTGGCAGATTCAGTATATGGGAGTACGCACAGCTTTTATATTTATAATTATCCATTTTTTGCTCAAAAACATCTCTAAATGGCAAAATTGGTTAACTGCCAAAGATACGCTTCCAGACCTAAACCTGCTCATTTTCCTGCTTTGTATTTTTCTAATAATCTTCAGAATTACAGAGTATCTAAATAGAAAACTTTCTATAGCAGTATTTACAGTTGGTTCATTGATTCTTTTAGGCTCTTATATTTTTTTGTTGTTGTATTAAAATCAATCTCTTGAGATTAACTTAAAATCATAGTAAGAAACCAATTTTTTAAGGATTTCATAATCATTAAGATTATAATTGTTTACAAAATATCGTACAGCTACAGAGACCTTTTCAATTAAGTCGGAGTCTAAAAGAGAGGCAAACTTAACATTTAAAAACCCACTCTGTCTTGTGCCAAAAACCTCTCCGGGGCCTCTTCGTCTTAAATCATACTCTGACAACTTAAACCCATCATTTTCTTTGGCAAAGTACTTTAATCTGGAAACAACATCTGCTGATCTGCTTTCAGTAAAAATTAAACAGTAACTTTGTTTATCAGATCTGCCAACCCTGCCTCTTAACTGGTGCAGTTGAGCCAAACCATATCTTTCTGCTCCTTCAATCACAATTACAGTAGCATTGGGAATATCAATTCCAACCTCAATAACCGGAGTGGAGACTAAAATATCAAAGTTGTGGTTTTTGAAATCAGTTAGAATCTGCTGTTTCTCTTTAGACTTCATTCTTCCGTGCAAAACTCCTACTCTATATTTGGAAAAAATAGATTTTATCTTTTCATACTCAGCCAAAGCAGACCTGACATTCTTAAGAGTTTCATGATCTGATTCTTCAATTAGAGGACAAACTATAAAAACCTGCTCTCCAGCATCAAGTCTTTTTTTGATCCATTCATAAGCAGACTGCCTTTTATCTAAAGGAACAAAGTATGTTTTTACAGGTTTTCTGCCAGCCGGAGGTTTTTGCAAAACCGAGATGTTCAGCTCTCCAAACAAGACCAAAGTAACAGTACGGGGTATTGGCGTAGCAGTCATTGTAAGCAAATGGGGATTAATACCTTTTGAACGCAGTAAAGACCTTTGCATAACACCAAACCTCTGCTGTTCATCTATAACTACCAGGCCAACCTTTTCATACTTTAATTTCTCATTAAAAAGAGCATGAGTGCCAATTACAATATCATAGTCTGAAATACTAATTTTATAATCCTTAACTGTTTTAATACTCCCAGTTTGCAATGCGATCTTGACTGAAAATTTATCTAAAAATTGCTTAAAACTTTTATAATGCTGAACAGCAAGAACCTCTGTAGGAGCCATAATCAAACTCTGATAACCATTCAAATAAGCAAAATAACTAGCAATAACTGCAACAACAGTTTTACCTGAACCTACATCACCTTGTAAAAACCTATTCATTGCAGTATCTTTTTGCATGTCTGAGATTATTGTTGTTACTGCTTTGCGCTGACTTGGTGTTAATTCAAAAGGAAGAGCATCTATAAACTCGCTTAATTTTTCTTTAATCTCTGTTGTTGCCAAAAACTTATAGGGCTTTTTTTCTTCCTGCCATTCTTTTCTGTAAATCTCACCAGCAAGGTTAAGCACAAAGATCTCATCAAAGGCTAACCTATCTCTTGCAAGTTTATAATAATCAAAGTTTTCAGGATAATGGATATTGACAAAAGCCTGATGCAAAGGAATTAATTTATTTTTTTTAATTATTGAAGATGGCAAAGACTCTAAACTAGAGTCAAGTTTTGATAATAAATAAAACACTTTTTCTCTTATGACTCTAGAAGACAACCCTTTTTTTTCTGAATAATAAGGAATTATTTTATGAGTATGAACAAAATCAACAGAGTCTCCAGATCTGAAACTTAAATATTTTTTATCGTCTAGCAACTCATACTCTTCTACAACCATAGATCTGTCAAATAGTTGACCTTTCACCTCACCGCTGACTGAAATTTTTTGACCAGACCTAAAAGTTCTTAACAAATAGCTCTGATTGAACCAAACCAAAACCAAGTTGTCTGTACCATCTGTAATAACAACCTTCTGAATAGTAAACCCTCTTCTGGTTCTCTCCTGGCTCAAGTTGATAATCTCTCCTACAACCGATGCTTTTTTACCAACTTCAAGATTGTTTATGCTTGAACTTAAACTAAAATCAGAGTAGCGTAGAGGAGCATAATTTAATAGATCCCAAAAAGTCTCCACTCCGACTGATTTAAATCTTTTAATAGTTAAAGGACTAGTAGCTGGCAGATTTTCAATGCCTTGCAGACACCAATCAAATGCTTTACTCATAACAATAATATATCACTTTTGTCTTAATTTAGAGTTAGATTTAAATAAATAGTTTGCAACTTAAAAAAACAGATATGCTCTAACTGTCAGATAAATAAGTTTATAATTAAAAGTCCTTATTAAAAAGATAAAAAATAAAAACCAATACTAGTTAACAATAAAAGCAATCCTGCAATGAGAACCAATAACCTTGTAAGATTTTTAAGACTGAATATCTTCTTCAAAAACTTTTTCACAGTTTTGATTTTCATAGATTATTATTATAATAAATATTTATGAAAATTAACAAAAGGATTATTTCCAGAAGAAGACAAAGAGTTCCAATCTTAACAAAAAAAAGACTCATCATAATTGCAACTGCATTGATATTTGCATTTCTTTCTATAACAACAGCAGTGCTGGCTTGGTATTTAAAAGATCTACCTTCACCTGCCAAACTAAACCAAAACTCAGAAATAAGTTCAATCTTTTATGATAGAAACGGCAAGGTTTTATATGAGTTATTCAAAAACAAAAACATTATACCGGTAAAGATCAATGATGTTTCAAAATATGTTATTCAAGCAACAATATCAATAGAAGATGCTGATTTTTACAAACACCAAGGCATATCTGAAAAAGGTCTTATAAGAGCTTTTATAAACACTGTTTTTTTTGGGAAAAAACAAGGCGGTTCCACAATCACACAACAGTTAATAAAAAACTCATTACTAACACCAGAGCGTACTATCTCCAGAAAAATCAAGGAATTTTTGCTAGCTTTTGAGGTAGAAAGACGGTATACCAAAGATGAAATTTTGGAGATGTATCTTAACTCTAATCCTTACGGAGGAGTATTGTACGGCATTGAATCAGCAGCAAAGGGTTACTTTGGCAAATCTGCCAAAGACTTAAACCTCGTTGAATCTGCTATACTGGCAGGTTTGCCACAGCGACCGTCTTATTATTCACCATTGATTGGAGAAAAAGACGCCTGGAAAACAAGAACACAGGCAGTTTTACGAAGAATGAGAGAAGAAGGTTATATAACATCAGATCAAGAAAAACAAGCAATCAAAGACCTTGATAAAGTAAAATTCAAACAATCAAGCATAGATATCCAAGCTCCGCATTTTGTGTTTTATGTAAAAGAACTAATAGAAAAAGAATATGGACCTGAGATCTTCAATCAAGGTTTAAGAATTAAAACAACTTTAGATTTAAAACTCCAAGAAAAAACACAGGAGATAGTAAAAAATGAGATAGAATCTTTAGCTGATTATAAGGTAGGCAATGGAGCTGTAGTGATATTAAACTCAGAGACAGGAGAAATACTTACTATGGTAGGCTCCTATGATTACAATAACGAAGAATACGGCAATTTTAACGCAACATTGGCTTTAAGACAACCAGGATCAGCAGTAAAACCAATAACTTATGCATTAGCTTTTGAAAACGGCTTCACTCCAGCAACTACTATGATGGATGTGCTCACAACCTTCTATATTGACGGCAAAGACGACTACACTCCTGTTAATTATGATGAAAAATACAGAGGTCCTATGCAGTTGCGCTTTGCTTTAGGAAACTCAATCAACACAATAGCAGTTAAGCTATTAGCTTTAAATGGTCTGGAAAAGTTTTTACAAAAAGCCTATGATATGGGTATTACAACCTTTGAACCAAACCAAAACAATTTAAAAAGATTTGGTTTATCCATAACATTAGGCGGAGGAGAAGTTAGATTATTAGATCTAACCTCTGCCTACTCAGTCTTTGCCAGAGGAGGAGAAAGAATAGACCCAACAGCAATCTTGGAAATTACAACAGCCAATGGAAAAGAGATTTACAAAAAAAAGGAGCCAAACAAAAAAAGAGTTTTGTCCCAAGAGGTGTCATTTTTAATCTCTCATATCCTAAGCGACAACAATGCCAGACTATTGGCTTTTGGGCCAAACTCTTACCTAAATGTTAGAGGAAAAACAACAGCAGTAAAAACCGGAACAACCAATGACAAAAGAGATAACTGGACTATAGGATTTACAAAAAATATTACTGTAGGCGTCTGGGTAGGCAACAACGATAACTCGCAGATGAACCAAAGAATAGCATCAGGAATAACAGGAGCCTCACCGATCTGGAATAAGATCATGACTTATGCTTTAAACAATGGTTACCAAGACGGCATTGCCGAAAAACCTGACAATGTCACAGCAGTTGAAATAGACGCCTATTTAGGCGGACTGCCACACCCAGACCATCCCAAAAGAGTAGAGTACTTTATAAAAGGAACTGAACCCAAAACAATCTCTCCATTCTATAAAAAACTTAAAATATCAAAAACAACAGGAAAACTGGCCAATGAAGATGAGATCCGCACAGGAAATTATGAAGAAAAAGATTATATTGTTATAACAGAACAAGACCCATTATCAAAAGATGGCAAAAATCGTTGGCAAGAAGCTATAGACAAATGGATTGAAGAAAACGGAGATGAAAGCCTTAAAGCTCCTAAAGAAATCTCTGACTACAAACTCGAAGGCACAACCTTAATAATCAAAGAGCCAAAAGACAAGCAAAAGTTATCCAACACCTTTGAAATTAAAGGCAGTGTTTTAACCAACGACAAACTAGAAAAAATAGAGTTTTATGTTAATTCGGAAAAGGTTGATGAAATAAACAATCCCCAAAACAGTTTCTCTAAGGCTCTAAACTTATCTGATGGCAGTTATAGCCTAACTATAAAAGCAATAACAAACAAAGAGACAAAAGAAGCTACCTTAAGAATAGGAATAAATCAGGATTGGCAAGAACAAAAACCAACAGCCACACCAAGCCCAACTCAAACAACAACAGAAACCCCAACGCCAACAGATGAACCAACAACAACCACACCAACACCTACGCCAACGCCTTAAAAAAGATAAGAATAAAAAAGAATTAAAACTTGATTTTATCCTTAAGTCCCAAACTTACTACCAGTTTTCGCATCTGATTTTTAACAAACTCTTCAGTTAAGTTCTTATCAAAACTAGTGAAATAAAAACGCACAGTAATTCTTTGGTCTTTGTAAACATCAACTACTTTAACATCATAAAGATGCTTTAACTGGTTAAAGGCTGTTTGTTTTATATCAGAAAATCTTAGCTGATTATTTAACTGGAAATTAAGATCAAACTTAATCACTGCATACTTTGGTAAAGGCCTCACAGCCTTAATCTTTGAAGCCTTATCAACCAATGCCTCAAAACTCATCTCTGCAACAGAGAAAATATTGAAATCAGGCAGGCTTTCCTTAAGTTCTCCACAAAAACCTATCACCTTATTATTAACAATAATATCTGCCTGTTTATAACCTAAAAATCCGTAATTAGACTGTTTAAAATCATAGTCGTAAATATTCAAAAACTCAAGGATCTTTCTAACAACAGCCTGTTGATAATAATAATCTTTATTAACCAACAAAGCCAGTCGCAACTCTTCAACCAAAGGATTTTTAAAATAAACTTTTGCCAACTCAAACAAATGAAACTCTGAAACAAAACCCTGATTATAGACTGCGTTTTCAAATAAAGAAGGAAACAAGTACTGCCTCATATACTCAAGTTTTTTGCTTATTGGAACTGTGATTCTTAGATAATTTTTAGCATCTTCACCAAACCTTTTTATAGTCTCCAAATCTGTCATTGAGTAATTCATAACCTCATTGAAACCAAAAGACGATAGCATGTGTTTTATCTTGCTCTGATAGTCAAAAATTTTTTCTGTTTTGTCTTGAGACTTGACCAAAGCAAATGGAGATAAATTGGAAGGCAACTTATGATAACCATAAACTCTGGCTATCTCTTCAACTATATCATATACTGTTGCTATATCGTTTTTTCTATAAAAAGGTACTGTAATCAAAAGGTTGTTTTTTTGACTCTTTACTGAAAATCCTAGTTTTTTCAATACCATCTCTATCTGTTTTTTGCTTAAAGACACACCTATTAATTCAGTTATCCTGTTGTAATCAACCTTAATCTCTATAGGTTTGTATGGATGCGGATAATAATCCCAGATCTCTGAAGCAGGTTTTCCTCCAGCATATTTTTCAATCAAATCGCAAAGCAAACTTATAGCCCATTCGGATCTTTCTTCATCAATACCTTTTTCAAACAAAACAGCGGCAGAAGTTCTTATGCCCAATCTCATTGAAGTTTTACGAATGCTTAGTTTATCGTAAACAGGAACAGTGATCAAAATATTTTTAGTTTTATCAATGACGCTAGATAAATAACCACCCATAATACCGCAAAGATCAACTAACCGTCCTTCAGCATCTACAAAAACAAGATCCCCTTCTGCAAGACTTACAGATCTGCCATCTAACAAAGTGATTTTTTCAGCTTCCTTAACCCTTTTCATCGTAAGCTGAGCTCCAGACAACCTATCCAGATCAAATATATGATTGGGTTGGCCTAACTCTAACATTACATAGTTTGAGATATCAACGATATTATTGATGGACTTAACGCCGACAGAACTTAATCTTTTGGCGATAAAATCAGGAGAAGATCCAACCTTAACATCTTTAAAAGCAATAGCAATATATCTGCTAGAGCCATCTGACAATAAAGAGATCTCAAAGTTTTTACCCAAATTAGCAAACCTTTTCTTAAACTCAACATAATTGAATTTAACAAAAGGATTCCTAAACACGCCTTCATTAGAAGAAAAAGCCGCATTGGCCTCTTGAGCAATCCCTAAAACACAGGCCATATCAACTCTATTAGGAGTTATCTCAATATCAAAAACATAATCATCTGCAATCTTATCTATTTTTTCAATAGAAGGACCAACTAAAGACAGCCTTTCAGCAAACTTTTTAGCAGAAAGTTCTGTCTTAAAATAATCCCTAATCCAGCTGTATGGTAATTGTATATTCATAAATTTTTTAAAACTCAGATAAAAATCTTAAATCACCAGAGTAAAAGACCCTTAAATCATCTACTTGCAAACCTTCTCTCATAAGAAAAACCCTCTCAACGCCAAAACCAAAAGCCCAACCAGAGTATACATCAGGGTCAATTTTGCCAGATCTTAAAACAAAAGGATGCACCATACCAGATCCTCCTAATTCTAACCAACCAGACTTGCAAACTCTACAGTTTGATCCATTATAAACGCCTGAACCAGAACAGACAGCACAGCTTATATCAATCTCAAAAGAAGGCTCTGTAAATCTGAAATCATAAGGCCTAAGTCTAATTTTACGATTTTGTCCAAAATAATGTTTAACAAAGTACTCAATTGTACCTTTAAGATGAGTAATGTTAATACCTTTATCTATACACAATCCTTCAAACTGATGAAACATAGGAGTATGCGTTGTATCCCAGTTTGGTCTATAACATTTGGCTATATTGATCATTCTAATTGGCGGCTGTTTTAACCTCAACATTTCCTGAACCTGGCCAGAAGAAGTATGGGGGCTCAACAGCAAATGACCAAGTTTCTTATCTTTAGGATAATCAATAAAAAAAGTCTCAACATCATCTCTAGCAGGATGATCAGGTGGAATATTTAAAGCTGAAAATGAAAAATACTCCCACTCAACCTCATTATACGACATTCTAACAAACCCGATTTTAGAAAAAATACTACTAATCTCTTCAACTGCATAAGTTATTGGGTGCAAAGACCCTTTTTTAAAACTAAGTTTGGGCAAAGTGGGATCGAAAAATGTCTTAGAGTTTTGTTCAAGTTTTGATTCAATATCGGCTATAGTATTTTGAACATAGTTTTTAAACTCATTTATTTTAGGACCATACTTTTTTTTATCTAATGAAGATAACTCAGCCAAAGTAGAGAAGAGTTGTCTTATAATTCCTTTACGACCTAAGTATTCAATCTTTAGTTCTTCCAAGTCAGATTTACTCAAGCCTTTGCTTTTAATTGTTTGATCAAATCTCTGTTTGTATTTTTCAATATCCATACTGTAAACATATATTTGAAAAATTAACCAAAACAGCTGTTAATTCTTATTCGCTTTTTCAAAAACCTGTTTGAAAAATTCAGGATTTTCAACAGCTAATTTAGCCAAAATCTTGCGATCAATCTCAATCTTTTTTTCCTTTAAGTTATGAATAAACTTACTGTATTTGCCACCTAAAGCTCTTACAGCATTATTAATTCTTAAAATCCACAAAGATCTAAACTGTCGTTTTTTCTGTTTTCTACCGGCAAAAGAGTACTCACCAGCATGCAAAACAGCTTCCATAGCCTTCTTAAACAGTTTTCGACGAGTCATTCTATAACCCCTTGCAAGTTTAAGTATTTTCTTATGTTTTTTACTACTCAAAGATTTTACTCTAACCATATTATTTTAAACCTAACATTTTTAATATTTTGCCTTTATAACCTCCTACAACCTCTTTAAGTTGTTTCATGCGCCTAATTCTTCTTTTTGATTTATTGGATCTTAAATGCCTTATGCCTTGAGATCTATGCAAGACCTTGCCTCCAGCTGTAATTTTAAAGCGTTTTTGAGCTGATTTTCTAGTTTTTTGTTTTACCTTTGCCATAATATTTTATTTAGAAACTATCATTCTAACAACATTTCCCTCAACTCTTGGCTCTTTGACTAACTTTACTTCATTTAAGGCCTCTGAAATCTCCTTTAACATATTTACAGCCCTATCTTTAAAAACATTTTCTCTACCTCTTAAGACTAAATTAAACTTGACCTGATGTCCCTCTTTTAAAAAATTTTTGGCTTTTGCGATAATTCTTTGTTTATCTGCATCTGCCATAAACAAAGAAAGTCTCAGATCCTTAACCTCAACCTGACGCGACTTTTTCTTTTCCTCTTTTTTTCTTTTTTTCTCTTTATATAAAAATTTATGAAAATCAATCAACCTGGCAACAGGCGGGTCTGCTTTTTCTGCAATAACCACCAAATCTGTTTCTTGTTCTCTGGCAATTCTTAGAGCTTCGTTTTTAGACAAAACACCCAAGTTTTTACCTTCGCTGTCAAGGACTCTTAGCTTATCAAACCAAATTCTATTGTTGACAAGGTATCTTTTTTCTTTCTTTTTTCTCAGATTTCTAAAAACTTAATTTTTAAATCCATAACAAAATAATATTATAAACAGATCTTACCAAAAAATCAATTTTGTTTGACAATTAAGTTTGGGATCTATCTTTTAAAAAGAATCTACTGCGCACAAACTTTAAAATATAAACCAGAACAATAACAGGAATCACAATAACAGAAAAGACAATAGAATAAATTGCAAAATCAATTAATCTATAAACAACAACAAGCAATTGCCTAACAGCTTTTTTGAATGTTAAAACAGGATCAAACTTATCATCTGGCAAAAATGGTAAACGAGACTCATCGCTTGAGAAATAAACAGTTACTAAGATTGTATCAACTGACTCTTGTAAATATCTTTGTCTGCCGATCAAAGACTCAATCTGAGTCTCAATCTGCTGAATCTGCTTATGAATTTCAATAATGTCAGCAACATCTTTGGCTGAATCATATAATTTAGACAACCGTTCTTTGGTATCATTTAATCTAGATAATCTTTGGGAAATATCTATATAATTGTCTGTTATATCGCTAGCCGACTCAACCTCAGATACAATTTTTAACGAATTATCTCTAAAAAAAGACCTAACTTCATCTAATTTATTTGCAGGCACTCTAAAACTAGCATAGCCATAATAATTTTCTTCAGGAAAAGACACAGACTTATCAATAATAACCCCACCTACAGACTCCACAAAAGCACTCAACCTCTCTGAAAAAACTTTTACATCTGAGACAGTAAGCGAGACATAAAAATTCCTTTGATACATTGTATCATTGCTTATACTGCTGTCTGAAATACTTGTATTGGAAAACCCATAATCAGCTTCTCGCCTCTCAAGATTTTCAACGCCCTCTTTATGAAGAGAACTATTTAAATAATCTCTGATACCATTACTTTGATCCTCATAATAAGGATCAATCACAAACTGGTTTTTATTGTCTTTTTGATAAGCTGGAGAAAAACCAAAAAACTGCAAACCCGTATTTAAAAAAAAGAAGTAACCAAACAAAGCTAAAAATATAAAGGAAAAAATAGAGAAAACAACCCATTTGTTTTTAAACAATTTCAAAATCATATAAATATTATATACACAGATTTTACAAATTGCTTAAGTAAGATATAAATAAAATTAAGTTTTATTTTGAAGTTTCTGAATAACTCTACGAGAAAGCAGATTATAATGAGTTATAAAATCTAATGCTGTGATACGCCAAGTATGATAACGATCAACAGGAGGAGGTACAGTCTGAGGATTCTCTGACAATATCTTAAACAAAGCCCAAAAAAGTCTATCTGCGTTAAGATCATCTAGGACAATGCCTTCTTCTTTATTTTGAACATGAAAAGGCAAAAATCCATTTTTAGATACAATAAGTTTTGTGCCGCACAACCTAGCCTGTTGGGCTGATTTACCAAAAGTTTCGTAGATCCTTGTCGCAAGTACAGCAACATGAGCCGTTCTTAAATGTTGGGCAACTTCAGATTCTGAACACACTCCATGATAAACAACACCATCAATCTTTTTCAGTTTTGATAAATCAAACTTATTATTATAACCATATATATAAGGGTCTCCAACTATGTGCAGTTGCGCATAATTTAGTTTAGATTTTATTTTTTTAAAAGATTTCAAGAGTATATCTACTCCTTTTATTTTAGAAACAGCCCCAACATAGACAATCTTACCTTTAATTCTTTTAACTTTCTCATCCATATAAAAATATTCAGGATTATACCCGCTTTGCAAAACTTTAACTAATGGAACTTTTTTCATATTGCCAAAATATTTATTAAAAGACTGCTCAACTATAGACTTCATCTCAATATTCATAACCCAAATTTCATCTGCAGATAAAGCATTATAAGCTCTTCTTTTACTAAACTTTCCTGTGGCTAAAGTTCTTAACAACAAAACTTGGGCAGATAAAGCAGGTTTAATTTTGCTTATAAACTTACATCTTCTTGTTGACCCTTCAGTTAGTATTAGATCCATTTTACTAATGTAAATAGGTAAAAGATCATCTATAGTCTCTTTATCACAGCCTAAAATTTTAACAGAACCATCATAAAAAATTTTTTTAAAATTTCCTTCATGAAGAATTTCTGAATTATAACCCCACTGACTTAAAAACTCAGCGATTTTAAGATTAGAATTTGTATCTTTATATTTTCCTATAGGAGGACAATATTTTCCATCAAACCGCTGTAAAAACAAAACATTTAAACTAGGAATGTTTTGATCTGCTAAAAATTCATATTCCTTAAAGTTAAAATTAGTTTTCAAGACTCTATTTATATATTTGCAGGCTATTTTTTCTGAAAAATCATCATATTCTTCGTGATGTCCTATCTTTTGCAAAATAGAAGCATACTTTTCCTCAACTGAAACAACTTTTCCAGAGATATCTGTCTTATCAAGCACATTAAGAACCAACTGGGGTACAGTAACACTGCGATTAGCTATATCCAAGACAAAATCTGTGGAATTGTGTCTTAGGTGATGAGCCATTCTAGGCTGATTAAAATAAAAAAACAGTCTTCTAACAGCTATACTATGACCATACTGCAAAGCTAAAATTTTTTTAAACTTATATTGTTTTGAACGAATTTATCCAAAACTTTTGCACAGTCATGATAAAAAATAGCAATCAAAGATTCAAAATAATCTTTATCTGATATTTTTATGTCCTTTTTAAGATTAGTTAACCTATTACAATGGGATAACACATGATTATACAAATTGCTGTTGAATTCATCAGAGTAAATATCAACCAAATTTACAGGTGACAAAAAAGGAAATTCCTTTTTCAGGTCTAACAATATTTTATTGTTTTCTATCAAAACAGCATAGTCTCTAAGTGTCATAAGTAAATATCAAATATTAACCTCTAATTTGCAAGAGAGATTAAGTTGTCATCGATTAGATCTGAGACAACCACATTGCAAATCTGACCAACTTTAATTTTATCGGATTTAATTAAAACAGGCAGTTGATTGCTTAACACACCAATAAAAAACTCCTTATCTTTTTTTGACAAAACCAAAGCAGAAAATTCTTTATTAATCAAGCTTTGCTTGAAAACGTAGAGTTTTTCCTGTCCTAATCTAATTAATTTTTTAGCTCTGTTTTTTTTTACAGAGT
Source organism: Patescibacteria group bacterium (assembly GCA_026004415.1). Taxonomy (GTDB): domain Bacteria; phylum Patescibacteriota; class Microgenomatia; order UBA1406; family GWC2-37-13; genus BPJC01. The sequence goes on along the minus strand of BPJC01000002.1, from coordinate 169,391 downwards.
CAGACACAGTCTTCAACCTCTGGCTAAGATAATAGGCGGCTGTATGTTTCCTATTAGAGTATCTAAAAACATGAAATTTACAAATTGGAAGTTTTTTAAGAATATTATAAGTACTTTCAAAATCCTGCTCTGACTCCTCCAAAAAACCAACTATTATATCTGTTCCAAAATAAATATTAGGATTTATCTTATATAAAGCCATAATTTTATCTGCAATCTCCTCAATTTTATAGTCTCTCTTCATTAGAGATAAAATCTTATTTGAACCTGACTGTAAAGGAATATGAAAATAATCAACAAACCTGTTGCTATCTAATCCTGATTTAATCTCTTGATAAAGATTGATAAATTCATTAGTTAAAGACCATGGGTGAATAGAGCCAAAACTAACTCTATCAATCTTTGTTTTGTCAAAAACCGATCTAATCAGATCTTCAAAACTTTCATTGGTATCTTTGCCATAAGCCTCGGTATTTATTGCAGTCAAAATAGCCTCTCTTGCCCATGCGTTATCATTAATACTGCTTATGATTTCAGAAATTTTATATGATTTAGGCAACCCTCTTAAATAAGGCACAATACAAAAACTGCAAAACCTATGACAACCATCTTGAATCTTTATTAAAATCCTTTTTGATTTATTATATTTTGTAATCAAAACCCTATCCTGTCCAGACTGAGTATTACCAGAGTTTTCTAATAAAAACCATTTATTAATTAACTCAAACAAATAATCCTTATCGACATTAGAGACAACATAATCTAGTTTCTTTAAAACAGACTTATTCTGGGTTTTTAACCAATAATTGGCAGAACAACCAGTTAAAATGATTTTAGTATTAGGCAGATCTCTTTTTACTTTATTGATCAACTTTCTTGTTTCCGCCACAGCTCTTTCCGTAACAGCACAAGAATTTATAATAAAAAAATTAGGCTTTTTATCATCAAGCCTAAAACCATTATTAACAAAATCAGACATAATCATCTCTGACTCTGCCTGATTAACTCTACAGCCAAATGTATAAACATAAAAACTTTTTTTAGACATAAAATATTGCCACTTGATAAACAAATGATAATATATTATATGTTATAAAATTAAAAAAAACCACAGAGTATCCTTTTTATGATTATTATAAACATATTTGAAATACCACTTGACAATCTTATAGTATATGCTATAATTTAACCAGATCCTAAGGTTTCCCACCTTACAATTATCTGGGAGGCTTTAGGATTTTTTTTATGATAAAAAAACTTATTTATTTTATACAGATTGCAATAATATTCGGCCTACTGCTATCAAAGACTGCTAAAGCTCAAATAGCAGGAGAATCTGCTATGACAAAAGATAAAGCAATTCAAGTAGAAAAACCAATAATAAAATCCGAGTTATTCATAAAAACACAAGCAATTAAAGCAATTTTTCAGAAAAACAGATCTTCACTAACAGAGTTTGCTTATGACTTTGCCAAAACCTGTAGTAAATATGAATTTAATTGTTATCTGCTTCCATCAATTGCAGGAGTTGAGTCTGGATTTGGCAAAAGATATATAAAATCCAACAACAACCCTTTTGGTTATGCAGGAGGCTATTACAAATTTGACTCTATACCTTCTGCTATTGAAAAAACTGCAGAAACAATAAACAAATACGGCACAAATGATATTTATAAGATAGGCAAAATATATGCTCAAGATCCAAACTGGGGTAGCAAGATTAACAGGTTAATTCAGGACTTTCATAAAGAAGAACAAAAACAACATTTGATTTTATCAATCAATGTTATACAATAATCAAGTATGGTAAATTACACAGCAAAAACTGAAAAATCCCAAGATACTGAAAAAATTTATAAAGTTTCAGTAACTAAAAAAGAGGTTAAAAAAGCAGAAAACAAAGCTGTCTCTAACCTTAAGAAAGATCTTAAAATTCCAGGATTCAGAGATGGAAACAAAATACCAGACGAAATAGCCAGGAAAAACATACCTCAAGAAAAACTTATAAATGAGGTTGCCAGAATAATTTTTTCAGATGTTTATGTTGATTTAGTAAAAAAAGATAATCTTAGACCATTTGCAGAACCAATAATTGAAGACTTAGACATTGGCTTTGATAAAGACTGGAAGTTTAAACTAATAGTGATCCAAACACCTACAATAAAATTACCAGATTATAAAAAAATAGTTGAAGAGATAAAAAAAGAGGCTAAAAAAGATGAAATCTGGCTACCTGGAAAAGAATCTGAAAACAAAGAAAAAGAGGAAGAAAAAAAACAAAAGTATCTGAATAAAATTCTTGACGCACTAATTGAAAAAACCAAACTTTCAATCTCTCAAATCTTTATAGACAGGCAAGTTAAGAACAGAATAGCTGATTTAGTCGATGATATCAGAAAAGCTGGAATGAAATTTGAAGAATACCTCTCCAGTAAACAAACAACAGCAGAAGAGCTAAAGCAAAAATATGCTGATGAGATAAAAACAGCCTATAAAATAGAACTGCTTTTAGCAGAAATAGCAGATAAAGAAAATATTACAGTTGACCTTGAAGAGGTTAAAAAACTCTTAAAAATAGATACTCCTGAAAAGGAAAAGCAACAACAGGAAATGCTGTACTACTATGCCGCAAGTCTAAGAAAACAAAAAACACTTGAATATTTGACAAACTTATAGTAAAATACAGCCTATAAAAAAGGCGACAATGTCAAAAGTTAAAAGCCAATCCCAAACATATTCATCAGGTATTGAACAAGTAAAAGAACTTGCTGTTGATACTGTGAAACAAACAGCAAACGAGTTTGCCAATATTGGTGGCAGTATTTTCTTTGAACTCTTAGGTTTAATAACGCCCAATACCTCAAAAACAAAAGAAACAACTGAAAAACAACAAGCAACCAAAAAAACCAATGTTGAAGAAAGAAACCTGTTAGAACAAACAAAACAACCTATATCAAGGTTTGAAAACAAGGTTAGATTAAGACCCAACGAAGGAGCAATACATTTATTTTCAGCCTATGAATATCATGAAAAATACGAGGTCCCTCAAAGAATTCAGCAAATACTTGAACGCATCAGACAAGAAATTGAAGCTTTCAGAAAAACAACAGATTCTATAAACGCAGAGGTTGAGAATATCGCCAAAGTTACACTCAACCAAAGAGAACAAAAACTAGGACAGTATGACATAAGTTTTTTTGAGTTTTTGCTTAGTTTAATTAGAGATTTAAGACAAAAAGCCGCTGAATCAAGAAGTTGGTTGCTTTTATTTAAAGGAAAAATGCAAAAAAGAGGTTCCTTGTTCTTACCACTTAAAAAGAAGAAAAAGAAAAGCTCTGTTACTTCAGAGGATTTGATTACTGCAACAGGAAGCAATTAAAGGTTTTCCAAAACCAAGAAAAATTTTAAAACTGCATTACCCCAGCTACCATTAGACGAAGGATTATACTTTCTCATAATTGAGTAAATAGTATTATAACCTTTATCAACATAATTAAGTTTCAACCCTCTTGCAACAGTCTCTAGACCTTCTTCATAACTTGAAAATCGAGTAACGGTATCTCCATAAATACCCCAACCCCAACAATTATGAGAATCAACAGGAATTCTTTTGCAGAGATTAGATTCTTGCATAGCAATAGCCACCAAAAGTCTATAATCAAGCCCGTACTTATCTGAAATCTCAACGATCTTGTCGCTTAAATCATACAGAGGAGATTCAGGGTAATACTTTCGGATAAATTTCTTGAGATTAGCAGATCTGGCATCAAACAAAGAAAAATCAGATTTTAACGACAAATTATAATACTCAGCATTATCATAATTTATATCTCCGAACTCATAAACCAAATCCCTAATTTTTTTATCTTTTAAAGAGGCTGTGTTTGCCAAAACAATAAAGTTAATATTTAACAAAACTAAAAAAACAAAGATTAAGCTCAAAAACACAATCTGTTTAAATGTAACTTTTTTTAAATAAAAGATATTCAACCAATTTTTCATAGATATAATATTTATAATAACAGATTATCAATGGCAATACTTAAAACTTTAAAGTTTTGTCAACTTAAAATTAAAAACTAAAAATTATACTGTATAATTTTAAACTATGAAAAAAACTGAGTTAATGAGTTTAAGATCAAAACTAGACAAGATAGATGAAAAACTACTTAAAGTTTTAAACCAAAGATTTAATATAACAAGACAGATAGGAAAATTAAAAGCTGAAAAGAATTTGCCAGAACAAGATAAAAATAGAGAAAACGAGAAATTGCAACAGCTTGCGACACTTGCTAAAGAGTTTAAAATCGATCAAGAATTTATACAAAAACTTTACAGATTAATATTTAAACAAGTTGTGTCAGAACACAAACAAATCAAAAGACACAGTTTAACTCAAACCTAAAATCAATATGAAAAAACTTATAGTAATTGCAGACTGGGCAGAGGACACACTGGCGCAATCAGAGGTTAAAATTGCTATAAACGGATTTTTAGACACTGACAAATCTGCAGATATAAGTTTTGTGCATTCACAACCCTCAACATTTCATACAGGTTTTTTACTGCTTCAGTTAAGCAATACAGTAGAAAGATATGGCAATCCTCAAAACACTGTATTTTTTGTAAACACAGACCCAAGAAACCATACTGAAACAGGAGTAAGATTAAGTCATGGAGCCAAAGGTGTAATCGCTCTTTTAATCTCTGGATGCTATGTTATAGGTCCTAACGCAGGCTATTCATTTTCATTGATAAAAAACAAAATTAAGAGATTATTTTATTATCAACCCCTTGACAAAGGAAGTCAGTTTAGGTCTAGAGACAATTACCCAAGAATTATTTCCGCATTATTAGAAAGCCAAGAACAAGATCTTGAACTTGAAGAAATTGATATAAATAACATACCAGAAACAAGAGGCTTTAAAGTAGGACATATAGATAACTACGGCAATATTAAAACAACAATAACGCTTGATGATTTTAAAGGAAAAGCCAATCTAAACGAAGAGATTACAGTTATTATTAACGGCATAAAACAAAAAGCTGTTTTTACAGACAATATGTTTGGTCAAGAACCAAACAAATTAGTTATTTTTCCTGGATCTTCAGGAAAACCAGACAATCCATTTTTGGAGATCGCTGTTAGACTGGATTTTGACAAAACAGATACAACCAATAACGCGGCAAGTATCTTTAAATATCCATCTCCAGGAGATGAGATTATTATAAAATAAATCTTTTATGAGACGATCTCTTCTTTCTTGCTACGAACAAACCTAACCCATTCTTCAATAATCTCAACTAACAGTTTAAATGGCGCTTCAATTAAAAAATCAAAGATTATTATAAAAACATTCAACCTGCCTATTTCCTGGCTAAAAAACTTACCTAAAGACAAAATAGGCATTGAAAAGAAATCAATAATTGGCTGTAGTATAGGTCTTTTGTAAATAATCCGATACTCGTTGGCTATGCCTCTAACTCTATAGGCAAAGAAACTGACCACGCTCACAAAAAACACAAACAAAGATTTACTAATCAAATTAAAATTAAAAAAATCCAATAGATCAGAGATTAACAATAATACTATCAAAAAAGTTAATGAATAAAAGATACTAAACCCAATCTTCAAAATTGGTCTTTTTTCTTTTGGTCTTTTGGTAACAAAAACTTTAGCTTTTTCATAGCTTTCATCTTCATTTATAATCTCAACAATTCTTTCATATATTTTCTCGGTATTATCATCACCAGGGACACTAGTTAAACTTACGATTATATAAAGCAGAGTAGGAGGAAATAGAGAGTTTATTATTATAGAAAAATACTCAACCTGACCATAAATAAAAGCAGACAAAGGAAACTCTAAAATTAAGGCAAATAACATTTTAGTCACAAAAACATAGATTAAACTCTTAAACGCCGCAGATGATAACCGTTTTTGACTCTGTTCATACCTTAAATTACAAGTTTCCACAACCTTCTCTTTAAGTAGAGATTCGTTTGAAAGTATATCCTCAATCTTTTTTAAATTATTATTTATAATATCCTGAAGAATATAAAAAGCTGGACGATCAAGTTTAACAAATTTAGACAACTGATCAAGATAAGGATTAACTACTGCTGAATCAATCAGTTTTATCTCTTTTAAAAATTTAAAAGATAAACTGTTTAACTCAGATTCTTGCAAATCTCCAAATTTGTTATGCAGTAGTTTAAATATATGATAACGCATATAATGTTTGTCTGATTTAGAGTAGGTTTTATCCACTGCGGCAAATATATAAATCTCCTGCAAAGACTCGTCTTGCAAATCTTGAAACTTAATTCTTCCTTTTAAAACCTGAAATACAAAGTAATTAAAATATTCTTGCTTTAATGATTCTTCTGGAGCTAAATTCTCTTCTATCTCACAGCTTAACAAAGACATAATAAAATCAGACAATAAAATCTTATCCTGTCTAGATTTTCCTCTGGCAGTCTTTCGATAAAAGTTAAGATATTTATCAAGCAATGCTTGAACATTAACAATATCAGAATAAGTTAAAGAACCAGGTGTAAAATATCTAGCCCACAACAGCTCACGAATAAGATTTTCTGCCTCGTCTTTTCCTGTAGGATTTAAAGCTAATCGTCTTTTAAGTATCCTTTCAATAGCTGACCGTCGTATAAGATTCTGTTCTTTATACTCTATAGAATTTCTAAGTTTTTCATAAAACAAGCCGAAAAAAGACGCTGTAGATGACACCTCTACCTTAGACAGCTCATCTGCTTTTGGTTTTGGTTTAATACTCCTTAAAAGCTCAACCAAAGCCTTAGTATAAACAGACAGCTTAATACTGCTTGAATCAGAACTAGACATGCAATATATTATACCTTATTTTTACTGTCAGACTAATCTAATTGATTTATTCTTCCTTTGGCTTAAGACCTTCTGCCAACAGATAATCCCGTAATTCATTAAGTTTTTGCAACATTAAACTCTTAGATTTAGCTTCGAGATTAAGCCTTACCAATGGTTCTGTATTTGATGATCTAAAATTAAATCTCCAATCATCAAATTCAGCTGTAAAGCCGTCTATCTCAACCAAACGAGCCTGACTATACTTTTCTTTTAACCTGGCAAAAAGCTGTTCAGCAGTTAGATCTTTTGGTAAAACAAAGTTATGTTCGCCAGACTCAAAACTGGCAAGATATGAAGACATTATCTCAGATATTGGCTGTTTTTTTTCATCTAAAGCCTTAAGCAAAAACATCAAAACCAACAAAGAGTTTTCTGCTCCCCCAAAGTCATAAAAATAATAATGACCAGACGACTCTCCAGCAAAATAAGACTTTTCAGCATTAACCTTTTCAGTAATAAAAGAATGTCCTACTCTAACTAAATGCAGTTTTTTATTATACTTGCCGCATATATGTTCTACATTGCCAGTATATCTAACATCTACAACTACAGAATCAGATCTACCCATAGCAAAAGCATAATCTGAGATTAAAGCAGTTACTAAGGTTGGATTGATTATATTGCGTTTATCATCTACAAAAAAGATTCTGTCTCCATCTCCATCTGGAGCTATTCCTAAATCAGCAGATTGTTGTGTTACCAGATCTTGCAACTGTTTTAAATTCTCAGCTACCAATGGATCAGCCAAATGAGCTGGAGAAACTGCCATCAAGCTCCTGATTGATATATGAAACCTCAAAGTTCTGGCTGTACTTTTCAAAAAATGGTTTAAGATACAAAATTCCCATAGCATTGGCAGAATCAACAGCAATTTTATACTTTCCTTTATAAACAGGATTGCCCATATAAGCTACAGTATCATCAACATAGACATTGTCAAAGTTATGATGACTTTCTTGTTGACCTGATTTTTCCTGATACGACACAAAACTCTCTGACAAAACATTCTCTTTAACCTGATCCATACCAAAAGCTCCTGAAACTTTAACAATCCTATCGTCTTTTCTCATAACAAATTTAATGCCATTGTATTCTCCAGGATTATGAGATGCAGTTATTTGGATACCTGCATCAGCAGAAAATTTTAAAACAGAGTAATAAAAAGCTGGAGTAGAGCAGAGGTCCAAATCAATTACTTTAACCGGATATTTGAGCAAAGTATTTAAGGCAGATTCATAAATCTCAGGAGAAGATTTGCGCATATCTCTACCAAGGTTAATAACCAATTCTTGTCTGCCGAAGTAATCTGAAAAAAATTTATAAATACCTCTAATAATCTTTGCAACATCTTCAACAGCAAAATCTTTGTTATAAACACCTCTTATATCATAAGCCTTAAAAATTGCAGGATTTATCATAGTTTTATAAAATAATTTTTAATATTACTTTATCATACTTTAAACAAAGTTATAAAAAAAATCAAGTCAAATTAAGTTAATATTATTCTCCTACATAGTTACAGACAGATAAGAAAGTTTGTCAAAAGACAAACAATTTTTTTTGAATACTGAAGTTTTTGATTTAATTTTTGGAGTAAAAGGCGTAAATTACAATAATTAAGTATAAGAAAAAGATATAATTTTACTAAGGTATATAAAAGAAAATCAGCCTTAATTACTCTTGATTTTTCTAAGGTTAGCAATGGCTGTTGGTAAAAAATAAAGAAAGTATAAACAAATAACAAATCAGAATTTGCTAAATACTTTAAGTAAACTTGCAAAAGACTACAAACAACTCATATATAAACAAAAGTAAAATACCTAAGGATAATTCTATTAATGATAGATCTAACAGAACACTTAAGGAGAAATTTATGCAATCAAATGAGATATTTGAACCTTTGTATAACATTTTTTATTGAATTAGTGCTCAGTTGATTACCCAACTAAACATCTTGCATTTTCATATTGTTTTCTATTTTTCAATCCCATAAGGCAAACAACTTATCTGATGAGGCTTGTCTTTTTACATTAAAATAAATCTCAACCGGTTCATCAAAATTAGAATACAAAATTTTATAAAAAGTTTGATTGTTTCTCTAATATTTAAGCCCAGAGGAGATTGAAATTGGAGTTAGGATTATTTAGTATTTATAGAGATCTTGAGGCAAAGCTATTACTCCAGCAGTCCATTTCATAGCTCTTACTTTCTTCTGATGATATTTTTGCAACTCAGCAGTTAAGGCTATTTCCTTGGATAAAGAAGGAAAAACACAAAATACAACTGGAGCAGGAGATGAAGTATTACAAATTATGCGTTTCTGTTCACTAAGTGGAACAGCAGTTACTTTTATCGGCTGCTCGTTTAATTCTTTTATGAGTAACGATTGAAGAATTTTCAATGCAAATGAAGGGACTAAGATATCAATATAATCTCCTGTTAGATTTAATAAAAAAACTTTTAGATCAGGTGGAATCGAATTGAATATAGTTTCCCATAAACGAAAATTAAACTTAGACATTTCAATTATTGCCTTTATATCGAATACTCTATGAGTAAAGCGGTTTTGATCAATTGACACCAATATATAATCTTTTCCAATTTCAAAAGAAGATAGAACTAATTTTGGAACAAAAAAATGATTGTTATAGTCGAAAGAATAAGGCAAGTAGTTGTAAAGTTTTTCTTTTCCTATTTCTGTAAGTTTCCCGTTTTTAACATTGGGATTTTGATCTATTGTTAAGTAATAGATTTTCCCTGAGGCAAAATTATGTTTTAGAGCTCTACTTGCTGCCACCATTTGTGGAGAAGAAAAGATGACATCCCACTGGCAAATATATATTATGGGATATATAGAATTAAAGTTGTCTTCAGATGGAATGCCAAAGTATATTGAATTATTAGGGAAGATATCTTTTAAGAAATTGAATTCTTCAATAGAACAAACAACACCAGCTATAGCAGATATTTCGGGACGAGACGAAAAAAGTATTCCTTTATTAGACAAAGTTCTAATAGTCTTTAAAAGCTCTTCTTTAGCTCTAATTTTTAGAAGAAAAGTAGCGTACTTTCTATATTCGATTCGTAATTCTGTTGCTGTTGTTTTTGGGTTTTTTGGATCAATAAAACTAAAATCCCGCCGATTTAGACGGGTTACAAAACTTATGACAAAAAAATTTTTTGAGTTTAGAATAATACAATAAGTCTTAAAAAATTCAAGAGTTTTTTTAAAATTTCCTACATAGAGCAGATTTATTGCCATTTAAAATCTTTCTAGGCAAAAATTAAGACTAAAGCCCAAAGTATAAAACTATCTCAAGCAAGTCTTTTAAAGAGTAAGGTGTTGCTGAAGTCTTAATTCTCAAGTCAATTGTATGAAAATGTTCAATAAAACTATACAGTTTAGCAAGGCTCCAGTCCTTTGCTTGATTTTGCAACTTCTTTTGCAACCAATAGGGCATGCCTTCAACTTGATGTTCTTTAACAGAGATCAATTCTCGCAACCGCCTGGCCAACATAAAAAAGACCAGTTCTACAGCAGAATTTTTACAAACCTCATCAAACTTAGCAATAAAGAAATCTTTATTAGCAGGAGAAAAACTGTCAAGCAAACTCCATAATGAATCAGGAAATGAAAAATTTACGACATCTGATGAATCAACATACCTCAAAGCTGTTTTTTTATCAACTAAATCCAAAATTACCAAATAATCAGTCTTAGAGCTTTTAAAAAACTCAAGGGACTTTAGAAAATCTTTATTTTTACCAAGTTTTTTTGTAACATCCTCAAAGAAAAATGCATTTTTCTGGCCAAATAAAGTAGTAGAATAGACAGAATTTTGAACAAGCTGAAAAAAATTTGTGGCATCACCTTGATAAATCTTGTAACCTTTAGCTCTAAATTTATTTTTAAGGTCCAAAAAATAATTATAAGCAGAAACCTCATCTTCACCACATATAAGTCTAATCATAATAATAAAATTATATTAAATATATGCAATTGTACAATTAAGTTTTTAAATATTTACGACATTATTTAAAAACATAAAAAATAGAGAATGTGATGGTAATTAAAGGAAAAGCAAAATTTGTTTTTAAAAAAACAGTTGAGTTAAAAAATTATAGATTAACAGCAAATATTATGAATCAAACAATTATTATAACATCAGTGGCCGCTGAGGGACTCGAACCCCCGACCTCCCCGATGTAAGCGGGGTGCTCTAACCAGCTGAGCTAAACGGCCAATTATTAAGCAGTGGTCGGTGAGGGACTCGAACCCCCGACCTCCCCGATGTCAACGGGACGCTCTAACCAGCTGAGCTAACCGACCTTAAAAACAGTTTCTATTATAACACGAAATAACATAAATTTTAGCTATCAATTCAAAATTGAACAACAAACTAAAGAAGTTAATATAGTTGAAGCTAATTATTCTAGTATAATTTAAGTTTAGACAGAGAACCTTTTTCTCAAACCAAAACCTATACTGAATAAAGCCAGTGATAAAATAGGTATAGATGTTCCTGATTTAGGCATTTTTTCAACTCCCTTGGCTGGAGGAACAATTTTTTTCTCAACACAGAACTGAGCTGTATCAGTATCCATTTCCTGATTTTCCCAAAATACGCTGGATTTATTTACTAAACATAAAACACCTTTATTAGCTGGCAGTTTGTCTACTGAGACAACTCTTGCCTTAAAGATTACAGACTTAGTTTCATCAACCTTAAAATCACCCATCTCTATCTTTAACTCTCTGGTTTCAGCATTATACTGACCTTTATCATCATCATACTCTAGATAACTTGGCAAATAATCTATTACTTTAACGCCTGCTAAATCTGTATTGCCTGTATTCTTTACAACCAATTTAAAGTAAACATAAGATAATGGAGCAAACTTTGGGTCAGAAACAGCAAGATTATCTACATAACTGCCAGTTTCAGGATTAATAACTAATTTATCTATAATTAACGCATAGTTATAAGAAGGACTTCCATGTTGACCATACTGACCACTTGCAAAAACAACTTTAAAGCTGGATATAAAGACAAAAACCGAGATAGTAAATACTATAAGTTTTTTCATTATGAAGCCAATTATACCACATAGTTTTTGAAAATCAATAGATGCAAATTAGACTAAAACAAAGATCTCTTCTAAATAGTTACACATAGATTAACTAAACGCAGTTTTATCATCATCTAAAACATACTCAAAACGAAAAAAGCACTAAACAAATAAAATCCTATAGCTATTTGAGAAACTTAACAAATACTTTAATCTGGCAAGACTACAATTAATTTAAAATCCTGTTTAAACCATTAAAACTAGTTAATTATTTAACCCCTGGCCATAAAAATACTCATTATAAGCCTCTTGAAGTTCATGCCAAATACAGGCAATAACTGCTTCTGTAGTTTTTTTTCATTTTCCCAAAAAATATATATAGAATAAAGTTGTTCAAATTTTTCTGAATAGGGACTGATGTTTGCCAAATCATTTTCATAAATATTTAAAGCCTCATTAATTATCTCCAGATAGTTGCAACATATGCGCAGTTCTGTTAACAGAGAAATAAACTCTAGATTTTCTGTAAAATACTCAAAGCTTCTATGGCTGTCAAATCTATCTAAACTAGATTCAAACACAATAATTTAAAGCCACAACTGATATAATAATTTAGTAATTTACCATAAAATTTTATTTTGCCTCTGTAGCTTAATGGATAAAGCAGTGGTCTTCGGAACCACAGATGGGGGTTCGATTCCCTCCAGAGGCGCAAAATTACACTATGAAAATATTTTTAAACAATAAATGGATCGATGAAAGATTAGCAAAAATAAGTATATATGATCTGTCCATCTTAAGAGGATTTGGTGTTTTTGATTTCTTAAGAACCTACAATAGAAAGCCATTTCTTTTGGAAGAACACATAAACAGATTCTTTAGATCGCTTAAAACCTTGCAGTTAAAACCTGCTTATAATAAAAACAAGATCAAAGAGATCATTTACCAAGGTATAGACCTAAACAAAGGTTCAGACCTTAATATCAGAATTATCCAAACCGGAGGAGTGGCAGAAGATGGTATTACACCATCGCAACCTAACTTTGCTATACTGTTTACAAAGGCTATATCTTACCCTAAAACCTATTACACCAAAGGAATAAAAATCATTACAACTCCTTATGCTAGAATTTTCCCATCAGCTAAAACATTAAACTACACAGCAGGAGTTTTAGCTCTTTTGAAAGCAAAGAGACAAAATGCGGTTGAAGCCTTATATGTTGATGACAAATATATCTATGAATGCATAACCAGCAATTTTTTTGCAGTTATTAAAGAAAAAATCTACACCCCAAAGGATAAAATACTTATAGGAACAGTTAGAAATCTTGTTATTAAATTAGCTAAAAAACTTAATTTACCTATTATTGAAACAAAACTTAAAATCAACCAAATTAAAAACTTTGACGAAGCATTCATAACAGCCTCAAACAAAGAGATAATGCCAGTTGTTCAGATAAACAACTTAGTTATTGGCGATAAACAACCAGGACCTATAACGAGAAAACTTCTTTTAGAGTATAAAATATTAACTAACCAAAAAGCAAACTAAACTTAAAACTAATCTAAACCTAGAGATTTGTTTTTTCTAGCAACAACTAAAATATCAGTAAATCCGAATATTTTTCCGACTAATTCATCTAAAATATGAAACAGAACAACAAAAGGACCTTTTACAAACCTTGCCAAAAAACCTAGTTTAGTAGTAAAAAACAATGAACGCAGTAAACTCTCTTTTTCATACAAATACAAAACTTCAAACCCTTTGCTTTCCAATAATCTCTCAATCTCTTGTTTAGAGTATCGCCTCAAATGTCCTACCTGTTGATCAAACTGCCTATAAAAACCTAATTTAAACATAAGATTCTCAGAACTAGGAGTAGTTAACAAAACCAAACCTTCTGATTTCAACATCTGTTTAATTTTTTCAACCAAACCTTTATCATCTTCAATGTGTTCAATAACCTCAATTAGCAAAACTGCATCAAATTTTTTCTTGTTTTTAAATTTCTCTATAGAAGACACTACAAACTCAACGCTGTCTAAATCCAACAACTTCTTTGCATTATTGGCTATAGCAATAGCTCTTGAGGAAACATCAACTCCAACAACCTCTTTGCCTTTACTTGCAAGATACAAAGATAAACTGCCAACACCACAGCCAATATCCAAAATTGTCTGACAGGTGTTAAATTCAGGCTTTTTTAAAAGATTAATCAAATAAAAATAAGTAAAGTTGTTCTCTGAGATAACCGAGTAATATTTTCTATTCTTTTTATGATATTTATTATAAAACTTCTTAAGATCTGCAATCACAATTAGATTATAACAAACCAAACAGTTTTATAATATAATAGCTGTATGAATCTATCAGTAGGAATAGTTGGTTTTCCAAATGTAGGAAAATCCACGCTTTTTAATGCAGTACTCAAAAAACAGCAGGCATTAACTGCCAATTATCCTTTTGCAACTATTGAGCCAAATACTGGCGTAGTTGAGGTTCCAGACAAATGGTTAAAACCACTTGCCCAAGTGGTAAAAGACGAGGAAAAACTTGAAGATCTGCCACCCATAATACCTGCTGTTGTAACCTTTATAGATATTGCGGGACTAGTAAAAGGAGCCCATAAAGGAGAAGGTTTAGGCAATCAGTTCTTATCTCATATTAGAGAAGTCACAGCTATCTGCCATATTTTAAGAGACTTTGATGATGACAGTATAATAAGAGAAGGAAGCACTGACCCAAAAACAGATCTTGAGGTTATACGAATTGAACTTGCTCTAAAAGATCTAGAAACATTAAATAAACAAAAAGAACCAAAAGGAAAACAAGATCCTTCAGAAAAAGAAAGATGGAATGCAGTGTTAAAATTCAAATCAGCCCTTGAAAACAATATCTGGGTGAAAAAAATTATAGATGAAGAAAAAAATCCCAACACAAAACAAACACTTGAAAACACAGCCAAACTTTTAAACCTCCTAACTGCCAAAGATGAAATCTTTGTTGTAAATATTGATGAACAAAAACTAAAAACTCAAAACATACCAAACCTTACTGATTACTACCAAAAACTTTTAAATGAGCCTAAAGAAAAAATTATAGTTATGAATAACAAATTAGAGATGGACCTTGCTGGATTTACTGAAGAAGAACAAAAAGAACTACTCAAAGAATACGGACTACAAAGACCTGCTTTAGAAAGACTAATTAACACTGCTTACAAAACTTTAGGACTTTTAAGTTTTTATACCGCTGGGAAAAAAGAAGTAAGAGCCTGGACTATAAAAAAGGGCAGTACTGCACAAAAAGCGGCTGGAACTATTCATTCTGACTTTGAAAAACTGATGATCTCAGCAAAGATAGTAAAAGCTCAAGACTTTGTTACTTATAAAGGCTGGCATAACTGTAAAGAACAAGGCAAAATCAGAATAGAGTCACGCGATTATATAATGCAAGAAGATGAAGTAGCAGAGTTCAATATTGGCAAATAAACAATGCTTAAAGAGCAACTTACAAGTTACAAGATCAATATCTTAACATCAAGGCAACAATTTTAACACATGCCACCAATTTGCTACATACTCAGCCCTGCGATTCTGATATTTAAGGTAGTAAGCATGCTCCCACACATCTATACCAAACACTGGAGACAGACCTTTCATATAAGGCGAATCCTGATTGGGCAAAGAAATAATCTGTAAATTATTATGATTGTCTCTAACCAAGTAGACCCAGCCGCTACCAAACAAAGACACAGCAGAATTCTCAAACTCTTGTTTGAACTCACTCAAACTACCAAACTTTTTTTCAATATCAGCAACTAACTGTTCATCAACAGCCTTTTGTGGACCCATGACCTTCCAAAACAAATTATGGTTTAAAAACCCTCCACCATGATTTCTGATTGTAGTTTTATCGGCGTCTGAAATCTGCAAAGTATCTAAGTTTGCCAAAAGATGCTCCACAGGTTCATCTGCAATCTCTGGATTATTTGCTAAAACAGCATTTAATTTATCAATATAAGCCTGATGGTGTTTAGTATGGTGAATTACCATTGTCTTCTCGTCAATATAAGGCTCCAAAGCATTATAGGCATAGTCTAATTTAGGCAAAGAATATTTCATAGTTAACTTTTACAAAATTTGTAATAGTTACAGTCTAATAAATTATCCAATTTTTGTCAAATAAATTGATAAAGTTTAAAGCACACTTCTTTTCAAATTATAAATATAGACAGCGCTAGAAAAACAAAGCATAAATTGGTCCCAACATAGCTGTTGCCATTAAAATGGCGGCATTAGTAAAAAGCAAGATTCTTAATGCTTTGTTAAAAAATAGCCTTTTGACCTTTAATAACAAAATAAATAACCTTTTTGAAGTATCGGTCTATCAAACTATAGATAAAACTTAATCTATATTAAATTTATATCAATAAATTTAGTAAAGTTTAAAAAATATTTTTGATTTTGACAACAGTTGATCATATAATCTAAAAATGCCAAAGTATCTAAAAAAGGCATTTTTAATTGCCTTATTAATTAGATTGCTTTTACTGCCATACTTTGCTTATCCAGAAGACATATTTGAAACTCACAATACAAGTTTTTTAATCTTAGACAATTTAAGAAACATATTTAATATAAGATTCTCACCTTTATCGCATCTTATAGATGCTGTCTTTTTATTTATTTTTTCTCCTGTATGGCCAGAAGGTTTAAAATCAGCTTTACAAACTCAAAATTATTTTTACATACCGCAGATTCATAGGGTTTTGTTCTTTTTCAAACTGCCTTTTTTGATTTTTGAGTTTACTGCTTATATTATCTTCTATAAATTTTTAGCAAAACAGAATGTCAAAAAAGATAAAATCAAAAGCATTATGATGTTTTTGCTCTTCAACCCTGCAGTGATTTACTCTGTTTATATCTTCTCCAGATTTGAAAGTTATGGTTTTATTTTTTCATTTTTAATACTAATCTTTTTATATAGAAAATCTTTTTCAATAGCCACAATCTTGATCTTTGCTTTAGCGCCGTTTGTAAGAGAGTTTTTTATTATCATCTTATTTGGGCTTATTCTTTTCTCAGAGTTTAAAGTTTGGCAAAAAATAGCTTTGCTTATACTATCTTATCTGCCATACCCATGGTATGTTTTCAAAACTGGAATTGCAGAAACTGCGATTGACAGCTATGTAAAAGGAGGATTAGGATATTATATCTTGCAACCCAGGTTTTACTATTTACCTGAAAGGCCTATCTATCTATATTTTTTTATATTGTTTTTGTTATTAACTTTTTTATATCTTAAAAGCAAATCAAAAGCCAAATTTAGCCAAGCTGGATTTATAAACCTTAGTATATACTATGCTTTAGCTTATTTTCATCCCCAGTACTTTTCTTGGGTTTTGCCTTTTTTAGCTTTTTTTTTAGTCTTTGAAAATAAAGACTTTAACAAACTTTTAAAAATAGCCTGGGTTATTTGTTTTTTGTTTTTAGCATTTCCTTTTTCTCACGCAGTTACCACTTTTGGGCCAGCCTTTCCGGTTGCTAATGCTTTTAGATTTATTTCACTTGATAAGATCTTGCCAGAGGTGCTTTTATATTCTCAAATATTTCAAAGTATTTTTAGAGGAGTACTGATATCTTTTACAATTTATATCTCTTTAAGATGATCTTAATTTTATTTATAATAATCAATCTGATTATTCCAAAAACAACCTATGCTGTATATGAGGAATATTTTTTTTATAAAAACTGCCAGAACAAAGAAGCTCTAACACTTAACCAACAAATATCTCAAGAATTCTCAATTGACAAAGATTTTGGAGCAATAGAGGTATATTTTGAAAGAGAAGGAATTGGTGATGGCAAACTTGAGTTTAGATTAGAAAAGAAAAACGGAAACATGGTCTACAACAATATTTACCCTTTAGAAAAAGTAATTAACGGATACTTTTTTCCGTTTGGCTTTGAAACACAACAGCTGAAACAACCAGAGTCGTTTGTGTTTTACATAAAACTTATTGAAAATCCAAACAATGCAAAAATATATGTCTGCAAAGACAATAAAAATAATTTAAGCTATAAAATATCCGGAGAAAGAAGTGTTTTAAAATCAATAATATTTTGGAGCCTTTATAATATAAGACAAGACCCTTATTTTTTTGCTTTTTATTTTCTATTATTGCTTGGCGTAATCTTTATCTGGAAAAGAATATAGATTGCCAACACCTAGATAAACTTCACTTGCAGTACCTTAAACTGTATAAAATAATGCCAACAGAAACAGACAAATTAAGACTTTGCACAAAACCATTCATTGGGATTGAAAGTCTAATATCTGATTTTTTTACAGCATACTCTGATAATCCTTCTTTTTCATTGCCAAACCAAACAGCATATTTTTTTCCTTTTTGTTTCTTAAACTCTGGCAGTTGGATTGAGTCATTAGTTACTACAGTTGCAACATTAATAAAATCATTGTTCTTAAGATGCAATAAACAATCTGCCGAAGACTCGAACATAAAGTAGGTTAACCATTTATTAGCGCTGGAGCTGGATTTTTTGCCTATTTTTAAAGGATTAAAAGCTGGAGTTTTTTCAAATACAAAACAGATATTGCCAATTCCAAAGGCTTCACACGATCTTAAACTTGCCATAGCATTGTGCGGATCGTAAATATTTTCAAAGACAACAGTTATGTTGTTTAACCTATTAGACAACACCTGTTCAGCTTTGGCTTTTCTCAAACCTGTCTTTAACAGTTGTTTATCTATCGGATTAGGGTTTATTAACTTAAAGTTTGACATAATCAATTAGATTTTAACAGATTAAAGGATATTTTCTAAAACAACGACTAAAGTATAAATTTATGGATCTTATAAATTTATTAAAGATAAAGAAACAAATTGTTGACAAAGAAGTCTCTCTTGCATTATCTGAATTAAAAGAGACTCTTGATAACAAAAGACTAGACCAAGATCTTGATTATTTTGAACAATTTTGCTTAAACGGCAAATCTGTAAGAGGAGGACTAGTTTTAATAATTTACGACATTTTTAATAACGCTGATTGGAGCAATACCGACTATCCTAAAGACATTAAAATTTTAGCTGGTTTTTATGAGATTATTCATTCAGCGCTTTTAATACACGACGATATTGTAGATAACGATAAATTAAGAAGGGGCTTAAACACTATACATATTTACTTTAAAAATAAATACAAAGATATTGCAGAAAAAAATTCAGACGAACTTGGCAGAGCATTAGCATTAGACCTTGGAGACACAATCTATTTTTTTGGCCTAAAGTACCTTCAAAAAATTGAAAGCAGACACAAATCCGAACTAATTAATTTTATAATGGACATATACCTTAAAGTAGCAGAAGGACAGTATGAAGATATACTTTACGGCCAAAGCAGTTACGAACCTAATAAAAATGAAATCTATGCTGTTTACCTAAACAAAACAGCAAGCTATACCTTTATTCTTCCTATTATATCTACTTTAATATTGATAGAACACGAGTTGGCAAAGGACCACAGATTCAGGCAAATCCTGAAATTTTTAGGTATTTTATTTCAGATATCAGACGATTTAATAGGCTTTCTATCAGACGAAACAGGAAAAGACAAAGGATCAGATATTAGAGAAAACAAAAAAACAATAATAAGAAAATATATTCTTAAAGATAACGGATTAAAAAAACAGTTTGAACAATTAATTAAACAACAAAAAATCAGTAACAATGACATAGATTTGTTAAGACAAAACTTTTACAGATCAGTGGCTTATAAAAAAATCAATGAAGAAATCTTAACATTAAAAAACAAGATATCAGATGAGATAGAAAAAATAACACTACCTGAAAAACTGAAAACAATAATTTTAGAATTTTCAGAGTTTATAACAAACAGAACAAAATAAAATGAATTTAGGACCGAAAAATCCAAATATTTTAGGTAGTCCCGATAATAATGAAAGACTTAACAAATTAAAATTAAGAATACAAAACTTAATAAATCAAATATTTGCCTCAATTGAAGAATTTGAAAACGATAGTAAAAAAATTAATTATATTTTTATATTAGTGCAACAATTGTCTAACGACTTATCATCCCTATCAGTCGCTATAGAATCAGGAATTCCAAATTTAGATATATATATCAATAAAGTTGAAAAAGTTGTTAATTTATTAGAAAAAATTAATAATAACCAATCACCAGAAGATGAACCATCAGAAGATAAAGAGATTTATAGAATACTTAATTTAGGACATCAGGAAGCACTAAAAGGTTCTGAAATACAATACGATATTGAATCTCTAAAAAAAATATTAGCAAATATAGATGTATATTTAAAAAATATTTAAATTTTACATCGTTATTAATGTCATAGATCTTAAGGGTATAAAATAATTAAAATATAAAAAAACTAATTATAAAAGCATATTTATAAAACTATGCTGAACCAAGTTGATTAAATTATTAGAAATAAGTAGTAAAAAGATAACTCCAAAAGGGCAGATTCTAGTGTAGTTACAATACTCTGATTGAATTTATTTTATCAAAACCTCCTGATTAATGAAAAACATCAACTAACAACAGAAAAAGAAAACCTCATATGATTTATTTTTGTTGACTATGATTGGGAAATCAGTTATTATTGTAGTAAATAAATTATAAACGTACTAAAGTGAAATTTGTATATTTCAAGGTAAAAGTATGACAAATAAGATCGGAAAAAAAAGATGCAAACTGCGCCAAAAAAAAAGTATATTCCAAGATCGCCCATTCAAAGAACCTGGTTTAGCCTTAAATACAATTGTCAAGAGAGAAACAAAAGAAAATCTAACCCAACACTTGAAGAACTAGAGAAAATTGATAAATATCTAGGGATAAGAATTAGTGATTGATTTCGTTAAGTAAAACTTATGAACGATTACAAAGAAAGAAAATATTTATCATCTACAGAAGCGGCAAAATATTTAGGTATTACCGTACAGAAGCTACACGGTTTAGTTAGAGCTAAAAAAATTAAATGTATTACAGCCGCAAGTGGTCAAAAAAGATTTGATTTGAAAGAATTAAAAAAATATGAAGCGGAATATCCTTATCAGAACAGAAAAACTAAAAAGAAAAGCATTCCAACAGAAAACATACTAAACATAAACGGCACTACACAGAAGATCTATGTAAAAAATGCAATGAAAATGGAAGAGTTAGAGGACAACTCGATTCATTTGATGATTACCTCACCTCCTTATTTTGACGCTAAAATGTACACTAAAAAACCCATAGAAAATGACTTGGGAAACATTCATAATTTAGATGAATGGTTTGAAAAAATAGGCATTGTGTGGAGAGAAGTTTTTAGGGTATTACAGCCCGGCAGAAAAGCCTTTATAAATATTATGAATCTACCAGTAAGAGATAATAGTAATGGTTTTAAGTCACTAAATTTAGTTGGGAGAACTATAGACCTGATGGAGAAAATTGGTTTTATTTTCAAAAGAGATATTATTTGGCATAAAACACATGGAGTTAGAGCTCATTTTGGGACATATCCATATCCCGGGGGAATTTTGATAAATAACATGCATGAATTTATTCTGGAATTTAATAAGCCGGACAGGAAAGGTTTTAATAAATACGAACACTTAACCAAAAAACAAAAAGAGGAATCCAAGCTTGATAAAGAATTTTGGTTGAGTATAAAAAATACCGATGTTTGGACAATGAAACCCCAAAATAGCGGAGATAGTAGATCGCATGTTGCCCCTTTTCCCTATGAATTACCTTATAGAATTATAAAAGCATTTTCTTTTGTGGGGGAGGTAGTGTTAGATCCATTTTTGGGGAGCGGCACCACCCTAAAAACGGCTGCTGATCTTAAAAGAAATGGTGTTGGTTATGAGATAGTGCCCGAAATAGCAGAGGTCGCAATTAAAAATTTAAATAATTACCAGACTAAGCTATTTATTTAAAACTATGGATTTAGATACAAAGACAATATACGCCCAATCAAGTGATATTAAATCAAGGACATATCTTGAGTATCGTAAAGATATGAAACAAAAAGCTATTGCAGAGCTGGAGGTTTTACCTTGGATTAGAGAGAAAATTCGGGAAGAAAATAAATATGCTGTTGTAGAAAAATTTGGCGGTGATAAGTTTATATGGTTTTTGAGAAAGGGAGGAATAACAAGGGATCCAGATTTTATTGTTAAATATCCAGATGGAGAGGTTAAGTATATAGAATTTCAATACGCAAAAGAGGAATTAAATGCTTATGATTTTAAAATTTCAAAGATTGCTCCAAAGGATAGAAGATTAAAGAAAAGGGTTCCCAAAGAAGATACAAAAATTTTATACATCATTAAGCCAACCCATCAATATGCGCTTTTGGACCCTGCTTGGATAGCTAAAAATTCTACGCAAACGGTCGCCGCCGCCTGGGGCAACGCTCCAGTTTTTAGAGTTTCTAGAGATAAGTTTGAAAAGATATTGAAAAAAGACAATAAACTTAAATCTGTTTGCGAGCTAATAGATAAAAAAATCTTTATACTCAACTTCCAACACGAAGCTATCGAGATTGAAAAAGAAAAATTATCTCATTTATTACAACAAGTTATCGACGAAGATAAAATATTAAAGATCGTACCTAAAAGTTTAGATGGATTTTTTAAGGTATGTTTTACTCTTAATCACATAGAGAAAACCCCCGTGAATGCTAATTTGTGGTTAATATATCTTCTATCTTTCATAGACGAAGAGTTAAACTCTTACGGGTTATTTCAACTAGTATATAGCTTAGACTTTCTTTATCCGCGAGTAGAACTAAAGGAAAATGAGTTGAAAAAACTAGTAGCCGGATTAAAACAGATAAGAGATCAAGTGATCGGATTTTCAAAAGAAGACGGATCTTTTCAATCAGACAAAACCCTACCCCCCTTAAACGACACAAGGTACTCGCTTTTTGTTATCAACATTATAGAGGATCTTATCCAAGATCTACTTTATTATTATGGAAATAATTTAGATTTAGAGCCTATAGTTTCTATTTATCAAACTATTCCCTCTATTAAGAAAACTTATAATTTTATTTCAGAAGAGTAAATATGAACTTGCTTGATCTGATAAAAAATTCTCTTGATGATAAAGAAAAGCAACTTGCTGAAATTATTTGCACTAATAAAAGCATCGAAAAAATTATAAAAGATATTGAAGCTGTAGGTATTCTTAATTTTAAGATAAGTAAACATGATAATCAAGAAAATAGCAAAAATAGATAATGTTTTTTCTTTCTTCTCTTTCAATTGGGACGAGATTAATGTAGATCGTGGTAATAATTCCAATAATCCTGATGATAATTTCAAAAAATACAATATCTTTTTCGCTGAAAATGGAAGCGGAAAATCAAAATTGGTTGATATTTTTAAATCTCTCAATGGAGAAAGTATTGAGCTTAAAAGAAATTGGGATCGCCCACCTAATGATAAACAATATATAAAAGTAATTCTGGATGATGAATCGGAAATTGAATTTGATAACTCGCAGTGGACTAACGGAGATAAACTAAAAAGGAAATTTTTGATCTTTGATAAATATTTTGTAGATAAATATGTTCATGCTATAGGGCCAGAATATATAGACTCTCCCCAACGTAGACAACAAAGGGGAAGGTCAATAATATTCTTAGGTAATTTTAATGATTACCATAATGAGATAGAAAAGATAAATAACCTAAAAAGCTATATTTCAGAAAAGAACAGATTATTTTTAGAAAAGGAAAGAATAAGCCTTGAAACAATCTTACGCAAACAAAGTATCACAGTAGATCAATTAGAACAAGATAAAGAACTAATAAAAGGTTTAAGAGAAGATGATCTTCCGGTTATAAAACAACAACTTAAAAATCAAAATGATATTCTTGGTAAAATTGACAAAGCATTAAAGAAGAAGTCAGAACTATCCAAAATTTCTTTGCTTTCGAGAATAGAAATAAACTTTTCTTTAGAAATACAAACAACAAATGAGGGTACGACAAAAATAAATCCTATTGATTTATTTTCTTTTACAATATCCCGCGGTATACAACAAACTTTACATAAAATTGCCCACAAGAAAGATTTTATTAAACACGGGCTCTCCTTAATCACAAAAGAAACAAATGAATGTCCTTTTTGCGAACAGAAAATTAGAAACGGTGATTTTATACAAATAATTAAAGATTATCAAAATATCTTCAACGAAACTTTTTTTAAAGAAGAACAAAAAGTTAAAACTTTATTAAGAAGCTATCGGAGAATTTTAGAAAATCTATTAGATTTACAGTCTCCATTAAATAATCAAACAGGATTACAAACTATTAAATCCTTTATCGCAATAAGTATTGATGATTTACCAGAAGTAAAATTATCGACGACTGAAAAGACGATTGTTAGAGACGAACTTAATTTGGTTTTAAAGAAAGAAAGAAAAATACTAGATAAGATCGGAGGGACGAAGTTTAAAGAAATCGAAAGAATTATTGATAGGGTTAATAGAGATATTAAAAAATATAATGAGTTAGTTGATGACATAAACAGAAAAGTCAGGGAATTACAAAAAGATATTGAGACAGGAAAACTTGTTGCTAAAAAAGCAGAGATAGAGAATAAAATTAAAGATATTGAAAAGAAATTGTTTTATGCTGAAAACAAAAAAAGTTTAGAAAACTTTTTCAAAGCTAAAGAACAATACAATAAAAATAACGAAATTGTTGAATCTTTAGAAAAAATTTACCAACTTCTTAAAGAGAAAATAGTAGAGCAGTTTAATGAATTTGTCTCCGAATATTTCTCTCTAATTAAGCAGTTTGTTAAAGAAATAAGCCCCTCAATGGATATATTTGAAATACAAGGACAAGCAACTTACGATAGGAGAAATCCCAGGAATCCTGCTCAATGTGGTTTTCGTGTTGAATATAACGGAGAAGACCGTACGAGTAAACTAAGCGAGGGCGAGAAACAAGTTATTGCATTGGCATTTTTCTTTGCACGATTACAAAAATTAAGAGATAAAAACAAAATTATAGTTTTTGATGATCCTATAACTAGTTTTGATGCTGGCAAAAGGAAGTCAACCTCAGAAATAATAGAAAGAGAAACTAAAGATTTTTCCCAAGTCTTTATATTTACTTGCGATCCGCTATTTAGAGAATATTGTTTAAAACAAATCAGTAACAGGAATTTTTATTATATTTTTAAAACTTTTGGCGCTTCATCGATCCATCATTATAAAACAAAGGATTCTGAAAGGTTTATAAATTTGGTCTGTGATAAATTCGAAGAAGATTTTAATCAAATTGACTCAGTCTCAGGGAGTGACGAAAATATAATTGTGTTCGGGCAAAAATTACGTTTTTGTTTAGAGACTAAAATCAAAGAAGGATATTTTGGATACTCTGAAGATAAACTGTCCAATATGATTGAAAAAGTAGCTAAAAATGGGACAGAAAAATTTGAGAGATTAATAAATAATAAAAGGATTATACTGGAGATCTATAACTATTGTAATACCGGCGGATTGGCTCATTACCCCAAAGATGGCTCAACTTCGTGGAATGAATTAAAAGGCAAAATTAAGCAATATTTAGGTCTTAATTTATAATTTTTCAGTCCCAGCGCTAAATACTTTTAAGAAATTAATAGAATAAGATTGATCTTGATTGTATAAACACACAATAACCTGACTTCTGGTGCGCGCGGATGGACTCGAACCATCGACCTCAGTCTTATCAGGACTGCGCTCTAACCAGCTGAGCTACGCGCGCTGTTAAATTAAAATAAGTTTTAAAATATTATATTATAAATACATAGCTATTATAACATATAGCAGTTTAACTTAAAATTATAAATTTTTAAAAATATGGTTTTTATTTCAAATCCAGAGCAAGGACAAGAAATAAATTGGAGTGATGCATATACAGAACAGTTTTTCAAGATGATAGAAGACGAAATAGCTACAGCTGGCAATAGACAACAAATCTCATTACTAGAGATTATAATAGATTGGTTTAATTTAATTTCTCAAACACATAATTACGAAAACATTCAAGACGTTATAGAAGATATTTTAGGAAATCAAATAAATCCTATCACAAAAACACTGATACAAAAAAAATCGGAACCGCTTCATAAAGACAATTATAAAAATCTTCTAGATTTCACAACTAACTTCACCAAAACAATAATTGATGCAGTAAGATCCTACTGCAAAGGAGGAGATAAAAGTCAATTAACATTCTCAAAAGAAGAGTTGATAAGATTTATTCAAGGAGCTAGGGAGTTTCTAAAATAAACCAAATTATAAACACTATATTTTATATAATATAAAACTATGCAGTTTGTTGAAGTGATTGAATACATTTATAGCAGATACATAAATTTTTTTGTTTTGATATTAGCATTTTATTTATTAATTGAAGTTGTAAAAGATCTGATTGTTAAGTACCTACATAATATTGTTACCAAAACTAAAAAACTTCAGTTTGATGACGAAATAGTAAAAACAATAGCTGAAACTCCGAACTATTTAATTCTTTTGATATCGATAAAAATCTCAACCTTATTTGTCTCCCAACTTCCATTTGATATTGGAAAAATTTTAAATTCAGGCCTATTTATTGCTATAGTAATAGAACTAGGAAAAATTAGCAACAAAATAATTGAAGCCGCATATAAAAACATAATAACAACAAAAAAAAACCAGCATTTAGACAAAACACTTTTACTCTTAACCAAAAGATTAACCAAAATCCTTATTTGGATTTTACTTGGTTTGTTAACACTTCAAAACTTAGGCTATAATGTATCAACTTTGATTGCAGGTTTAGGAATAGGAGGTATTGCTATAGCTTTTGCTCTACAGAACATTCTTTCAGACATTTTTGCCTCATTTTCAATATTCTTTGACAGACCTTTTGAGATAAACGATTATATAGTTGTTGGCAACAACAAAGGAGTAGTCAAAAACATTGGCATAAAAACAACCCGCATAACATCTTTAGAAGGACAAGAGGTAATTATACCCAATAAAGAACTAACCGAAACAATAGTAGAAAACTATGGCAGAATTAAAAACAGAAGAATATCTTTAAAACTTACAATAGAATACAACACTACTAACCAAAAACTCAAAAAAGCAATTGAGATAATAAAAGATGCCATAGAAAAACAAAAAGAAGTTGAAAAGATTGACTGGGTGGTTTTTAAATCTTTCTCTGACTCAGCGTTGGTTATTGAGGCTGTTTATTATCTAAAAAACGCTGATTACCTTGCTTATCTAAAAACTCAAGAGAGCATTAATTTTGAAATAAAAGAAAAATTTGAACAAGAAAAGATTGAATTTGCTTATCCCAGCCAAACAGTTTATTTAAGAAAACAAAATTAATGAGCAGAGCTAAAACAAAAAAATTTCTTGAGTTCAAACGACTTGATAATTGCTTTGATAAAAACAACTTAAATTTGATAAAAAAAAAGATTAACTCAGCAGACGAAATTTATCTGGAACTAGCTTCAGGCAGAGGAGAGTATACAGTATATTTAGCAGAAAAAAATCCCAATACTTTGTGCATTGCAGTAGATTTTAGATCAAACAGGTTAGTCTGGGGAGCAAAAATAGCTAAAGAAAAACATTTGTTTAATGCCTTGTTTTTAAGAGAACGCATCCAGAACCTGCCAGAACTGTTTAAAATCAAAAAAGCCTCAAAAATTTGGATTGTGTTCCCAGATCCTTTTGAAAGAAAAAAACAAGAAAAACACAGACTCACAAATATTCGCTTTTTGCATATTTACAAAAAAATCAGCCAAAAAGACTGTCAGATAAACATAAAAACCGACAACAAACACCTGTACGAATACACAGTTAAAGTATTAAAACAAACAAAATACAAAATCCTAAACAACACAACAGATTTACTGAATGATATGCAACTGCAACAACTTAAGGATTATGAAGAACTAATCTTGCCTACTAAATACCAAAAACTAGCATTGAAAAAAAACAAACAGATTTATTATATAAAATTTGCTTTATAACATCTCAAAACAGCACTTTAAATGATATTTTAAAATTTTTAATGAAAATAATAGACAACAAACTAAACGCTTAAAACTGATACTATGAAAACAACATTTTCATTAACAACCTTTGGCACAACAGAATAAACGACTGTTTATTGCTTCTTTGCTTACCAATTTATATAAGCAAAACACAAGTTCACAAAGATCTAATTAAAAAACTATTGACTAAAATCCTTAAGTTAGATAAACTTCTAAAACAATTAAAAATTAAACTATAACTATTATGGATAAAACTAAAACATTGATTATTGCATCTGCTATCATAGTAACATTGATTTTAATAGGAAGTGTTTATTTTTTAAGCCGCCAAAAAACTACTAGCAATCCGTCAAGCGCAGTCCCAGCCAACGAGGAAAATAACTCTGATACTCAAGAGACTGAAATAAACACAGAAGAGACAAATGAACAAAATGAAGATACTAATGCCAACAACAAAGTCTATACAATGGCAGAAGTTGCCCAACACTCCAGTAAATCTGATTGTTGGATGATAATTCACGACAAGGTTTATGATGTAACTAGCTTTATTGAAAAACATCCAGGAGGAGATTCAATTTTGCAAGGTTGTGGCAAAGACGCAACTGAATTATTTGAAACAAGACCTATGGGAAGCGGCACTCCACATTCAGATAAAGCTAAAGAAAACCTTGAAAACTTTTACATCGGCGACTTACAAAAATAACAGGATATAGATAACTACTAACATTTTGGTTACAATGTTAATAAAGTATGATTAAAGATTATTTTTTTGATTTTTTTAAAACCTATTTCAAACTGCTTCTATTTTTGCCTTATTTTTTTTCTGTTAACAAGTTGCTATTCACTCTATTTTATCCTTGGAAAAAAACATCGGGCTTTTTAAACAAAAAGTATAAAGACAAAGATCTTTTATCTAACCTCATTTTTGATCTTAGTTCAAGATCACTGGGTTTTGTAATTAGATCCACTGTTTTGCTCATTTTCTCCATAGTATTATTTTTAGTTTTGCTTTTTTTTCCAGTCTTTTTCACACTACACTTAATTTTATTTATCTTATACAGCATTAAAGAACTTATTAATCCTTATTCCAAACGACTGCTTAAACTAAAAAAAGAGTTTCTGAAACAAAGAATTTTACAACCTGAAAATATTAAAGCAGGAGATGACTGGTTTGACATTTTTTTAAAACACAATCATAGATACCATCACCATTACTGGCTTGAGTTTATATTTAAACTCAAACCAATAGCCAAAGACTGGGACAAAGGATACACTCCAACAATTGAAAAATACAGTCAGGAATTAACCAACAACAAATTTTTGTCCCAATTAACAGAGATTTTGGATAGAGAAGATGAACTAAATCTATTAAAAACAACTTTACTGAAAGATTATGGAGGCAATACAATAATTTTAGGCGAGTCTGGGGTTGGCAAACACAGTCTTGTTTATGCTTTGGCAAAAAACATATATGATAACGAATGCAAAAACAGATTAGATGATTACAGAATTTTTCGACTTAACCTTACCGAATTTTTAAATTACTCTTCCGATATGTTACAAAACACTAAATTATTAAAAAAAATTATCTATGAAGCTGAATATGCAGGCAATATTATACTGTTTATAGAAGATTTATTTGATTATATTGACAATAAATTGTTTAATTTAAACAATATAATATACCAACTCATACAATCTAACTATGTTCATATCATAACTATATTAGAGCCTTACGCTTATTTAGATCTCAAACAAAGATTTAACAATATTGATAAAACTTTTCAAATTGTTAATCTAAAACCAGTTAGCAAAACACAAGCTAAAGAAATTTTACTTAATAAATGTTTTTACTATGAACAAAAGTATAAAGTAACCTTTACTTATGAGGCAATCTGTTCCATTATCGACAAATCAGATTATTTAATTACAGACATACCTTTTCCAGAAAAAATCTTCAAGCTAACAGATGAGCTAATTTCTTTTGTTTTAAAAAACAAAATCAAACTAATAAGGCCAGAGACAATTACAGAATTTTTAAAAATAAAAAGCGATATTCCTTTTAACTTAACTAATGAAATAAAACAAAAACTGCTTAATATAGACAAAATTTTAAACAAAAAAATTCTTTACCAACAATCAGCTGTTTCAAATATAAGTCTGGCTTTGAAAAAAGCAGTCTTAAATATTGGCAAAAACAAAAAGCCATTAGCCAGTTTTCTTTTATTAGGACCTACAGGAGTAGGTAAAACCCACACAGCCAAAACAATAGCAGAGATTTTTTTTGGTTCTAGTGATAAGTTGATACGACTTGACATGAACGCAGTTCCAAGCGCAACTTATCTTTTAGGCGACAAAAAAGCTAATATACAATCAGAGTTAGAATTAAAACTGGAAAACAACAAATATAATGTTCTACTTTTAGATGAATTTGAAAAAGCAAACAGAGAAATTCAAGAACTGTTTATGACTATATTAGATGAAGGATACCTTACAACTAGTTTTGGCAAAAAACTAGAGTTCAGATTCTCTTTTATTATTGCAACATCAAATGCTTTGGCAGACCAAATAGATGAAACTGTAGATAAAAACGCATTTATACAAAAACTTATTGATGCCAAAATCTTTTCTCCAGAACTATTGAATAGATTTGACGACATTATACTTTACAAGCCTTTGCCTAAACAAATTATTATAGAAATAGCTAAACACAAAACCCAAGATCTTATCACAAGTTATGAAAAAAAACATAATATAAAAATAAAGTTTGACATAAATCAATTGGACTGGGATAATATTTTTTCAGAAACCAATTATAAAAAGTTTGGCGCTAGAGAGGTTGACAGAGTAATATCAGAGATAATTGAAAGCAAAATTATAGACGCAATTTTAAAAAAACTCAATGAAGCTCAACCTTACAATAACTAACTCAAAACTCAGCCGACAACTAAATAGCCTTCTAACTAACCTTAATTTAAAACAAACAAAAGCTAAAGATAGTGATTTCATAATAATTGACAACAATCATGACAATAAGACACTTAAAAAACTTTTGAACCTTAAAAAGCCAATACTAAGACTTTGCCGAAAGGGTAGTGTTTTTAAACAATTGAGCTTTGACTTTCCAGAGTTCTATATTTACCAAAGGTTTTATGACGATGACAATCTTATTTTTATCTTAAAAGAGTTTATTGACCACATTGAGTTTTTAAAAAGGAAAAATGGTTACTTAATAGTTATTGATGGCGGAGACGGAGCTGGAAAAAAAACTCAGAGCGATCTATTAGTTAAGCATTTTAAAAATAAAGGCAAAAAAGTAAAACTATACGACTTTCCCCAGTATTTTGGTTCTATCTACGGACAAACAATTGCCAGATTTTTAAATAAAGAGTTTGGACCTTTAAATCAAGTTGCACCAGAGCTAATATCGGTTTTATATGCCCAAGATAGACAAACAGTAGTCTCTGAAATGAAAAAACTATTAACAGAAGGCGCCATAATAATATGCAATAGATATACAAGCTCTAACTTAGCCTTTCAGACAGTGCGAAAGCCAGCCGCCCTACAGATGAAGTTTATAAACTGGATAATTGATCTAGAATACAAAACCAACCTACTTCCTCTTGAAGATATTACAATCTACTTGGATGTAGATACTCAAACAGCCCAAAAGCTTATTCAAAAAAAACAAAAAAGAGAGTATCTGCAAAAACAAGGCAAAGACCTAACAGAAGAACTGATAACTTATCAACAACAAACAAGAGTTATGTACCTTAAACTAACAAAGCTATTCAATCACTGGCAGACAATAAACTGCATCTCTAACAACAAATTAAAATCAATAGTAGAGATTCACAAAGACATAGTATCCTGTATTGAAAAAAACATGAAATCAGCTTAAGTTTTTTAAATTAAAGATTTTATAAATTTCTGACCTCTTAAGTTTCTTTACCTGACCCGGCATAAGACTACCCAAGCTCAAACCGCCGATTGCAATTCTTGTTAACTCAATAAACGGAAGTTTTATTCTTTCACACATTTTCTTAATTTGATGATATTTGCCTTCAGAAAGACTCAAATTAAAAACTGATCTATTTTTGCCAATCTCTACAACCTCAACGTTGGCTGGTTTTGTGACATATCCTCCAAGATTAACTCCTTGTTCCAATAACTTAATTTTGTCTTGATCTAAGCGCCCAGCAACAACAACCCTGTAAGTTTTGACAATATTATTTTTAGACTGAGTAATTTTTGTAATTAAATCAGCATCATCAGTAAGCAGAACAACTCCTGTTGTGTCAATATCAAGCCTTCCGGCAATCTTTAATTTTGCTTTAGTCTTTACAAAATCTAAAACAGTTTTCCTGCCAAATTCATCTTTTGTTGTTGAAACAACGCCTTTAGGCTTATTCAGTATATAATACTCAAATTTTTTAGGTTTAACAATTTTTTTTCCAACCATTACAGTATCAGTCTCAGGACAAACATAATCATAAAGTCTTGCCAACTTGCCGTTTATGCTTACCTTTTTCTGATTAATATAACTTTCAACTCTTCTGCGAGAACCCAAACCGCAGGTGGCAAGATACTTGTTAATACGCACTCTCATACCATTGATATTATATTATAGTTAACTTAAATACTATCTAAACTTGATTTTCCTTTAAAAACTATAACCGAATCCTAAAAATACCAAAGATAAATAAAAATAAAGTCTTAAAACAAACGACCTAATTTTGATAAAACCAACTATAAAACAAGCCAGAAACACTTCTAATAAATAATAAAAGGATTATAAGTAAAATTATAATATGCCTTTTATTAAAACATGGGGCAATTTGATTCTTTTCATTAAAGCAGAGTATGCTAAATAACAACATTTTATTGTTGCAAACAAAAATAAAATTCTTTGATAAAATTAAGTTATGGATAAAAAATTCCTAATCCTTGCCGGAGCCTTCTTCTTATTTTCTATATTTTTTAGCTTTGCCTTATTTTTTCAAGACCAACTTTTATCTCTAACCAGAGCTGAAAAGTATTACACGCCATCAGCAGAAAAAACAATAGTAACTGCATATCCAGTAAAGATTAAGATTGCAGACAACCAAAAAGCTAGGATCGATGTCTTTGTAAGAAACGAAAACGATATCCCGCTAAAAGATAAAAGAGTTTTAATTCAAACTAATCTTGGCACTGTATCACCGTCTTTTATAATAAGCGATGAAAATGGCAGAGCGTCTTTTTATATAACATCAAATCAACCTGGTGTTGCAAATATTACTGCTGTTGTAGATAATATTCAGATCCAGAAAAAAATTAGTGTTAAGTTCGAATAAATTATTATGACAAAAATAACTAAAGCTGTTATTCCTGCGGCAGGTTTTGGCACCAGATTTTTACCACAAACCAAAGCAATGCCAAAAGAGATGTTGCCAATTGTTGATAAACCGATCATTCAGTATGTAGTAGAAGAACTAGTAGATGCTGGAATTTCCGACATTATCATAGTGACTGGTTACCATAAAAGAACAATAGAAGACCATTTTGACTCACCAAGCAAAGACTTAATTGAAAATCTAAAGATGGGTGGTGAAAAAAAGAAACCACTACTTGATCAGGTAAATAAAATCTCTGAGTTGGCAAACTTTGTTTATGTCAGGCAAAAAGGCCCCTATGGCAATGGCACACCGCTTTTGAATGTACGACATCTTATTGGAGATGAACCCTTTATCTATACTTGGAGTGATGATTTTATCTCAGCGCAACCTTCAAGATTCAAGCAACTTATTAAGGCTTATGAAAAATATCAAGCCTCATGTTTGGCAAGCATCAAGGTTACCAAAGATGAAGAATACGACAGGTACGGTTTTGCCGCTGGCAAAGAAATAGAACCAGGAATAATAGATGTTGAAACACTGATTGAAAAACCAGGCAAAGACAAGGCTCCATCAGATCTAGCAACTGTTTCAGGTTTTATTTTAACACCTGATATCTTTAGTTACCTGGACACAGCACTATCTAACCTAAAAGAAGGACAGGAACTTTACTATAATGATGCTTTAAAACTTATGATCCAAGACAACAAAAAGGTTTATGCAGTTGAAATAAAAAACGGCAAGTACTATGATACAGGCAATAAAATTGAGTATCTGAAAACTGTAGTGGAGTTTGCCTTAAAACACCCTGATGTAAACGGAGAATTTAGGGATTTCCTTGAAAAAATCATTGGTAATGAGTCCTGACTTTAGTATTGAATTACAACATAAAAACAACTTTGATTTGATCTTTGGCGTAGATGAAGTAGGCAGAGGATCGTTGGCTGGCCCTATAACATTTGGCTTTATTGCCATAAAAAAGAAGTATATTCAAAAAAACTCAGAACTAACTAAACTTGGGATTAGAGACTCAAAAAAATTAACAGCCAAACAGAGACAAAAAATAGCAATATCAGCAAAAAAATATTTAGAAAAAAAAGTTATTATTCACATCTCTAACCAAACCATAGATAGAATTGGAATATCTAATACATACAGACTAGTCTGCCGAAAGTTTGCCAATATTATCTCCCTAAAAACCTCAAACAAAAGAATCTTGCTATTGACGGATTTTTTTAAAATCAAAGATAATTATAAAAATTTATCAAGCCTTCCTATAAAAAAAGGCGATAATACTTCAATCTCAATTGCATTGTCTTCAATCTATGCCAAAGTAACTAGAGACAAACTTATGGAGTTTTTACATCTAAAGCACTCTTGTTATGACTGGATTAACAATAAAGGTTACGGAACCAAAAAACATCTGCAAGCAATAATAAATTTTGGAGTGTCTAATCTTCACAGAATATCATATCTTTCTCATCTTAATTTAGGAACAAAAACATTAGCAGATTTAAAAGTCAACGAAACAGGACCTGAATGAGATATGCTATGTGGAATAGAGTCTCTATTACATTTTAAATTAGAATTACTAATATCAACCTGCCCCCCAACAGGTATTGATACCTTACAAATAGTTCCAAATGGCGCAAACAACCTTGAAAACGCTTGAGAAAATCCCATATCAATAATATACATTAGAGCTTGAAAGATTTGACCTATTCTAGGATCTTGTAAACTCTCTGTTTCTTTATATTCGTGTATTAAAAGGTTTATATCATTAGGATTGCCAGAAAGATTCATTTTGCCATAAGCAAAAAATGGAGGCAAAAGAACTGTTAATCCTAAAGCTCTTAAATGTTTATAAAAAGTATTTTCTGGATAACTATACACAATGTCTAAATAATCAAAACCAGATCCTAAAGTCTTTTTCAAATAATCTTTACACCCTAAGATACCAGCTATAACTCTGGCTAATTTTCTCAGAGCTATATCAAGGGAAGGTTCCCGATTACCTAAATTTCTTATTTTTTCAATCTGTGCTAAAACACAACTACCTAAAGCATCAAACACAGAGAATTCAGAATACCAAACAAAATAATTATGATTATTAGGACCTTGAATCTTTCCTATAGTAATAGGAGTAAAATCCTCTGTCTGACTTAATACAGCAATAGGATCAGTTGCACCTGAGACACCTAAAGATCTTGGTATTACATTCTCCTGACCGCCAGGCATAGGAACAACCCAAACATTTTTGCCTCTTTGAGCCAGATAAGCTAAAAATCGGGCAGCTGTCTCATCTCCACCAACTAAAACAATTTGATTTCCTGGCAATAAATTAACAGGATAAGGCAAACTATAGATGCCACAATAATTTTCTGGATTACTTCCATATAAATTAGATGCCAACTTTTTTGCCCTGCCAAAGCCAGATCCAGGATTATAATAAATTAATGGCAAATCCTTATTTTCTTTCATTTTTTAATCTTCAAAAGATTGTTATTATAAACTATTTTTTAAAACTTTGGTAAAATTTTTATTTTATGAGTAAAGTATTTAAAAACAGAATAATTCTCATTATAGTTTTACTTTTTGCTATATTTTTGCGCATTTACAAACTTGGAATAATACCTTCTGGCTTTCATCAAGACGAAGCTATAAATGCTTATTTAGGCAAGTTTGTTCTAATCAATGGCAAAGATGTATTTGGCAGAACCTTCCCAATCTTTTATATAGATAAATGGGGCGATTACCCTCCAGCTTTGCCAATGTATTTTGCTGGATTAGGAAGTTTGATATTTTCAGACACTGTTTTTGGAGCAAGAATCTTTTTTGCAATCATCTCAACCTTAAACTGTTTATCAATATATCTGCTAACTATTAAATTAACAAAAAACAGAACCATTGGTTTGTTATCAGCTTTTTTTCTTGCAATAAATCAATGGCATATTAATATGACCCGATCAGCCGCAGAAGGGATTATAGCCTTATTCTTTTATACAGTTGGTCTCTGGCTTTTTTGCTACAAAAGTAAAAAAATGGAAATCTTAAGTTTTATAATGTTTGCAGTTGCTTTTTTAAGTTATCCAAGTTTTAGAATTACAGTTCCAGCTACCTTTGCCATAATATCACTTCTAGATTTCATTTATCATAAAATATTATCAATAAAATCTATTGTTTTCCTAATTATTTTTAGTTTGTTTACACTATATGTATCCAGCACCGACTGGGGCAGAGCAAGATTGAATCAGACAACTATTGTTAAAAAAGTAATAGAGGACAAAGAGTTTTATAACCAATTTATTTACGACGAAAAAGATCCAGTGATTGCAAGGATATTTCACAACAGATATGTACTTATAACAAATGAGTTTTTAAGACAATACTTTAGCTATTTCTCAACTATGTTTTTATTTATAGAAGGAGGCAGACCTGAATGGTATCGTTATCCCAACAGCGGTTTGTTTTATATAACTATGCTTATATTCACAGCTGGCTTGTTTTTGCCTTTTAAAAAAGACAAGACTAAATATAACAATAATTTAATTTACTTTTTGTTGTTATTGCTATTGATAGCTCCTTTTCCATCTGCTTTAACATATGAACACGCTATTCATATGCACAGAAGTATTTTGATGATTCTGCCTTTTATAATTTTATCTAGTCTCGGAGCTTATAGGTTGTTTGCTAACTCAAAACTAAGAATGTTTAAATTTTTGTTAACTATTGCTTTGCTAATAGAGTTTATCAACTTTTATCATAATTACTTTGCTCATGTTTCAAGCTATAAAGCTCTTCATCGCAGTGATGGCAATCAAAATATCGCTGTTTATTTAGCAGAAAATAAAAACAAATTTACAACTGCAGAGGTCTATATTTCTGGTTGGTTTCCTCTATATTATCTTTATTTTTCTTCTAATTATGATAAACAACTAATAGGAAAAATTCAAAAAGGCATGAGATTAGACTCTATTGACAACATAAACTTCTATGGCCAAGACTGCCCGACTGATAAAGACAAACTTGTCAAGGTTAAACCAAACAGTATTGTGGTGTATCACTCAACCTGCAGAGGAATCTTTCAGCTGACAAAAGATTTCAAACTGGAAAAAGAGATAAAAGATATAACAGGACTACCTATTTTTCTAGTCTACAGAAAAACTCAATGATCTAATATTAACCTAATCTTATAAAGAGATTCTATCTCCTTAAGATAATACTTGGCAACCTTTTCTATATCATATCTTTCAAGCAGTTTCTGCTGTCTTTTTAGCAGTTTTTCTTTATCTGATTGATTTAATCTGTAAAACTCAATGATTTTTTCAGCTAAACTTTTTGGATTAGCCTCAAAAAACCAGCTCTCATCTTGCCAGATCTCCTGCAAAACCGCATGTTTTGACAAAATAACTGGTATGCCAAGATTTACAGCTTCAAAAGGAGCTAAACCAAAACCCTCCAACTGCCACTGCGTAGGAAACACAAACAAATCAAAACAACTTAAAATTTCGTAAACATCAGAGTAAAATGAGGTAAACTTTACATAATTGCCAACCTCTAACTGTTTAACTAAAGATTTAAGCCGCTGATCTTGAAAACCTTCACCTACTATAACTAAACTAAAGTTGTCTAATCTCTTCTTTAGATACTTCAAAGACTTTATTAAAATATCCTGTCCTTTATGCTTATCCAACCTAGAAACCTGACCTAAAACAAAACCTTTAAGACCTAACTTTTTTTTGATTTTATCCTTTTTTAATAGATATTTTTTTCTTTCTTTTGCTTTAAGCAGTCTTAATCCACAAGGAATCTGCTTTATTTTGCTCTCTGACACTCTTAACTCAGGTATTATCTGGGTTTTAGCATAATAAGTAGGGCAGATGAGTAAATCTACAAATTTAGATGATAATCTAATTAAAACTTTTGGCAAAAAAAAATATTTTTTTAATAAATTTCCAAAACCTGAGTATATCTGCCAAATAACTGTAAAACCCATCAACTTTGCCAATGGTGAAAGCAGTATTTTATCTGTAAAACCCGGCAAAATAATAACCGAAACCTCTTGTCTGCGCAAAGCCTTAAGTATTTTTACATATTTTAAAATAGAGTAAGGAAGCAAGACAAAAAACTTGATAAAACCTTTCCAATCCCCTATAAGATCATCTCTATAATTAATAAGTTTATAATCAATCTTGGCTGAACTAAGTTTTTGGTTAACCAAACTATTAGTAAGGCTTAAAAAAACAACATAGGCTTGAGTTTTTATTGCTCTTGCCAATGACAATAAAAAAACCTCAGACCCTCCATAACCTCCTGAATCCAAAAGGCTAATGGCAAGTTTAATATCAAATCTACCTAACTTAATCTTCTTGGCTCTAACAACCAAATTTGTGGCCACATATTCAGCTGATACAACCTTGAAACCAGCTCTGGCTAAATGCTTTTCAAGGGTTTCTTTAGTATAACCATACTTATGAAGACCATAGAAACTATGTTTTTGTGTATCTCCGTAAACAAACTTAAATAAAACATCAGGATCTGATTTAAACCTGTTGAAAATATCATAAAGATTAGGAACTCTGATCTTTAAAATACACTCTGGTTTTAAGACTCTATAACACTCTGATAAAAATGCTTTAGCCTGTTTATAAGTAAGATGCTCCAGTACATCTTGCGCCAAGATATAATCAAAACTTTCTGATTTAAATGGAAACACATCGGTTAAATCAAAATAAAGGTCTGCTTTAACCGATCTATCTGCGTCTACATTGACCCAGCCTTTTCTATAGTCATTTCCACAACCTAGATTAAGCTTCATTTTCATCATTATAAAGTAAATTAGTTTTTAAAAGACTAATAAGTGAAAACTTTTGTTCATCAGATAAACTACCTAATATATTTAGCTCATCTGAAAATGAATCAAATTGCGACTCTAAAATTGCTATAACAGACGCAGTTGTTTGAGAAAAAACATACTGCGCAGATTCTCTAAATTCCGGTTTTACATTAATACAAGATGTTATTAAAAAATTTATATAACTATTTATAATATGTATTAAAACTCTTTTAATAAATAATTGTATCTCTAATATTTCAGAATAAACAAAAGCATCTTGATCTAATTTCATAATGCTTAAAACAAAGATCAGATAAAAATATAATTCAATCAAGTTATTATAATTCTTACTATGTTCTAGCAAATTTTCACTAAACTCTGCATTATATAACTTAGATAAATTTCTTAATACTACATTAAACTCTTGCTCAATTTTTTGAACTCTTGAATTAATATCTATCTTTTTACCAATTATTTCTTCTGCTCTTAAGATAAAATATTCAATTACTTTAGATTGTTTTGCTATATCATTAGTTAATATAGATTTTAAACTTAGATATACTTCATTATCTTTCTCATCTATTCCATTAGATGATATCTTTTCAAAAACATCATCTAACTCATAAATTGAATACGAACTTAAGAAAAGTCTCATAATATAAGAGACAATATCATAACCTTGAAAATAAACCCTAAGTTTATCTAATGCCCTTGCATTAAGGGCATTGCCTACAAACTTATTCTCCAAATTACCCAACTGCTGAAACCTATTCAGAAGATCTGCGTTCATAAATAAAAAATTTAATTAAACTGCCAGACAAAAAACCAAACATCACAGCCAGATCTGATACTAGCTGTAGTAATGGAAAGTAAACCCTTACAGTAGCTGGAATTTTTTGTTTAAAGAACTTATTGTAACTATAAAATAGGTAAAAAGCAAAAACAGAAAAAAATAGTTTAAGATTATAAAAAAGCACAACAGAAAAAATTAGGTATCTTAAATATATTGTCATTATTTTAATAAAATGAGAGTTAAGTCTTTGTCTCGGATGCCAAAGAATACCTGTTAAGGCATCAGCTTTAGCATAGCTATAAAACTTTTTTGCCGCAGAAAATAAATCTATTTTTGACAACTCAAACCAAACAACTTGAGCCTTTTGGCAAAGTTTAAATTTAATACCAGCCACTGCAGCTCTGTAAAAAAACTCTGTATCTTCTCCAACTTTAAGTTTCGGATTAAAACAACCTATTTTTCTAAATACAGAAGCCTTTATTGCCACAGATCTTGTGGAAGGCAGAAAAGATTTTTCATATAAATATTTAGGCAAAACAGCTACAAAACAAGCATAAGCCTTTGAAAAGGCAGAGTCTGCTTTTAATTTATAAAATCCAGAAGCAATCTCAACATCAGGATTACTTAAAAGACAGTTGATTAAAGTCTCAAACCAGTTTTTTGTTGCATAACAGCCGGCATCTGTAAAGACAATAATGCTAGCGCCAGATTTTTTGATAACTGCATTTCTGCTTTCTGCTAATCCTTTATCACACAATAGAAAAATAAACTTGATCTTCAAAGCCTCAAACTTGGGCCTAAACCCTGCGATAATATCACTGGTTTTATCTGTTGATCCACCGTCTACTATAACTAATTTTTCAGGATAAACAGTTTGCGACAAGATTGAGTTTAGAGTTTTAACTAAACTTGATTCTTCATTCAACACACAGATGCCTAAAGCTGTATTTTTTATGATTTTTGCCATAGCTTTAAATAAATTTTTGCTATATTTGACCAATCTGAACCCTGCAGAAAAGCTCTAAGATTTTTCTGCGAAAACTGAAAACTATAAAAAGGCGACAACAACCAATAATCTTTTTTAACAGGATTATGCCAAAACAACTTCAGTTTACAACCGCAAGATAAAGCCTCCAATGCAGATAAATAACCTCCAGGAACACAAAGCTCTGCTGATTTCAAATAGGGTAGAGGATCTACAAAACCTAAAACTTTGCCATAATTTTGGCATAGATCTTTTAAACTTCCATCTCCACAAAATAATAGATTAGGATATTTTGACTTATTTTTTTTATACCAAGCCAAAAACTTAAGTAAACCAGTATCTTTCTCTAATCTACCCAAATAAACCAGACATCCCTCAACCTTTTTCCCAACTTTAAATTTGCGCAGATCAACTCCGCCATAAATTACCTTATCAGCTGAAACGCCATAATATTTTTCAATAAAACTTCCTATACAAATAACTTTGTAAGCAAGGACTCGGCTAAATTTTTTCAATAAAATATTTACAAAAGGAATAGGATACTTTCCTTCCCAACCATGAAAAGTAGCATATATTTTTTTATTTAACAAAAAAACTCTTAAAGGCAGATACCAAATTACAACATCATGAATATGGATAATATCTGCTTGCCTAAATAACTTATTCAGTCCCAACAGCTTAAACCAAATCATCAAAAGGCCAAAAAACTTTACGCGATGATAACTAAATCTTTTGACAATAATATTTTCTACTACCTCAAAGTCTCTCTGTTTAACATTTGATTTTGCTGTAACTACTGTTACTTTATGACCAAGTTCCACAAACCTCTTGCTTAACTCAAAACAATGTTTTTCCACTCCGCCGATGTCAGGAAAAAAGCGCGGTGTTAAAAAAACAATTTTCATTATGCTTATTGTATCAAGTTAAATAAAGATAAAAAAGCTAAAGGCCGGTCTCTCTTAAAATAACAGTTCCAGCTAAATCTTCAAAAACGCCCTTCTGCGTCATTAGACGAGGAGCTATACTCAACTTTCCTGCATAAACTTTACCCTTCTTATAAACATAATCTGAGATAAGATACGACAAAGAGATCTTTTCAGGCAAAGTAAACTGAATACTTTTCCAATCAGTTTCATCTTTATAAAGGTCTAACTTCATTCTCAATAGAGCAGAGGCAGATGTCTTATCTAAATCATATCTGTTCATAAACTGTTTTATTAACTTATTTTGATAAGATCTAACTGTCAACCGTTGTTTCTCATCAGAATAGATCTTAAACAACAGTTGTAAATTTTGTCTATTTAAAGTTGAGTTTTTTGACCAATGTTTTACCTGCAAAAATGTTGGCACAAAAGACAGCGCGAAATCAACAAATTTTTCAGCTGATTGTCTCCAATTCCTTTTTAAAGATTTACCGCCAAGATCAAAAAGATACATTGCCACCTCATCAACAAACTCCGAACGAATAGCAACCTGTTGTTTAACAAGATTAAAAGATTTATAATACTTGCAAAAATACTTTCCTAACAATCTATACAAACCATCATAAACCTTTACCAACCTAGACAAAATAAACAAAACCTCAGATACCTCAAGTCTTTTATCAAAACAAATATAAAAACCCTCAAAAAAACTTATCTTGCGTTTAGAATCTAGTATCTGCCAGTTTTTATCAAACCCAACAGAAAAATTTTGATAACCAAGACTTTGCATTATTAAAGCATTAATCTCTGAAATCTCAAGTCTAAAAAGATTATAAACAACAGTATCAATAGGTCCCAAATGTTTAAGCCACTCATCCACCTCTGGTTTCTTTAAAACAGCTAATTTAGCATATTTTTTAAAATTATGAAACACAATATTCAAATGTCCTTCAGGAGAACTCTGAGCACCTCTGGAAAAACCATACTTACTCCTTGACCCAGGCAAAGAATGACCAATAAGACCATAAATAAACAAATGTTCAGACAAAATTCTTCTGTCGTTAAAAAACCTTATCTGTTTATTGCTTGTCATAAAGGCATAAACACAAAAGGCTATGTTTTTAGCAATCAACTCAATAGTCTGCTTATTTTGTTTAACAGAAGATCTAGACAGCCTAATAAAATCAAGCCTTTTAAAATCTTCTACCTTTTTGCTTTTATTTTTTGTCTGCATCCACCAAACTATAAAATGAGCAGGCAGGTTTTTATTATCAAATGATATTGTCTCCAAAGTATGAGGGCTTGCCGCAGATGTAACAAAACTCACTGCGCTCTCATTTGCTAAAACTTTAGACAACCTCTGTTTTAATAAAACAGACAAAAACAGGTCAAGATCGTCAGATTTATCCAAACGCTTTAAAAAACTATTAACAACAATATACGGAAGAACCAAAGGATTTCTGCCAAAATCAGTGACTAAAGAATAGCCTTCTTTAAAAACATAAGCTACCTTTTCCAAAAGAGCATCACTGTAAAACATAGTATTGATTATAAATGAAACTACCTATAATAATCAATGACTAAAAAACTATAGGTCTACAAAAATAAAAGAGGCTAGGAGTATTACACACCCTATAGTAAACGCCATTATTGAAATAATCCTTGGTTGCAGTAACCAACTAATTTTTTACAAAAACATTAAATGATTGTCTTATTTTATCTCCTGAAACACTTATAGCAGACAAATTAGGAGTTTTTATCAACTGCTTATAACTGTTTTGCAAAAGATACCCAACTGGGTTGCCAAATGAAAACCTAGATTTTGACTCTTCCACTGCCTTAATTTTTTTGGAAACAACCACAACCTCAACATAAAACCTTAACCCCGAATAAGATGCTTGTTCAAACAATTTCTTTACAGAAGGACCAGTAGTATTTGAAATAACTTTATACCTGCAAGAAGAATTTTTACCATAATCAACAATAGCATTTATAAACCCTTGTCCTTCAGACAAACCATCTTCTACAGCATAAGCAATGATCTCAACACCAATCTTTTCAGCTAGTCTTTGTTCTTGATCTAAAACAGCTGATGGTTTTATAACAACAATTCTTTTATTCAAACCTTTAAAAACCTCAACAATCTGCCTAAACTCTTTGCTCTCAACTACATCTGCGTAATTGACAAGATTAGTAGTTGCAACAAAAATATCTGGAGAAACCCGCAAACCTCTGCGCTGTCTTAACCTGCCCAGATCTGGGAAAAAGCTAACGCCTGACTGGCTTAATTTTTTCAAAAAACTACTAGAGTTAGGGTCATCATAAGAAAAAAGGGTATTCTGAAACGGCTTATTTAACCTAATTGCCTGTATAACCCTTTGCAAATACTTCATACCAGTAACAAAAACATCAGAAGGAGACCAAAAAGCAATAACAGCTTGCCAATCCAAATCATTAGCAATATCTGCAGGAACTCTATTATTCACAGCAATTACACCATCTTGATCTGTAATAAAACCGGTCAACAACACCGGTTTTCCAACCCTTGACTCACGCCTGACTTTCTGAAAAAAATCCTGTTTTAACCAATGTAAATATGA
Source organism: Patescibacteria group bacterium (assembly GCA_026004415.1). Lineage (GTDB taxonomy): Bacteria > Patescibacteriota > Microgenomatia > UBA1406 > GWC2-37-13 > BPJC01. The sequence goes on along the minus strand of BPJC01000002.1, from coordinate 124,796 downwards.
TGCATAAGAAGAAAAATTGTTTGCTTTGCTTTGCGCAAAACTATTACTGCTGTATGACATTTAAATCTTTAAGATATTAAATCTCAATATAAATATATCAGTTATTTTATATAAAACAAGATATTTGCAAAATTAAAACATCTTCAATTGTTAATCTAAAACAAACGCATACAAACAAAAAATCTGATTTATTTTTAAGATAAATATTTTAAAATAATACAAATATAATGGCCACTTTTATTACAAATCAAAATACTAAAACTTTAAATAAAAGATTATCAGAACTAATACCTGCCACGCAGGAATTAAAAATACTGACAGCTTTTTTTTATTTTTCTGGTTTCCGAGTTTTATATGAAAATCTTAAAAAAAATCCAGAAACACAGTTGAAAATATTAGTTGGGTTGAATGTTGATAAAACTAATAGAGGGCTAGTAGAGGTATCAGCAGAAGAGAATAATCAAAGCAGGAATGAAAAAGTTTTAGATTATCTTTTTTCGATTAAAAAATCTTTAACTTCGGAGGATTTGGATAATAAAGAAGTATACCGAGAAGCAAAATACTTTCTTGAGTTGATAAGAAAGCAAAAACTAGTTATAAGAAAAACTTATAATCCAAATCATGCAAAAGTATATATTTTTATTACTAAAAAAGATCAACCTATAAGGAAAATAACCATAATTGGAAGCAGTAATCTAACAAAAGCAGGTCTTTTAGAACAGGATGAATTGAATGTTGAGCTTCCGGAAATATATACAGAAAAGATAGAGGAATATTTTGATAATTTGTGGGAGAACTCTATTGAAATCACGGAAAAAGATGAAATCAGGCAAAAAATAATTAAAATAATAGAAGATCAAAGTTTTCTAAAAGAAATTACCCCTTTTCAGGCTTTTGTTCTTGTTTTAAAAAATTATTTAGATTATTACAAGCATAAAGATTTAAGTCTGCGACTTTTTGAGATTTTAAAAAAGAATGGATACAGAACTTACAATTATCAAATAGATGCTATAAAACAAGCTCTACCCATAATAGAAGAAAAAAACGGTGTAATTTTGGCAGATGTTGTCGGTCTGGGAAAGACAGTTATGGCTTGCGCTATTGCAAAGGAGTTAAGAAAACCCGGGATAATTATTTGTCCTCCCGGGTTAAAAGGGAACCCCAAAAGCGCAGATGACGGCGGTTGGAATATGTATAGAAGACAGTTTGGATTAAATGATTGGGAGGTATGGTCATTGGGAGATTTGGAAAAACTTCAAAAAGAGATTAGAAAAATGAATGATGTTGAAGTGATAATAGTAGATGAAGCCCATCGTTTCAGAAATGAAGATACTCAAAGCTATGAATATCTTAAAAACATTTGTAGAGGCAAAAAAGTTATTCTTCTTTCAGCTACACCGTTTAATAATCGACCATCAGACATCCTATCTCTTATAAAACTATTCTTACCACCAAAAAGATCATATATTACTTTATATGAAAATTTAGCTGATAAATTCGCTTATTTTCAGGGTCAATTTAAAAAGTTGGGGTATATCCTGAAAATTCATAAGTCTTCAGATAAATTTTCACGCAAATATAAACAGGCAATTAGTTACTATAAAAGCGTTTTTAAAGAGGAAATAGATGAATTGGATGAAGACGCAATTAAAAATGTAAAAAACAAAGTTAAGTATATCGCAAAACAGATACGTTCTATAATCGAAACAATAACAATTAGAAGAAATCGTCTAGATCTTTTAAAAAATCCTCGTTACAGAGGTGAGATTAAAAATATTTCAAAAGTTGAAGATCCCAAGGAATGGTTTTTTGAATTAACTAAAGAGCAATCAGAATTTTATGATAAAGTCGTAGGTAAATATTTTGCTGATCCGGAGGACGGAGGAGTTTTTAAGGGAGCTATCTACAGACCATTTTTATATGAAAAAGGCTTATATGGAAAGGATATAAAGGAAGATAAACTTTCTTTAGAAGAGAACAGAGAGTTTATCCAGCAAGTAAATTTATATGACTTTATGCGCAGACTTCTTGTTAAGCGTTTTGAGAGTTCTTTTGGAGCTTTTAAGCAAAGTATTGAAAATTTTAAAAAGGTTACACAATCAGCTTCAAACTTTATCGAAAAACACAATCTCTTTATCTTAGATAGAAATTTAATATTAAGACTTGAGGAGATGGATGAAGATGAGGTTGAAGAAGAACTATTAAAATATGAGCAAAAATTAATCGAAAAAGTAAGGCCTAAATATGACAAAATATACCGATTAGAAAACTTTAAGCAAAAAGAGGAATTTTTAGCTCATATTAAATCGGATTTAAAGCTCTTTGATGATATTTTAAAAGAATTAAATGAGTTATCTCTTTTAGATCATGATCCCAAAGCTTTTTCTTTAATCTCAAATTTAAAGACATTATTTAAAAGAAATCTTTCTGAAAAACCAAAGCGCAAGGTAATAATTTTTTCAGAATATTTAGACACGGTCAAATATTTGAAGAATATTTTGTTAAGTCATTTTGATAATGTTTTAGTTGTTGACAAAAATTTAAATAATAACCTTATAAAAGAAATTTTGGAAAATTTCGATGCTTCTTATAAGATCCAGAAGGATAATTACGATATTCTTTTGGCAACAGATAAGCTTTCAGAAGGTTTTAATTTAAATCGGGCAGGGATGATAATTAATTATGATATTCCTTGGAATCCAGTTAGAGTGATTCAACGATTGGGCAGAATAAACAGAATAGGTAAAAAAGTTTTTGATTCTTTGTATATTGTTAACTTTTTCCCAACAGAAAAAGGAGCAGATCTTATAAAATCTCGCGAAATAGCCTCTCAAAAGATGTTCTTAATTCATAACACCTTAGGCGAGGACTCAAAAATTTTTGATCCTGATGAAGAGCCAAAAGCCTCCAAGCTTTATTCTAAATTAATGCAGAATCCAGAAACTTTAGAGGAGGAGAATTTTTATACAAAAATTTACAATCTTTTGGAGGAGATTACTAAAAAATATCCTGAGGTATTAAAAGATTTGGAAAATATGCCTCCGAGAGTAAAAGTTGCCAAAAAAGGAGACAAAAATGAGTTATTTGTATTTATTCGCAAAAACAGACAGGTATATGTACGAAGTGTGAATTATAAAACTGGAGAGGTAGATGATACTACTTTGGAAGGAGTTTTCGAAAAAATAAAATGTTTAGTTGATGAAAAGCCTTTAGAATGGGATACAGATGAATTTTGGACAGCTTATGAAAAAGCCTTGAAAACAAAGAAGAATTATACTATTGCACCTTCAGAACAAAGCCTTGAAAGGCAGGCTTTAAATGTTTTGGATACAATAAGGGCGCAGAAAATTGATTTAGATGAGGATTTATTAAAATTTATTAGAAATTTAAGAGAAGATATAGTCTCTTTTGGTACTTTGCCGAAAACAACATTGCGAACTATAGCTAATCTTCCGTTAAAAGATCCTATTAATCTTAAAGAAAATTTATATAATTTGGCTAAAAACCTTGGAGGAGTGGATTATCTTAATAAAGAGAAAGCTCAAGCTAAAAAACTAAAAAAGGAAATTATTGTAGCAATAGAAAATAAAAAACTATGAGGGATCAAAAAATTTTAGAAGATATAATCCAAAATTTTTCCTTAGAAAAATTTCGGAGATTTTTTGATTATAAAAGCTATGATTTTAAGCCTTACTCAGATGATATAAGCTACTTTATTAAAGATTTTTCTCGATTTGATACTGCAGAAAAGATTGGAGAGATAGTTTCTGGTAATCTTGAGATAGTTTTTGCAGGAGTAAAAACAAAAGGCGATATTACAGAGCGATCAAGCAAAAAAGCTCAATATGATCTTGCCAAAAGCATACTGAAGACAATCGATGGTGGCAGATTTTTGGCAGGTATTTTTATTTTTTATGACGAAGCTGGCAATTTTAGGCTTTCCCTTGTTTATCAATTACCCAAAGGTAAAAAGAGGCAATGGAGCGTATTCAAAAGGCATACTTACTATGTTTCTAAAGGCCGACCCTATAGGACTTTTTTAAAAGCGTTAGTTGAATTGCGTTTTGATTCTCTTGACTCAATAATAGGAGCTTTTTCAGTAGCGCCTCTTACCAAGGAATTTTATACAGAGATTCAGGACTGGTATGCTTGGGCTTTAAAGCACAGCTGGTTTCCCGGAGGAAAGATAGAAGAGAATTTAATAAGATTATTAACCCGCCTTATTTTTGTTTGGTTTTTGAAAGAAAGAGGTTTGATAGCACCCAAAATTTTTGAAGAAGAGTTTTTGCAAAACACCATTGAAGATTTTGGAAGAAAAGATTATTTTTACAATGTTATTTTGCAAAATCTTTTCTTTGCTACTTTAAATAGACGATATGAAAAACGACGATTTGCCTCTGATGGAGAATTTTATGAAAGAAGGAAAGATTATAATGTAAACAATGTATATCGTTATCAAGACCAACTTTTGATTCCTAAAGAAGACTTCATCAGACTTTTTCAAAACACACCGTTTATTAATGGAGGTCTTTTTGAATGTCTGGATGATAAAGACAAAAGGGTTATTATAGATGGTTTTAGCAGAGAAGAAAAGTGGAGAGCAAAATTGCCTGATTACTTATTCTTTTCCCAAGAAAAAAAAGAAGATTTATCTCATTTTTATGGCTCCAGAAAGGAGAAAAAGGTTCGCGGGTTAATAAATATATTAAAAGATTATAACTTTACTGCTGACGAAAGCAGTCCGATTGATATAGAGGTTTCTTTAGATCCGGAGCTTTTAGGACATATATTTGAAAATCTTTTAGCCGCTTACAATCCAGAGACTCAAACAACAGCCAGAAAAGCAACAGGCTCTTATTATACGCCTAAGGAAATCGTTGAGTTTATGGTAGATGAAGCGCTATTTTATTATCTAAAATCAAAAACATCTTTAGAAGAAGAAAAAATAAGACAATTATTATCTTATGAGGAAAAAGAAGTTGAGTTAACAGATGATCAAAGAGTAAAGATTGTTGAAGCAATTGATACTCTTAAAATTATAGATCCTGCAGTAGGCTCGGGTGCTTTTCCAATGAGCATACTGCAAAAGTTAGTGCATATTTTAGGAAAAGTAGATCCTGATAATACTTTATGGAGAGAAAGACAATACAACAGAGCATTGGAAGAGGTTGAGAAAATTTTAAAAATTCAAGACAAAGAAAAAAGAGAGCAACGATTAAAAGAAGTAAATGAAAATTTTGATGATAGTATCAACTATCCAGATTATGCCCGAAAACTTTATCTTATTGAAAACTCCATTTATGGCGTTGATATTCAGCCGATTGCTATACAGATTTGCAAACTAAGATTTTTTTTAACTTTGCTTATAGATCAAAAAATACATCCTAAAAAAGAGAACTTTGGAGTAAAACCTTTGCCGCACTTGGAAACAAAGTTTGTTAGCGCTAACACCTTGATTAAATTAAAAGGCTCGCAAAAAATTGATCAATTAGACTGGGTAAGAAAAGGAGATCATATTCTACAGCCTTTGAAAGAGGAGTTGAAAGAACTTTATAAAAAACATTTTCATATAAAAAATCGAGCAGAAAAAAAGCGTCTACAAGAAAAAGCTAAGACAATAAGAAAAAAAATAAAAGATTTATTGATAAAAGAAGGCTGGCAATCGGAAGAAGCAAAAAAAATAGCAGAATTTGATATTTTCAGCCAAACAGCTACTGCAGACTGGTTTGAGCCTGAGTGGATGTTTGGGGTGGAGGATGGGTTTGATATAGTCATTGTTAATCCACCTTATATATCGACAAAAGGGATTAAAAATACCTACAAAAAAATATTAAAAGACCAGTATGGATTTGTGGATGATCTTTATAATCATTTTTATTTTAAAGGATTTCAACTTTTGAAGGAAAAAGAAATTTTAACTTACATATCATCTAAGACTTTTTGGACGATACAAACAAAACAAAATTTACGAGACCTTTTGTTAAAAAATAGAATTTTGAAAATAGTTGATACAGCGAATCCTTTCTTATCTGTGATGGTTGATACAGGAATAATAGTTGCACAAAAAGAAATTAACCCAGACGAAAACTATGTGATTTCTTTTTTAGATTTCAATAGGCAGAGAGAATACAAAGTTAATGTGAAAGTTTATAAAAAGGTTGTAAATAATGTATTTTTTGAGCCAAATAGGTTAAATATTAAAATCTACAAAAAGTTTGGAGAAAAAGTAAAGGATCTTATGGATAAATGGTGGGACAAAATTTCAACAAGTAAAAATATTAAAAAACACGAAAACCAACTAAAAAAATATAGGGAAACTTTAAAAGAAGGAGATATAACTCTACTTGGTTTAATAACAGAAGGGGGACAAGGTTTGGCGACAGGAGATAATGGTAAATATGTAGGTGTTTTAGAAAAAACAAAGTATGCAGAAAAAATCATCGAGGAAAGACCTAGAAAGTTGTGTTTGTTTATTGAAAATCACAAACCGAAAGAGCTAACATTTCTTAAAACAAAGGAAGAAGTTAAAAGATATATAAATTCTTTAACAGAAGAAGAAATAAGAAAACTTTTTGATGATTTAAAGAAAAAATATGGAAGAGATATTTTTGGGCAGGGATGGTTATATAGAATTGTTAGAAAATGGGAAGTTGCAGATGTGAATAAATTAACAAAAGAAGAAAAATTAGATGGAATTTCTGGAAACCAAACATTTGTTCCTTATGACAAAGGAGATAAGGAAGGTAATCGCTGGTATGCACCAACTCCTTATTACATTGATTGGAGTAAGAAGAATGTAAAATTTCTAAAAGAAAATTCAGGAAGAAAAGGAATCGGAATGCCTGTAGTGAGAAACCCACAATTCTACTTCCGAAAAGGATTTTGCTGGACAGATGTTAATTCAACTTATTTAAAAGCAAGAATAAAAGAAAAGGGTGTTTATGATGTCTTAACAATGTCCTTATTTAGCCAAACTTATTTACCAGATTGGTTTTTTGTATGTATGATTAATTCAAAATTTATTAGTGAATATGTAGATAGTTTTATAAACTCTACATCTCATTTTCAAATTAATGATGCAAGGCAACTTCCAATAATAATACCAACGAAAAATCAACTGAAAGAATTTGAGGATATATTTAATAAGGCTTACACTGTTAAAAAAAATAAATTTGAAGGTAAAATAACACCAAAAGAAGCAGAAAGGAAATTGGAAGAAATTCAAAAGGAATTAGATAAAAAAGTATTGGAATTATATGGTTTAGTAAATAGTTAAATAAGTATGAATACTTCAGATCCTCTATTAAAGGGTAAAGACATACCTATAGACGAGACTCTATATATTAATAGTATTGAAAGTAAACAAATTGATAAAGTAGCTGCGTTTACTCAATTAATATGGGAATTGGGAGGAGGTAATAAGATATATAGAACGAGAGAAATAATGCTTAATGTGATTGAATGTATAAAAGATTCTTCAATACAGAAAGATAAGTTGTGGATACCTAAAGCTGCTGCTATGTTAAGAGAACTTACTGATAATTTTTCTGAAGCTACTTTGAAAAAACATATAAAATTTTTCCCTAATAGAGGAGAAAATGAAAACGTAGATAAATTGTATAGAAAAATAACCATTTTAAAAAAAGTACTAAATGATATAGCTCATTTAAGATATAAAAGTGCCATAGATGAAATTAACAAAAATAAACTTAATGATACTGTTGTAGAGGCTATTAATAAAAAAATTCTAGACAAAATTGTTTATGAATACATTAAAAGTCTATATGAGTTATTTGTATTTTTAGAAAGATGAAAGCAAATCAATTAGAAATACATAGGCAGATTAGAAAATTTTTAGAAGAAAAAAAAGAAAAAGTTTCTAAAACTCAAGTTAAGAATTTAGTCTCATTTAATTTTGATTCTAAGAATTACTTTTTTGCCAAAGCGGATGAGAGGTGGTTGGAGTGGTTGTGGAAAAATGGATTACTGGATATATTAAAAAAGCCAGCAAAGGATCCTTCAAGATATAGTTATAGTACTCCTGAAATTAGGTACTTAGTGCGGATGGCAAAGAGTGAAAATAAAAGAACTATTAAAACTATTATAGATATTATATGCGATGACAATTTAGCTACTTCTAAAGATAAATTCAATCCAGAACTTATAGATCAGATTTTGAGAATTCTCTCGGATTGGGAAGCTAAAAATATTATAGAATCATTAAAGAGATTGGAGCCTAAAGAAAAAATAAGAGAGTGGATTAAGTTAATGTCACCTTTTGGTATTACAATTAATTTTTCTTTAGGAAGAATTTTAAAAAAATTAGTAGAAGCAAGAGAATATGATTGGGCAATAAAATTTGCTGATTATATTCTGACAGTAAAAGATAAATCTGATTTTAAGATAGAAGAGGTTGAGATTGGATATGGTATAAAACTTCCTAAAGGAGAAGTCTCTCCTTTTTATATATCGGAATCTTGAGCAAGTAGAGGTTTATGAATCTTTAAAAAAGATTCTGGATGAAAGCAAAGATATTGAATTAGCAGAAAAGATATTTAGCTTATTCTCAAAGAAATTTAAGGCTATTTTGGATTTGGTTTCAAAAAAGGAGAGAGGATTCTTTAAATATGATGATAGTTTAATAATTTCAATATATACTGTTGACCTTTTTGATTTAAATATCCCAGCAAAGACGGATTTTTATTATAAAACAAAGGGCTTTTTATATATTCTAAAGTATTCTTGGGATAAAATAGTTAAATATTATTTTGCAACAAATCCTGATAAGATACGCGAAATTTTTGAGAAAAATATTGGATATGAAGAAGATATAAAATGCTCCTATTTCAAAATCAGCGCGTTCTATATGGGCGTTTAGGCTTTATGCTTTAAATCCAGGCTCCAGAGGTATTCAAAGAACAAGTCAAGCAAAATGCTTTTTAAACCTGTTAATCAGTGCCCCTATTCGCATGTGATTTATAAGCCAGAATATATAAACGTCTTAAAAAAATAATTTTAGTCTTCTTTTTTTTCCCAAAGGAAAAAAGGAAACTTTTAAGCAAGTTGAGTGAGGATTTTAAGAAAGAGTTACAAGAAAGACATGATAATAAAAACAATCTTTTAAGATTATATGGTTGGTTTTTGTGCTTTATACAAAACGATAAAGTTTTCAAAACAGAGTTCAGAAGAAGATTTGAAGAATTAGGAATTAGAATTTTAGAAAAATGTAATGTAACTGCTGAGGTTGGACCTGTAATTTTTTATAGGAAAAAGCCTTCGCTTTCAAAGCCTATAATTTCACAAGAAGAATTTGATAATCTTGAGATAAAACACCTTGATAAAAAAGCTAAAAATAGAATGGAGTATAAAAAAATCTTTCTCAATTTGACTCTCCTATAAAGCCCGCAAATATAGAAGCGCTATTAAGAGGTAGAGTTAAAACTCAGTTTAAAGAAATGCTCAAGAATGCGCCTTTGTTTTTTGATGAAGAGATTCACCCGCATTATTTGTATGCCTACCTTGAAGGAATAAAAGAAAACTTATCTCAGAATAGAACTGAAGATTTTAAACCTTTGTTTGCTCTTTTTGAAAAGATGAGAAAGAAAGGAAGAGATTGGTTTATTTCTCAAGATCAAAAAAGTTGAATCAGATATTGGTTGGCGAGCGAATTGGAGAAGTGTGCATAACTCTATCGCTGAGCTTATGAAGGAAATGTTAAGAGATAGCTGAGGGTAAACCTATTATTGATTTGCGAGCCTATAAAGATGACATTTTTCAGAGTATTTGGAGTATCTTTTAGATCCGGATTTATCTTATCCTGATCCTTCTGTAGAAGATGATTCTAAAAAATAGTAAAAAATTTAAGTATGACAATAGAAAATCAGATCCATTTACTATAGCTATAAACAGCGTTAGAGGGAAGGCAATTTGAGGCTTTGCTTTTTTATATCTATTTAGATAATAAAAAAGAGCCTCTCTGAAAAAGTTAAAAAAACCTAATGCGAAAGATTGTTTCCAAAGAAAATACTCGTTCAATGATGTTTATGTATGCTTATCACACCCCAACTTTTCATTATAGAGATAGAGACTGGTTTGTTAAATACATTCTGCCAGAGCTTTTTGAAAACAAAAAAGACAAATATTTACTTTTGGCGGCAAGAAGAGGGATATTTAAGTCAAAATTTATATAGAGAAATATTTCAGGATGAAGCTTTTAAAAATTTGTATAAAAAAATGGATAGAAAGTACAGATGTAGATTATCCAGATCAAGATCATTTTAAACATCCGGATGATGCTTTGGCAGATCATTTAGCATTAGGATTTGTTTTTAATCTGGGTTTTGATTTTGGAACAGATTGGTTTGATTTGTTTTGGAATAAAAAAAACGAAAGAAGATGGAAAGAGTTTATTCGTTTTATAGGGACAATATTGCAGAATGAAAAAAATTATCCTCATTTTCCTTCTAATTTGCAAAAGTAAGCTATTGAAAACTTTGGAAATTTGTTTTGGAAAATGAGGAAGTAAGTATACCAGAGGTTTTATCTGCTTTTGGAGAATGGTTAGATGAAAAGATAAAGATATTTTTCTGATATGGACAAGGTTTTAGATTTTGTCTCGCAAACTCTTAAAAAATCAAAAGGAGCTTGGGAAAATAAATATGCTTTAATGGAAAGATTGCTGGAGTTTGCGGAGGTTTCGCTTGAGAAAACTTTAGATATTATCAGAGACTTTTTCATTGTGGAGTATGACAGAGAAGAGCAAGATCGAAGGAAGTGGTTGGTAGAGTATAAGGATTATAGAGAAAAGATTAGGGAAGTTTTTAAGAGAGCTTTAAGAAATAAGTATTTAAAACCTAAAGCAGAAAAGATAATCGCAGAACTTATCCAACCCCTCTCCGAGCCGTTTTGGTTTTTGGAGGAGGAATTAGAGTTTATCTAGTCTAGAACCTCTTTGTTTGCTATTACTCTATAAACTCTTTTAAGAAGTTTCGATTAAAATCAAACATTTTTTTCAAAGTTTTGCATTAAATGAGTGTAGAAAACTATGAGTAGAAACATAGAAGAATGATTAGACCAGATTTAAAAGATGGTTAAATAGAAAATCTTTTACACCTCCTTTGCATACTAATGTAGCGGCAAAAAAATCATGAGTTGAGCTTTCCTTAAAAGGAACAGCAACTACTTTTCCGACACCAGTAGCTCGTAACGCAATTATTCCTGAAGTGCTGTCTTCAAATCCAATAATCTCAGACAGTTTTTCTTTAGATACATTCAAATTAAAAAGGGCTATGCTGTAAAGATCTCTATGAGGTTTTAATCTTATTTCATGGGAATCATCAGCTGTTACAACTGTATTATAAAACGCTTTGTAAGATGAAAATGTTTTTAGTAAGCTATTTTTTTCTATTTCATCTATATCCCATTCTCTTATCTTTTCCCTAATTTTTCGAAAAACCTCAGTTAGAACAATATCAGCTTCATAAAAGATTGAAGATGTAACAAGACCTATTTTTATCTCTCTTTTATTAAAAAATTGAATCAGCTTTTTTATTTTTTTCTGTTCTTCATAAAGTAAATTCTTTGGCGGTGATTGTAGTACTCCTTTTATAAGTGATAAAAACAGGGGAATTCCGGGCATTGGAGAAATAAGAGGTTTGCTTTTAGTAAGTTTTTTAGCTAGCTTTTCTCCCTCACCTTTTTTTATTTCTTCAAGGATACTGTGATATCTTGCATAATATATTTCAATTGCAAGTTTTACTTTTAAGGAAAAATCTTTTGACAAATCGCTGAGTTTTGCAATTTTTAAACTTTCTTCTGCCTCTTTTTTTCGTTTTTTATCTTTTGAGTAGCTTAATGTCCAATTGCAAGCCTTTTTAGAGTTATCTTTTAGAGATTTTAGATTAACAAGTTTTTGGTATTTGTTAAGAAGATACTCCACATGTTTTGTAGTGCTATTGCCAATTATGTGCGGATAATCATCTTGTTGAAAGGAAAAATTTGCTTTTGTTATTTTTTTCATCATAAACTCCAAAGAATGCAAACATAAAGTTTCAGTCGATGTAGTAGTTCCATCCATATCGGTCAGTACTACAGAAAAGTTTGAGTCAATTTTATTTTTAGGTTTTAGAGGATATATATCATAAGGTGGATAAATATTACTTGGATTTTTAACAATAGCAAATTCTGGTGTTTGGTAAAGTTTTTCTAATGATGTTATTTGTTTTATTATTGTCTCTTTTTCTTTTTTTTTAAAATCTCCAACAAAGTGAATAATCATAGCTTAATTATAACTTATTAATAGGTACTGGTGGTCTGAATCTTGATGATTCTATTGCTAATGCTCTTCTAAAATCTCCATGGTTTAAAAGTGTATAGTCTAAATCTATTAACCAAGTATTGTTTGTCTCCTGCAAAAGATTGAGCAAAGATTCGTCAGTTAATAATTTAACAATATGTATTCCTTCGTAAGTCTTTTTAGCGTATTTGCCTGTTCTATCTATTAAAAACAGTCTGGCTGTAATTCCTGCATTTTCAAGGATTTGTTTTGCATTGATAAGATTTTCAGGTTTATCATCAATTACAATAATCTGATTAGGTTTATCCTGATGAGTTTCTAACCATTGGTAAAGTATCTCTATTTTATTCAATCCACCTATTATAGGAAAATCAATTCCGCTTGCTCTAGCTTTGAATGTTTGATATCCTTGTCTACCGTCAGGTGTTAGGATCTCACCTCGCGTCCAAATAAAAACTTGAGGCCCGTACTTTATTCTTTCTATAAATTCTTTTGCGTCTGGGTAAAGAAAACTTTCTAGGTTTCCAAGATTTTCTAATACTGTTCCTATTGTTCCTTCCAATGGCTCTCTTGGTATACTTCCATTGTGTGAGCTGATTTCTCTGTAGCGAGAGAGAAAATGTAGAGGAGAACGATGTCTTAAAGCCATATATAGAGCATAATCTAATAGTTCAGGACTTAAAGTTGAAGTACCGGGTAAAGTTACAGAGGCGCTTGCAAGGAAAAGAGCTGTTTGTATAGCAATATCCCTAGACAAGCCAACTGCTTCTAATAAAGCCATAGTACTTATAAAAATATCTCCTGCACCTGAAGGATTAACGACCTCTTCAGGCATTATTCCGGGAGGAAAAAATTTCAAATTACCTTCATTATCAAGATATAAAGCTCCATCACCATCTAAAGTTAAAATCACAGCAGTTAAGTTTGGATTTACTTGTAAAAGAGCTTTAGCTAATTCCTCGGGAGGCAAATCAGTTCTTCCTACCATTGCTTGGGCTTCTTCTAAATTAGGTTTTAGAATTCCTTTAGGAAAATTATAGGATCCTTTTCTGGGATCTATATAAAGAGGAGCTCCATTGAAAGGATATTCGCTAGCTAAAAGATTAAGAGTTTCCAGTGGAAACATTCCTCTTCCGTAGTCGCTAATAATTACCGACATGCCATTTTGATAATTTTTTATTAAATTTTTTATTACTTGAAGCATTGTTTGAGAGGAAATTGATCCCTGAGGTCTAAAGTCTAATGAGGCTATTACTTGATTCTGTTCATCTACTAATCTTATTTTTGTAGGATTTCCTCTGCCATGTTGTTCAATTCTTATTATTTGAACTCCAATATTTTCAAGTTTCGCAAACAAAGAATTCCAAATTCCTGTTAGAGAACACTTTGGATCAAGTGGTAAAATAGCAGTCACTCTGGAAAAATGAGCTAAACCTCTAATTACATTTGCTCCTCCTCCTAAGTTAAATTCAGCATTGTTTAATAATTCTGATACTGGTCCAAGAGCAGTGGTAGGCAAGATTATTCTTTGTCCACCTTCTCTCTCTTCTTCTACATTAGTTGCAAATTTCAATAAAGTTTCTAGGTTTAATCCAGGATTTTGAAGAAATCCATCTAATATAGCTTCGCCTAATGTTAAAATATGTGGCCCTCTATTTGGGTTTTTTGCTAATTCTTCAAGAGTTGTTATGCCCAAAATTACTTGCTCCGGCGTATGCTTTTTAGTTTCATCTATAAAAAAAATGTTCTTGTCTCATTTATAAAGATCATATATTATCATACTCAATTTTTCTTGTCAATTAGCCTTTGATATCGTTACTTATCTGAGTACGAAGATACTGACACCCTATGAAAATGAAAGATTAAAACAGGCAAAAACAAGACTTGGCAGATATTTAAATTCGAGAAAGTTTAAAAATAATTTTAAAGCAATTTAAAGACAATATTTAAACATATTATTAAAGCTCATAGGTACTTAATTCTAACTTCAAAACCTTTATATTTATTAAACAAAAACCTTTTACTTCAAAAACTTATTTGTTATCTTCTAATATAGAACTTAAAATTTACAAAATGATAAAATTAAAAAGAATTTATGAAAATCCTAACAAAGACGATGGATTTAGAATTTTAGTAGATCGCCTTTGGCCAAGAGGTATTTCCAGACAACAATCAAAGATTGATCTTTGGCTAAAAGACATCGCTCCTAGTGATAGTTTGATAAAATGGTTTAGACATAAGCCAGAAAGATGGCAACAGTTTAAAATAAAATACAAAAATGAACTTAAATCAAAACAAGATCTTGTAACTAAGATTAAAGAACTTGAAAAAAACTACAAAACTATAACCTTTTTATTTTCAGCAAAAGATGTTGCACATAATAATGCGGTTGTTTTGAAAGAATTTGTAGAAAAAAACTCTAGTTAAGAATAAGAATATAAGTTAAATTAAATAGTTAAAAAGTATCCTAAAGTTATGATATTATATTAGCTATGATTTTAAACGACCAGAAGATAAAAGAATTTTTAGAAAAAAAAGAGTTAGTAATAGAGCCTTTAGATGAGATACAGATTCAACCTTCATCAGTTGATCTAAGGCTTGGAAATGAGTTTTCAATCTATTTAGACTCTGAACGAATATTAGATATAAAAAATTCAGAAATTGAAAAACATCTAAAGAAAATAGTTATCAACAACAATGAAAGTTTTATAATTGAACCAAAACAGTTTGTTTTAGCAACAACCAAGGAGTATATAAAACTTCCAGATTATCTTACTGCATTTGTAGAGGGTAGGTCTTCTATTGGACGACTGGGGCTTTTTATTGAAAATGCAGGTTGGGTAGACGCAGGTTTTGAAGGAAATATTACTTTAGAGTTTTATAACGCCAACTCAAAACCACTTAAAATCTACCCGGACATGAGAATTTGCCAGCTTGTTTTTGCCAAAATGGTAAGCTCTGCACAAAATCCATATAGAGGCAAGTATCAAGGCCAAAAAGGAGTAACAGCCTCTCGTATCTTCCTAGACAAAGATCTAAAAGACTAAAAACCTCTTAACTGAACACCTAAAAAATAAAAACTAGATTAAGAAGATTTATATTATTTGATTCAATACAATTTTTAGTCTTATTATTTATAATTTAAAAGATGTCTAGAAAGAACGATAATAACAGGCTTGTTTTGTTTTTGCTTTTTATAACAATTATATTTTCAATCTTCATAAGAGTTTGGAAGTTAGATCAAGTTCCAGCTGGTTTTTTTGCTGATGAAGCTTCAATAGGCTATAATGCTTACACAATTTTAAAAACCGGCAAAGATGAATGGGGAGAAAAGTTTCCTTTATTTTTTAGAGCTTTTGACGAATATAAAAACCCGTTAGATATATATATTACTACGATTCCAGTTGCAATATTTGGTTTAAATGAGTTTTCAGTTCGCTTAACATCAGTTGTTTTTAACATCCTTTCAATCTTTATTATTTTTTTCATAGGAAGAGAAATTAAAAATAGTTTATATGGTTTCTATGCTTCGCTTTTTTTTGCTATTGCTCCTTGGAGTATTCATTTAAGTAGGGTTAACCTAGAAGGACAAATTTATTTATTCTTTTTTTTAGTTTCATATTTTTTTTTAATCAGGTTTTTAAAAAAGAAAGAAATTAGGTTTTTTTATTTGTCAGTTTTATTTTTGGGCATCACTTGTTACTCTTATTTTTCAGCAAGAGTTTTTGCACCAATATTTTTTTGCCTATCCTTTGTTTTTGTATTAACTAAAAAAAGAATTAACTTAAAAACTGCTATTTTTGCAACAATGATTTTTATAGCAATAGCTTTGCCTCTTGTTCTACATATTTTAAAAGGCGAAGGTATGAACAGATTTTATCAAGTTTCGATGTTTGGCAACCCAGAGATTGATCCATTTCAAAAATTCATAAAATCATATCTGCTTCATTTTTCGCCAGACTATCTTTTTTTCAAAGGTGATAAAGATATGGAAGGACAATTTATATCACGGCACTCTGTAGCAGGTTTTGGCCAATTTTTTAAAAACCAGCTACCGTTTATCATTTTAGGCTTTGTTAGCTTATTCAAAAAAAGAAATTATTTTTTTTGGTTGTTAATTCTTATCTTAATTGCATATCCAGTTCCTTCTTCAATTACTACAGACCTTCCTCCTCAAGCTACTAGATCAATTATTGGCCTAATCCCTTTTAGTTTTTTAACAGCAGAAGGTTTTTGTTGGTTTTTAAGAAAAATAAAAGATAAAAACTTTTTTTTAGTACGGGTTTTTGTTATAGCAGTAATGCTTTTTAGTTTATATCTTTATTTAAAAGCCTATTTTTACAATTATCCCTTATATGCCTCTGACTTTTGGGGATGGCAATACGGTCCCCAAACAGATAATGAGCTTTTTTTTAGAAAATAAAGATTCTTATGACGAACTTTACATGAGCGGAGAATTCAACGGAGCTGAAATATTTATAAAATTTTACGATCCTGAAAATAAATGCCAAAACAAATGTAAAATAGGCGATCTTTTAAGAACTCCTTGGATCTATAACCCCTCTAAAAAACAGCTTTTTTCCTTAAGCAAAGAGTATCTCTTAAAATCAGATTTTAAGGATAGTTTTATAGTAAAAAAAAACAATTTATTATCCCAATGGAGAAGAGGCTTTTTTGATAGGAGAGGTGATTAACAAATAAAAATAAATATAAAAATTTTACACTTATTTTATATATTTATTTCAATGAATCTTTTGCGGATACTCGTTACTCTATTAACTTTCTGTCAAAATTGTTAAAACTCTAATAAAGACATTTAGGCAATTGATAAAGATATATTTTTTATGAAAAATGAAGATAAGCTCAAACATATAAAAAATATATAAGTATTTATAAAACAAGTTTGATAGCAAAAGAATGGTTTTAAAAAGCTAAACATGTAAGCATTAAGCTTTATATAAAGCTTCTCCTTTGGCTTTATTATATGCAAAGATATCATATTTATGTGCACTGTAAATTTTTATTCCGAGAAGTTAAAGCAGAATATTATTTTTTTAATCAAATACCAACTAGCTTTAATTAAATGCTCAAAATATAAGTCTAAAAAAGATCTGCTTAAATCCCAGTATTTTTGGTTTTTTGTATCTTCTTGGAGAAGGCTAAAAATAGGATACCAAAATCAAAATAAGGAGAAATTGCAGTAATCCCTATTTTGCTAAAATAACGATGATAAAACATATATTCCATCAGATGAATATCAGAGTAAATGGTTGGAGCAAAGATTATCTTAATGTATCTTTCTTAATCAAGTATAATCTCTATTACTTTTTGGTTAAAAAAATAGATTTTATCCACAAACGAATAAATATTTCAAATTGTCAAAATAACTGATTTGACGGTTGAACTTGATAGGCTTTATTACCTGATCTAAAGAATAACTTTTGTCGCCATGTTAGCCTGTAAAAACAATTTCATGATGATACTTGGCCAGAAACTTAAGATAACAGCCATAATAATCTGTTTTAAATTGTAATATGTCATCATTAGACCAAGATTTGAAGTAATCTTTTTGATACTCTAACTTGGGACCAATCTTGATAAAACTCCACTGCAAATTTTTTTTACAAAGTTATTTATCAAATTAAAATTTTCAGTATTGTACTGATCTGGAAAAACAAATGCATAGCAATAAAAATTTTCTGGTCCTATGATCTTTGAGGAGGCATAAGCTACTAAAGTACAATCAAAGCAGACTGAGATTTCACAACCAATAGATATTTCAGTGACAAATTTAGTTTTGCTATTTTTTTCTCAACTGAGTTTAGAATTGCTCTTTCTAATTTTAGGACATAGACTTTGTCGTTCAAAACCCCTTGATGTATTTCTATGCAAATTTAGAGACTTATCAAAATCTCTGACAGATCTTGTTTTATATGTTATTTTTTGAGTAGACAACTTCAATTCTACAACATAACCGGGTAAAAGAATCTTTACAGAGTCTCAAACTGTGTTTTCTGTGATATTAAAGGTAGATAAAGCATAATTAAACAAACCATAAATGTTTGCCTTTAAAAGAACTTAGTTTTGATTATACTTTTAATATTTCATCGGAATAGGTTGAAAAGATAATTTAATCTTTAATTACAGGATAAAAGACTGGAATAGTTACTTTATTATCTGCTCCTACGGTCAGCTTGTTTCTTTGGGGATCAAAAACAAATAGTAAAAATTCACAATTGTTATTTGCAATACTCTTAAAACCATAATTATCCAGTTCTTTTGGAAGAGATTGTGATCAAAACTCGGAAATTTAACTAGTAAAAATAGCCAAACATAGTTTTAAGTTTATCTTGATTCAGGCAAAAGAAGATTTGGTAGTTGTAAAAAGATATCAGTGAAGTTAGGTTCTTTACTGAAATACACTAAAAAATTTTTGTTAATCTTCGCATTCAACTAGAATCTGCTTTTCTAATAATTTATTTATTAACTCCAGAATCTTATTTTTTTCATAATTCTTTTAATATCGTTCAGATATAAATATTAGTCCAGATTGATCAACAGAAGTTTAGAACTCAGATAATTATTTGAAAACCAACTATGCATACCCAGCTTTCTATAATCTCTTTTATGCTGATTATATTTATTAACTCTTCTAATTCTGATTTTTCGGAGTTATTATAACTTTTAGTTTAATCAGACTTTATCTGAGAGTAAGTCGTTAAATGTTTTTTTATTCTTTTACAACAGGATAAATTTTAACTACTTTACGAATGGTTTGCTTTATTGGGACTATTCTGAATTTAATCCAGAAAAATACTTTTTTGTTTTCGGATTTCGATGCGGACAACCCGGCCAACAGCAAGGCCTGCGTATACCCTCTTTAAGTTCGGAGATTACCCTTTCAACACGGCGTTTTCTTGTTTCTGGCTTTTTTGCAATAGTTACCCAGCATATCCATTCATTGCGCGCAAGCGGAGTAATATCATTCCATCTTACCAATGCCTCTTGATCATTGACAAGGGCACTGCGTAAATCTGAGGGTAGTTTATGTACTGTACCGCTGGCTATTGTTTTTTTTGTCATAGGTTTTTTGGCTTAAATTTCTATTTATTTTCTAATACTTTTTTATACATTCAGATCAATTTCTAAATTAGTTAAGAATCTTGTGTTTTTTCTAAGTCCAAAACTTGACTTGGGTGAAAAATCTAATCTTAGAAAATTTAATTTAATATTAGCTTTCTTATCAATTTTCTTTATTATACTTCAAAATTCTGATAAAAAATTCTCGTTTAAAAGAGTAAAATCTTGCTTTATCTTTTGTCTTTTCCCTTTTGCTTTATCTTAATCATCTTCTTAAAAATATTGAAGGTTAAACATCTGGATAAGCTTCATAAACTAATTTTTAGAATCAGGCATACCCTGTTGCCATCTGATTTTTGATTATATCTCTTGTAAAGCAAATTTTTATGTTTGGAAATCTCAAGGGGAGAATAATTTTAGGGATTTTTGCTAAAATTTAAACAGGAATTTAATCTATAAAAAGCTCGAACTGAGATTTTTGTAGAATAAAGGATTATAAATTTTTCTCAGTTCAATAAATTTAGTGTCTGATCAGCTCGATTTTAGGATTAAAAAATACAATCTTGACAAGGAGAATAAAAAGGGAGAGTTTGTTTTGTACTGGGTTCAGACCGGACTTAGAATAGATTACAACTTTGCTTTAAAGTTGGCAATAAAAGAATCAAATCGACTGAATCTACCTCTGCTTGTTTACTTTGCCTTAAAAGAAAATAAGTATGCAAATTTAAGGCAATATGCTTTTTTAAAACAAGGAATTTTAGAATTAAAAAAGAATTTGAGGCAGATAGGAGCTAATTTTTTGGTTCAAAAGGTTGACAGTTTTTCAGATATTTTGAAAGTTGCAAAAAGGGCCAGCGTTCTGATAGCTGACTTTGGTTATCTTAGAGGTCAAAGATACTGGCGAAGCTTTTTAATTAAGAAATTAGATCTACCTGTATTCCTAGTTGAAAATGATACTTTTGCTCCAGTTATATTAGTCGCAAAAAATAAGGTGCCCTATGCTTTTTTGATAAAGAAAAAAATTCTTTCTTTTATTCCTAAATTGTCTGATAGATTTGAGTTAGAGAGTTTAAGAAATAAGACAGAACTTTTTAATCAAAGCAACTCTGAGATCGAACAGCAATTTAAAATGTTGCGATTAGACAAAAAAGTCTTTAAGACTAAATTTATAGGAGGAGAGACACAGGCTTGCCAAATATTAAGTGAGTTTATTTTCAAAAAACTGGTTTATTACAAGAAATTTAGGAGTAGTCCGGATAAAGATTTTCAGTCAAACTTATCTCCCTATTTGCATTTTGGCTTCATTTCGCCGGTTAAGATTGTTTATGAAGTTTTGAAAAATTATTCGATTGATGATGAAAACGTTCAGGCCTTTTTCAATGAACTTCTAGTCTGGAGAGAATTAGCAAGGAACTTTGTTTATTTTGAAAGAAATTATGACAACTGGAAAGGATTGCCTTTTTGGTCAATAAAGACTTTGGATGATCATAAAAACGATAAGAGAGACTATGTTTATAGTCTTGAAGAGCTTGAGGAAGGCAAAACACACGATAAATATTGGAATGCTTGTCAAAAAGAGATGCTCTTAACCGGCAAGATGCACAACTATATGCGGATGTACTGGGCAAAGAAGGTTATTGAATGGAGTTTAAACTGGAGACAAGCTTATAAGTGGTTGGTTTACTTAAATGATAAATATGAGCTTGATGGCAGAGATCCTAATGGTTATCTTGGTATTGCCTGGAGTTTTGGTTGTTTTGATAGACCCTGGAGAGAGCGAAAGATTTTTGGAAAAGTAAGGTATATGAATGAAAAAGGCCTTGAAAGAAAATTTGATATGGAAAAGTATCTTCAAAAAATTGCTGAATTAGAGAAGAACTCATAGATTATGGTAGTAAGATAAATAAAGTTAATTCCGTAAAGAAAGTCCTCTACAGGAATTGTTAAGATCTTTTTTCCGCTTAAAAATTCCTTGTTGTATAAAACCACAGGCCTTTTGGTTAGATAATAGTTGAAAATAAGCGTTAAAAAAAGAATGATTCCTAAGTAGAGGATAAAAAAATTGTCTAAAGCCAGATTTATCTTTGAACTAATGTCAGTTATTATTAGAACAATATAAAAAATAGTCATAGATTGGGCATAAGCTTTTTTGCTTTTTATGGCTAAAAATAAGTAATATAAGCCGATAAGCAGAAAAAGCGGAAACAGATTAAATTCTATTTTTAGATTAACTGTTTTTAGGTTTAGCCATATTGTAAGACAGGCAAATCCGACTGTAAAGAAAAACATAATCTCTTCTATTGGCAGATTCAAAATCCTTACTCCAAGTATAAATTTATTGTTAAATCTCCACCAGTTATTGTTTGCAAATATATCGTGCAGGATAAAGATGAAAGCGGCAATAAGTATAGATATTAGGGAAATATTATCAAGAGGATATATGATCTTAGGAAAAAAGAGATAAGATAACAGAGGAGATAAGAGAATAATAAAGTTAAAGGTTAAATATTCTATTTTCATAAATTCATTGTCTTAAGACAATTTAAAAACTATTTTGTTAATTCTTTAAATTCTAAGTTTTTAAGCTCTCTAATTAAAAAGTATCTGACTATAGTCTTATTGCTTACTCGAATATCTAATCCTTTGTCTTTTCCGGTTTGATCTGAAAGAAAACCAATCAAGTCATCTGTAATCTGAAAGAGTACGCCTAAATTTTCGAGAATGCGAATCAAAAGCTGATCTTTGTAAAAATAATTGTTCCTAAGGTAAAGGGTTGATATAACAGGTAAAACAAAGGTGTAGCGAGCAGTCTTATGCAGGTAAACACGCTTAATTGTTTCGTGATTAGGTTCAATGTTAGTTTGGCCAAAAAAAACATCGTCTGCTTGGGCCAGGGACAATTTTGTATATTCAGAAGTAAAGTTATAAAAGAGCTTTTTTTTCCAAGTATGGCTTGTTTTTATTCTGTTAAAAAAGTCAAAGACCAAAAAAAAGCCAGTATCACCTAAATTGACCGCCAGAGAGTTCCCAAGATGCTGGAGTTTTTTTAACTCTTTTTTAAACTTGCTTTCAAAATAAAAATTTATAGTTTTGGCATTACGGGTAAGCCTATATTCATACATAAAATCATCATGAATTAACAAGTTGGAGTGCATCAGTTCAAAAAATGCCGCAAGATAATATAAATTTGTTTTGCTCAATTTTTCATGCTTAAAAATCTTATCTGTTAAAAAAACCGAAGCTCCTCTTACACCTTTGCCTCTTTGAACGAAATCCTTGTATAAAATAAGAAATTCCCTTTTGGATGAAGAGTAATCTACAAAGATATCCTTGTACTCTGCTAAATATTGTTCTATAAATTTAACTATTTTTGCCATAGTATTCAACCTTTTTTATTAAATACATAGATAAAAAAGAAGTTGCTAATTATTAACTGAGAAATTTTAATAAAATTCGGCTTTAGTTTTTTTTTATTAAATATCAATTCGGGTTTAATATATATGCTTTTTCCAACCAAAAGATATAAATCTGAAGCTGTTTTTATCGGGAAAAGGATTTCTTTTTTAAAATATACAAAGCTCTTCTTTGCTTCTTTTATTAATTTAAATGCCTTATTGAGCAAATCTTTAACTAAAATAAAAAATTTTTCTTGTTTTTCCTGCTTTAGAAAATTTTTTTGTGTTAAACCGTATTTATTTAATAATTCCTCCGGAATATAGATCCTGCCAATTCTGTAATCCTCTTTAATATCTCTAACTGTATTTATAATCTGTAAGGCCTCTCCCAACCTTTTGGCATTAACAAAGGTTTTTGGAGGTAAATTTAGAATCTTTGACATCATTATTCCAACAGTTCCAGCTACTCCATATAAAAACTCAGTAAATTCTTTGTTTGTTTTGTAAATTTTTTTAGCAATTTCCTTTTCTTGGATTTTGAGATAATCCATCATTTCTTTTGATAGATCGTTTTCTTTAATTAATTTAACAATGTCATTTATTAATTTTATTTTGGAGGTATTTTTTAGAATTAAAGAGTTTTCTAACTCTTTTCTTAGAAGATAAAAATTTTTTTTATCAGGCGTTTCTTTATCAACAAGATCATCGATTATTCTTAAGAATGAGTATAAAAGAAAAACTTTTGCCCTGTATTTTTTTGGGAATAAAAGGGTAGAGTAATAAAAAGTTTTAGTGTGTTTACTTGTAAAGGTTTGGTAGGAGTAAATGTTCATAATTTTTTATCAAATTATAAACAATCTGAGCTGAAATTAAAACAGGAGGTATACCTATCCCAGGATTGGTGTGTTGACCCACATAAAATAGATTTTTAATTTTTTTTGAATAATTTCGGGGCCTAAAAAGCGCTGTTTGAGATAAAGTATGAGCTATTCCAAAGGCTGAACCAAAATAAGCGTTATAGTCCTGAAAAAAATCTTTTGCTTGAAAAAATTTTTTCACCAGGATTTTTTCTTCGATATTTTCCAATTTGTTAATCTTTGAGAATGTTTTTAGTATTTTGCTATAAAATACTTTTTCTTCTTCTTTGCCTAAGAATACTCCCGGAGGCATAGGAACAAGAATCATTACGCTGTGACAACTACTTGGAGCCATATATTGATCTGTTTTTGATGGTATGTGGTAGTAGAAAGAAGGATTCTTTGGGATTCTCTTGTTCTTATAGACATCATCAAAATGAGTTTTCCAGTCTGTTACAAAATATAGATTGTGATGTCGGCTAAGTCTTAAGTTATCTTTTATGCCAAGATAAATAATAAAAGCAGAAGGAGAAAAGGTCTTTGCATCCCAATATTCTGCGTTGTAGGTTTGAAACTGTTTTGGAAGCAATTTTGTTTCAAAGTAAGGATAATCTGCGTTTACCACAAAAATATCGGCTCGATATTTTTTACCTTTGTTTGTCTCAACCATGTAGATTTTTTTATCTTTTATAAATATTTTTTTTACCTCCTCATCTGTTTTTATCCTAACATTATATTGGTTACAAAGCTTTTCTAAAGCTTCAACTATTTTATACATTCCTCCTATAGGATAGTAAATACCCAAATTCATATCTGCATGCGCAACAAGCTTATAAAAAGCCGGTGTATTATAGGGAGAACCTCCTAAGAAAACAGTTGTGTACTCAAGAATTTTTTGTAATTTAGGATTTTTTATGTTTCTTTCTATATAAGAATGAAGCGACTGGAAAATATCAAATCGTAGAAAATTGAGTAAAACTTCCGGTTTTATCAGTTGAAAAAGATTCTTGTAATCTGAGAAAACCAAATTTTTCATAGAAGTTTCATAAATATACTTAGCTTCGTTTAGAATTTTTTTTAGCTTTATATCTCCATCCTTTTCATATTTTTTGAAGGTAAGAAAGTTTTTTTTGATGTCAGAGTATATATCTACAAAATCATTATCATCAAAAAAGACTCTATAGTTTATTTTTAATTTTTTGAGCTGATAAAAATCCTTTACTTTTTTGTCAAAGATTGAAAAAAAATTCTCAAAAACCTCAGGCATCATATACCAGGATGGACCCATATCAAAGTAAAACTCATCTAATTTTAAAAATCTTGCCCTACCCCCGATTGTTTTGTTTTTCTCTAGCAGAGTAATTTTAAAGCCGTCCTTTGCCAAGAGAGCAGATACAGCTAAACCGCCAATTCCTCCACCTATTACTAATATTTTTTTATGCATAAAGATTTTTTAATTTATCTTCTGATCCGAATAATTCTATAACTCTAAACTGCTTAAAATTATAAACTTTACAGTTTTTGTATTAATGGTTGAAATTATATTTTAATCTTTAAATATTAAAACAACAAGATTATCTAGGATAGTTGACCTACACAGTTACAGACATACTAAACCATTATGGGAAATAAAATGAGAATATACTCAAACGAGGATTAGCACACAAAACACTTTCCACCAAAGAAAGAAATAGTTTAAGATATTAAACTTGATAATAAAAAAAGAGCTCGATATAGTATCCTACCAAGTCCTCATTGAAAGTTTAAAAGAGATGAAAAAGATCTATTAACTTAAAATAAATATATACCACAGATACAGACAAATTTCACCCAAGAAAGAAAGAGCGTTAGTAAAAGAAGTATATAAGAAGAATGTTTAGAAAATAAAAAGGACAGTGAAGAAAATTGTGATATCAAAAAACACAGTAAAAAAACAATAAGGGCGTCATTTAAAAATAAAGATAAAGATAAAGATAAAAGATAAAAACCTAAAAATACAACCTAATAAGATGAAGGAATAATTGAAAGAACTAATTTTAAAAGAGCACAAACTAACAGGATTTGATTATAGAAAACTTACAAGCTACTTAAATAAAAAGAATTGTTTAGAATTCAAAGAAAACATAATAAAAAAGATTCTTTACAGAAATGTAAAAGTAAAAAGGAAAAAGAAAAGGAGTGCAGAATATAAGATGCTTTATGTAATGGACACTTATAGACTTGTAAACAAGGATAAGATGGGCATTTTACTCATACAACCTATACAGTCATTATGGATTTTTGTTTTTGTATTTTACACTTTCATATTTAAGAGCACATAATGTAAGAACAAAGATAAACATAAGGATAGATAATGGGACAGAATTTACAGGAGTATCAAGGGACAAATTAAAAGAATGGGATGAATTTTTTAGGGATAAATTCAATGCAGGGATACATACAATACCAACAGGGCAAAAGCAATATAATGCAATAGTAGAGAATTCACACAGGAAAGATGATGAGGAGTTTATAATACCATATTAACAGATGATAAAAGACAAGAGAGATTTTTTGAATAAAGCGCAGAAATGGTTAATATATTGGAACACAAAAAGGATACACTATGCAAAAGGATTTAAAAAAAAAGGAGAGAAAGCAATTGAAGTATTAAAAAGAGAAGGAGATAATTTGACAGATGAGAAATTAGTCTATTTTCCAGTGATGTTGATAGAGGATACTTTAGACTACAAAACTCCATCGCAAATTGATTTAATTCAAAAGACTTCTTTTGTCTATCTAGAAACAGAAAAAGAAGATTATTCAAAACTTGCTCAAAAAGGAGTCAATATCTCCATACCTAGTACCAATAAATTTCTTGTCAGCTTATTTTATCTTACAAACATAGCAATATTTTGTTATGTAAAGAGTTTAGATATAAAGATAATTTTCTTTTAATGATAGTTTAAGATAGGGAAATTTTAAAAAAGCCCAGGCAAGGTAAAGAAGAAAAGTGAGGCTTCCTAAAAGTTTTGAGTTTAAAAAAAGCAAAAGAAAGATGAGATAACGGGCAAAGAGGGAAAGCACTTTTAGATTATAATTATTGTGTTTAGTTAAACAATTTTGTAAAAATTACAAAGATCTAAAGTAATTTAAAAAAGAAAAAATTGCTTTTAAGATAATTCGTCTTTATCTGTTGATACTTCCCATCCGAATCTTTCTTTTTCGGATCGGTAGATTAAAACTAATTTAGCAGTATTCATGAGTTGTCTTATTGCTTCATAAAAATCTCTCCATGTATTTACTTCTATTGGCTCGGTGATATCTTTTCCTACTGCTGCAATTTCTCCTTTAATAATCTTTTCGGCCCATTCTGTAACTTCTGCTTGAGACATGCGATCTATTTCTGAAGCCAAAGCTTTTCCTAAATTCAAAATTTTAGTTAATGGTTCGTTTTCTGATTGTTCGGCTATTTTTCCTTTTACTTCTGTTAAAAAGTTTTCCCAAGTTTTTTTAGCAGCTTTAAATATTTTTTGGGCTTGAGTTGAGATGGCAAATTCACCAGCATTTCTGTATCCTGAACGTATAGAGAGTTTTAAATCAAGATTATAAGTTGGTTGTTGATAATAATAAGTAGGAAATTCATTACTTCTATCAAACTGACTCCATCCCCATCCTGATGCAAAATTTAGAAAATCTTCAATAATTTCTCTTGTTTCAAAATAGTTTTTATCTATGCCTATTTCATTTAAGAATTGGTTGAACTCATCCTTTCCTAACTGGTTTTCTAGAAAATCCATAAGCTCCTTTTCCCTTTTCCAAGTTAGTGGTAAGGAGAGAGTTCTTGCTAGGTAATAATCTTTTTCAAGTTGAGTAGTAAATCCTAATTCTAGAGCTTTACTGTAGAGTCTTTGTTGTTTTTCTTTTAAACTTGTGAGTGGATGATCTCTTTGATAGTTTTCAGGTAAAAAGCCTAAACCCACAAGTGCTTTTTCCACGTAAATTCTTGCAGACTGTCGATTAAATTCTTCTGCCATAGTTTTTCCTAAAACAGCATCAAATCCCACTTCTTTTAATTGTAAGAGTGTTTCGTAAACCCCTGCTCTTGTACGTATTTCAAATCCTCTTTGGTTTCTTATTGTTACCTCAGGGATTCTTACATCTTCTCCTGTTTCTTTTAGCTTTCTTTGAATCTCCCCCCAAGTAATTGTATTGAGCTCCAGGATGGGATGTTTAATAGTTACAGTCTCTTCAGTTAATGGTGCTTTTATTGGTAGTTCAACAGGATTAAGTTTTCTTTTTATAAATAAATGTTGTATAAGTGCTCTAAAAATGCTGTCATATATACCTATTCCGTAAGGAGAAAGGCTTCCAATAAGATACTTAACATCTTGTAAAAAAGAGGGGGCAATGGATTCTCTATAAGCAAAAGAGGAATGGCTTGGGTGAATACCTGCTGCGTTTAAGGCTTGTAGATTTATTTGCTGTGTAATATGTGTGTATATACTTTTTTCGAATTCGCTTAGGCGTTCTCGTAAAATTTCTTTTAAAAATTCACTGCTAACTTCATAAGTAAATTTTGCTTCAGCAATACGCCTCTGTAATTCTTCATAAGATTCGCCTGCAATTGCAAAAACTGGTTGTCTTGTGGTTTTACCGTAGTACGGTGTAGGATACCATCCATCTTCTTCTTTTACTAGTGAAAATAATGGGTTATTACCATCGAATATGGCAATTGTGTTTGAGTTAATAATAACAATTTTCAATGCTTCTCCATTTCTTTTTTGTCCTTCTGAAACGACAAAGCTTTGAATTAAATCTCTCCATCTTGATAAATGTTCTTGTCCTCCAGCTCTGTAGAAAGTTTGGATTAATAGTTTATATAAATATGTAGGGAAAAAAGAGCTATCGATTATATTTGGTTTTCTAGAAATATTCCTCCAAAAATCTGCAGGTGGTATCTGATTAGGGTTGTTTATAGCTGGTTTTAGAGCATTTAAAGCGTTGACTAAAGAGTTTCTATCCCTATCTTCTAAAAACAAATTAATATCAGGAAAGACTTTCTCAAGTTCTTCAAAAGGTTGTTCTGATTCTAAGATTGAAGATAAAATCTGTCTAAATCTAGTTTCTAAATCCTCTTGAGGTAATTGTTCTAACCCTTCAATTATAATTTGGGCAGATATCTCTTCTAAAGGAAATGGTCCTTTAGGTTCTTCTCCTAATGGAGTTTCCTTATAACATCTTTCTAAAACTTCTTCTAACGCATCCTTTATTGGGAGTTCTTTTTTATTTTGAGGAGAATATTGAAGAGTGATAGGATAAGTTTTTGCTAATAGGGTAGCCAAGGGAAAAAGTGCTCTTAGAAGAGGATTTGCCATGGCTAATAAGAATTTGTCTTTTCTAATTCCATTCTGTAAGAGAAAATCTTTAAGGCTGTCGACATCAAATGGCTGCTGAGCGATTGCTATTGCTATATTCTGTCTTCTTAGTGGTCCGCTATGGGTCAACTCGAATATGTTTACTCCTGAAAAATAAAATGGCGAACTCCTAAATTCAGTGGAAGTGCTCGCAATGTATCTAGCTAATTCTAGGCATTTTTCTGGAGAAAGATTATTTGCCAAAGTAGTCATAAATATTTTTCTATCCTCATTTGGTTTTAAATCTGGAGGTATTTCTAAAGTTTTTTCTTCTGCCAATTTTTTAACTACTTGTTCTTGTATAAAATAGGTTGCTTCTTGATGATTTATTCCACTGTGATAATGATATGAAGTTTTCATTTTTTGTTCAATATAATTTTGTAAATTCTCTAGCAGTTCTGAGATGTTAATTCCAATTCTGGAAGCAAATATCAGTGATGCCAGAAGGTGAGGTTTATAGTTTTCAAAAGAGCTTCTGATCTGTATGTTTGCTTCTTGGAGTTGTGATTCTATCGCAGAAAGCTCTTCCGTACTATACGGGGGAATTAAAAATTTAGTTTGGCTTTCTCGTCTTATTTCAGGCGTAGGCTTCGAGGGGTGTGGAGTAAGTCGGTCAGCTGCAAATTGTGCAGCACTTATTATAGTTTTTTCTGTAGCTTTTTGTGCCTTTTCTGCTTGAGCTTCTTCTTCGGGGGTAATACCTGTTTGCTCTTCTAAATCGGATTGGAAATCTTTTAAATCTTCAGTCATATATGATATTGTATCATACGAACTAACTATAAGGTTATAAAATTTGTTTGAAGAAATAAATAGGAGCTTAGATATCAAAATTAAATTTTTTCATTTTTGAAGACAATCAGTTTAATTTTTCCTTTTTTAACTTTTCTAAAAACCGCAAGTATCTTTGGCTAGGGTGTCGTTGACTTCTTTTACAAAAATTGCTTTTCCCTCCAATACTTCATTCATAGGCGATTTATTAAAAGTTAAAACCGGAATTTTCAAGTTCAAAGCTTTCAGTGGAGCCAGGTCAAAGCTTTCTCTAAAATTCCAACGATAAATCCTGTCATCACTGAAAAATCTGAAATTATCTGCATTACAATCAAAGACAATCTTTCTTCTAATGATAGTTTAAGATAGGGAAATTTTAAAAAAGCCAAGGCAAGGTAAAGAATAAAAGTCAAGCTTCCTAAAATTTTTGAGTTTAAAAAAAGCAAGAAAAAGATGAGGTAACGGGCAAAAATAAAAAGTACTTTTAGATTGTGAGTTTTTATTCCTTTGTTTTTATCCCAAAAGATTAAGGTCTTTGCATCTTCTTTTGCATAGGAGAAAAATCTTTTAATCATATCTTTAAGTTTTAAGTTTTCAAACTCAAACCAGATAACTTTTGCCTCAGGGCAGAGAATTTTTTTTGCACCAATTTTTTCTGCTTTTAAGAAAAATTCTGTATCTTCAGCTTTTTGTAAGGCCTCATTAAATCCATTTAGTTTTTCCCAGAGGTCTTTTTTAAAAGCAACAGAGCGGGTTGAGGGAACAAAGTTTTTTTCTTTAAAATTTTGTCGCTGAACTCCAACAAAAAGCGAAAAGGCTTTTTGCAAAGGAGTTTTTGTCCTCATCTCATAAGCGCCTGCGACAATCATTGCTTTTTTATCCTTTTTAAAGCAATTAAGCATTTTCTCAAGCCAGTATTTTTTAGCTTTGCAACCTGCATCAATAAAGAAAATAATCTCGCCCTTTGCTTTTTTTAAAGATAAGTTTCTTGACTGGGGGATAGTGCTTTTTTTACAAAAAGCTTGATAAAGGGGTATTTTCTTTGAAAGTATTTAATTATCATGAGTGTTTTATCTTTTGATCCACCATCAATCAGAATAATCTCATCAGTTCTTTGAGTTTGATTTACTAAAGATTCAAGCAGATCTTTAATTGTTTTTTCCTCATTTAAAACTACTGTGCAAACAGAGACCTTTATTTTTTCCATAGATCAAGATAATTTTTAGCTAACTTTTCCCAAGTATTTTGCAGTAAAAATCTTTTGGCTTTTTGCGGATTGTCTTTTATTTTATAAAAAGGCGAGAGCTACCAGTAATCTTTTTTGAGCCAATTGTGGTAAAAAAGCAAAAGTTTACAACTTGCTTCCAACGCCTCAATTGCAGAAAGATAGCCTGCTGAAGCGCAGTATTCTGCTTTTGAAAGATACTTTTTTGGGTCTTTGACAAAGCCTTTTATTTTACCGTAGTTTTCTGCCTGTTTTCTTAAGCTCCCATCACTAAAAAAACAACCTTGTATTTTCCTTTGTTTTTTTCTAAAAACTTAAAAAACTCCAAGATTCCTGTATCTTTCTCAAGTCTTCCAAGAAAGATAATGAGATTTTTTTGTTTTTTAGCCTTTAAGATCATTTTTCCTCAGCTGGCACCATAGATTACTTTATCTGTCTTTATTTTGTAATACTTTTCAATATACCTGCCAATGCAGATTGTTCTTTTGTTTAAAAAACTTGCAATTTTTTTAAAATAAGGTTTTTTAAAGGGATAGGGAATCTTCCTTTCCAACCATGAAATGTGGTAAAAACAGGTTTTAAAAAAAGGATAAATCTTAAGGGTAGATACTAAATAAAAACGTTATGGATGTGAATAATATCAGCTTTTATAAACTCAGGTAGAAGTTTTAAAAGTTTAAGCCAGATGATTAAAAGTCCTAAAAACTTGATTTTAGGATAAGTTATCCTGATGATTTTTATTCCCTCGATAATTTCCTTATCTCTTAGCTTGTTTTCATTTTTTTGAGTAATTACTGTTATTTGATGTACTTTTTTAACAAGTTCTTTTGAGAGATTAAGAGTATGCTTTTCAACTCCGCCAATATGAGGATAGAAAAAAATGGTTGATAAAGATAATTTTCATAAAAGCTTAAAGTCCAAGTTCTCGTTCTATTCTTTTCATTCCTTCAAGCACGATCTCAATGTGTTTTTCCAAAGGTACATTTATTTCTTGTGCTCCTCTTTCGATATCTTCCCGATTGACTCCGGCTACAAAGCGTTTATCCTTCCATTTTTTAAGAATGCTTTGAAAAGTTACATTGTCAAGATTTCTTCCTTTTACAAGTGCAGTTGCCACAATAAGGCCGATTAGCTCATCAACAGCGCGAAGAACTTTTGCCATTAAAGTTTTTGCCTCAACTCCAAAATTGAATCCATAAGCTTCAACTGCATTGACCAAATCTTCAGGAGAATTTTGTTCTTTAAGCCATTCAACAATTACTTTAGGATGCTCTTCAGGGTATTTTTCCCAGTCGGCATCGTTAATAAGTTCTGCTATTCTCCATTTTTCCTTTTCTTCAGGAGCTTCTATGCCAAAATAGTCTGCATAAGCCTCCATTGCTACTTAAACTGCCAGGCAGTGCTTGATAAGGTTTGGATTTGAGATCATCTCTTGCAGCTTTTGATAAGCATGATCGCGAGTGAGCATTGGTGGATTATACTAAAAAAGGTAGATTTTCTCAGAAGTAAAATTCACTTTTTGGCAAATTCATGTATCCATATTACTTCTTCAGGTCTGCTTTTGCTTTTTACTTTTCTTATTTTTAGAATTTTAAATCCTTTTTTATACAAAAAATTAGAATTTCGTCCGGCTTTGCAAGAAGTCTCAAGAATTAAACTGCCCTTTTTTTAAAAACTTTGAAAGAATATTTAGTGCATCTGTAGGATGACGACTTTTTACTTTTTGCGCATATTCTTCTGCATGTTGGTTACCCCTCAATGGTTTTTTGTAAAGGAGATTTTGGTATAAGATTGTTTTTATCTCTTAGACTATTATATTTATTAATTTACTTAGGAGCTTCGAGTTTTAGTTAATAAGAGATTAGAGATAATAACGGGAGTATAAAATAGATATGTTTTGTTAAGATAAAATTAGGTTTATAATTGTTTTAAATTTCTCGCTAAAACTAATGAATAAAAAATACAAGCTTGAAGAGGAAGATTATAGTCAGACTTTTGTGGGGGGAGGTGAAAGCGATTGTTTTAAAGTATTATGATAAGGGGAATGAGTATGTGCTTTTAGGAAAAAGAAGGTCAATCGCAGGTGAAGATCGTTGGCATGTTCCGGAAGAGCATCGGAAGGTGAATGAAAGATTTTCCGAGGCGGTTGAGCGAGAGGTAAAGGAGGAGGCAGGAATTGATGTTAAGGTAAAAAGAATTCTTTGGGTAGAGGAAAGCTTTGCTTATCTTCATCATGTAAATTTGTATTTTGAAGCAGAATTAGTTGATCCAAAACAGGAGCCTAAAAATTTGGAGCCTAAAAAATTCTATGAATGGAGGTGGTTTAGAATAGATAATCTTCCTTCACCTTTGTGGACATTGGAGGAATTTTTTAAACAGCACAAAAATAAAACTAGTATAAAGAAATTTGGCAAAAACATCAAGGGATTTTATAGGCTTAGGGGTAGTAGCGGTTATAATGGATGATAAAGGAAGAGTTTTGAGGCAAAATCGAGGTCCAAAAAGCTTCTAATGAGATTGGAAGGTGGAAGTTCCCTGGGGGAAAAGTTGAGTATTATGAGGGGGTAGAAGACGCCTTAAAAAAAGATATGAAAGAGGAGTTAGGAGTTGAGATTGAGATCGAAAGTTTTTTGTTTAACATAGAAAATCGTATTCTTGGGGAGAGAGAATATTGGTTCTGTCAAGTTTATTTATGCAGGGTAAAAAGTGGAAAAGTAGAAAATTTAGAGGATGAGAAACACGAAAAAATTGCTTGGTTTGAGATAGACAAACCTCCACGGATTACAGCCTACGGTACTCAAGAAATTTTGGAGAAGTTAAAATCTATTTTGGAAAAATTGTATGCCTTTATTTTGTTTGGCCCCACCATAATTTTTAATCAACTTAAATTTCAGAAGGTATTTACAGATTTAGATAAAAAGAGATTATCAAATACAAACGAAGCAGCCACGGTTGGATTGTGGGGGGGGTATTTGTCAGATTAGACATAATATGAAAGATGAGTTAAGAGCTGTAAATAATAAATTTTTTAGTTTTAAATGAAGTATTGAACATCAAAATACAAGAGTTTTTACAATATTTTCTGCCTCAGAGTAAAGTTTCTGAAGATACTCCTCACCGGAATCCAGCCCTCTTGGTAAACAGACTTGCATATCTTCATCGTCTTTTCCGTAAGTTTCAATTATAGAGTTCAGATATGCCTCGCAATCAGCTCTTTCTTTCGGATTTTCAACAACATCACACCTGACTCTAAAGGCTTGAGGGAAAGAAAAAATAGCAACCAAATCCTTATCATAATCCGAGATTATATAATAAACTGAAGATGAATGACTGCCACCGTTTTCAGCTTTGATAATCGATTTTCCATCAGTGGTATAAGTATAAATCGACAATCTCTCATTTCTGTCTCCAACATAATCTATCCAACTATTAAGATCTCTGTCATAAACTATTTGGCTTATTTGATCGCCAATACCAACAGAATCTACCCCCTTTATAAGCCAGAATCTTGCAGGAGGAATATAATTTAAGTTCACCCCTTCTGGAAAAACCTTTAAGGCAGTAAGACAATTATATTCTTTTTGCTGATCAGATAAAACTTCTCCGCATCTTTCTTCTGGAACAATAATAAAGTTATTAGGATATTGAAAACTTAAGTTATATCGACTGTCTGTATAAGACTTAAACTTAGACTCTAAATCTGGTCTTACAATTTTAGGGTTAAAATTGTTATCTTTAGTAGGTGTTAAACCTGCATCAGTTTCTTTTTCATATAATTTTTCTGAGACATCTTGAGTGCTTTCTAATAAACCAAAATCAAAACTTTTCTCCCTCGTATACCAAAGAAAAATAATAACAAGAATCAAGATAAAAAAGATAAAAGATAAAGCTATTATTATTTTTTTCATTCTTTTTAAAATGAAATTATACTTTAAACCTAATCTCGCATTAAAATTTTAATTAGATAATTTATATTTTGCAAATTCTCAAAATCTAACTGTTTTTATAATATCTTCTAATCCAGAGTAAACCTCTTTAACATACTGTTCAAGAATCTCTCCCTCCGAATAGATAGACTGTGGATTCTCGGTCCTTTCTTTATATTTTTTAAAGAATTTATCGTAAAACTCTAAACATTTAGCTTTTTCTATCTCAGTTTTAAAAGCATCACAAGGATTATAATACTTAGTACCATCTATTCCTTTTTCTCTATTTTTTTCTTCAATAAGGTTAAGCATTTTTTCACATTCAGTCTTTTCTACTTTATCCTCATAAATATCACATGTAACAACAACTGACTCTAGCGAGTCTGCAAAGGTTTCGCAATCCGCTCTTGCTTCTTTATCGTCAATATTGTCACATATTGGGATTATCGATTTGGGGTTTTCTTCATACTGGTCTTCATATTTTTGAGCAACATAATTTATAAATTCTTCACATCCAGATTTAAGAGAATCTTTATTATAAGAGCCACATTTAATCTGAAAAGCTCTAGGAAAACGCAAAACAACATACAAATTCCTCTCGTAATCTGGAACTATATAATAATCAAAGTCAATTAAAAGATCTTTATTCATTTCGATCTTAATAATTGGTTTATTTGTGATAGTATATGCATATGTAGATAAATTATATTTGTCATTATTTTTGTTGAGGCTCTCTATTTCACTAACTAAATTCTTATTTTGCAGTATATCTTCTCCTGGTATAAGAAGCATATCCAAAGTTAAATTTTTTACTAACCAAAGCTTAGCTGGAGGAAGGTAAACTGAATAAGCAGTATTCGGTAAAATTCTCAATGAAGTAAAACATTTGGATTCTTTATTAAGAAAAATCTCACTACAAATTGGATCTGAAAATACGGTAAATTTTTCAGGATATTGAAAACTTAAGTTAGATTGTTTATTTATATAAATCTTAAATTTTTCTCTGTCATTGGGATTTGCTAAAGCCGGAGTTAAAATTGAGCTAATATTATCATTAACTTTTTCCTTTGATAACTCTTGAGTTGTCTTTTCATCTTTTGACTTAAATAATTGGCTTTTGTTATATAAAAGAAGAGAAAGAAAAATGACAAGAGTAAATGAGAAAAAAAACAAAGTTATTATTATTTTTTTCATTTTTATTAAAATTCTATCATAGACTAAAAATTTTCAAATTAAGATTTTAATATTGAATCTTCAGTTACATATTCATCTTTCAACCAAGTTCTAACTAACTTTTTCATCTTATCTGCTTGTATCTTTACACTAATATTAACCAAAACTGCAAGATTAAACAATCTACTTGGCAGATTAATTATTCTTTTATGTAATTTCTTCAACACTGTAGTTCTTAATTCTCTGAAATCTTACAATCTATAATTAAATAAAAACAGTAATTGTAGATTAAGGTAGCATTTTGCAAAATCTAACTTAACCTAAATAGCTAAACTTGAACAAATACTGATCAGTTTATAACAAATGAAGAATTGCCAAAATTAAAAGATTAAAATACCAAAAAGCAATATTTCCGAAACTGCAAATAAGTTTTAGCAACCTTTAAAAAAGGTTTCATAATAATATGCCGAACTTTAAGAATAAGATACGACAACAACATACCAATTATCAAAGGCAAGCTCTCAAAAAAAAAGCATTTTTGCATAAAAGAATTCAAACGAGTAATTAAATCCGTTTTTAAAAAATTCTAGAGTAAACTCTATAAAAGAGTATAAAATTAACCCTAGAAACGAAACAAAAGGCAAAATAAATATTTCAAAAAAAGGAATATCTATAGATAAAATTCTAAAGCCAAAATAAGCTGTTTTGTTTTTTGCAATCTCAAATGATTTATAAATTTCACAGATAAAACATATTCTTTTTCAAAAAAACTTGAAGATGAAATCAAAACTACTTATCTGTTTTTTAGGGTTATTTTTAATATCAGTTATCTTTCCATCCCAACCTAATCTAAAAACTTGATCTTGCTATTTCAAAGCAAAAAATAGAGAAGGGGTCTGAAAACCTAATTCTTCCTCACATATTACCTGTTCCAACGCTTTTCTCACCTTATCCAAACACTTTTCATCATAGGAATTATCAGGTAATAAACACTCTTGGACTGATGAAAAAGTTTTCTCATATAGATTATTCTTTAGCTCTTCTTTATATCTTAAAAGATAATTTTCTATCAAAGAACTATATCCTCGATAAGTATTGTAATTAATCCATGTGTAGTTTGTAATGGAAATAAAAAGATAAATCAAAAAAAATGTTGAGAGAAAAAGAAAAACTTTTCTTAAATTTATAAGTTTTCTCATTATAGGCTTTAATTTTAAATTATATCATAATCCTAACTGTCAGAAACAAAATTAAGTTTGTTTAACAACCTTTTTAGCCGCAGCACTTATATATTTTTAGAGTTTCTGCCCATTTAACAGTGCTGAAAAATGGGATTTAGGGTTTTATAAAAAGCTGAAATGGAAACTCATACACGTCACCGAATTTCAAAGTCATAATAGACCCTTTTAGTCTTCCAGGAGATATACCACTTGTAAGGAAGTTTCAGCAACAGGAGTTAATAGGAAGACAGCAGACAGCTATTATAATCTTTTTAGGGAAGTAATAATAAAGAAAGCGATAAAGGAGAGAGAAGGTAAGGTTAAAGAATGGTATAGAAATAGATGAAGCGCACTTTGATCCGCAGAGGGCAAAGGGAAAGAGAGGGAGAGGGGCGAGGAGAAAGGTAATAGTTTTAGGATTATTGAAGAGAGGAGGCATGATATATACACAAGTTATTAAGAATGCACAAAAGGAGGAGGTTATACCTATAATAAGAGAGGTGGTTAAATCAGGGTCGGATATATATACAGACGGGTGGAGATCATATGACGCATTAGCGGTATTAGGGTATAATCATAAGAAAATTAAGCATGAGAATAATGAGCTTGTGAACAAAAGAGATAGAGAAAATCATATAAATGAAGTAGAATCTTACTGGTCATGGATAAAAAGAAGACTAGCTAAATTTAATGGTATGAGGAGAAATCAATTAAAGAAGTACTTATTAGAATCTGAGTGGCGATTTAATCACTAAAATGATTTAGTTTCAGAACTCAAAAGATTATTGAGAAATTATTAGTTAACTGGGCAAGACCTTTTTTAATTAACTAAGCACATTTTAAGAGTATTCTATAATATTAGAATAAATTAAGTTGTGGAGTCCAAAGTCATCTATAAAATTTACTGAACTTATGCTAAAACCAGGAATCTACAGGCATTACAAAGGAAAATTTTATGAAGTAATCGGAATAGCTCGACATAGTGAAACTTTAGAACCCTTAGTTGTCTATCGTGCGCTTTATGATTCAAAAGAGTTCGGAAAAAATGCTCTATGGGTTAGGCCTTTAAAGATGTTTTTGGAAGAGGTGGAGGTGAATGGGAAAAAAGTCAAAAGGTTTGAGAAAATTAAATAATAACCGTTCTTACTTTTTCCAACAACATCTCAAACTTCGTATATCCGGCTTTTGCGTTAAAATGGCCTGCATTAAGAATTATAATAAGATCTACTCCCAACTTTTTTCCTTCTTTCAAAGGAACATAAGGATCGTTGTCCGAGTGAAAAACATAAAAGTTTTTGCAATTTTTCCTTATCTTTTCCCAATCAAAAGGTTTATCAATAAACGATTTATTAATCTCATCAAGCTTTGAATTTCCCAAAACCCAGTAAAACCCGCAACAAAAAGTCAAGCTTCTACTGCTCAGTTTAGTCTTTCTAAAACTCTTAAAATAAAGGCTGGTCCCAAGCTGTGACAAACAAATATAGTGTTTTCATCAATATATTTTTCGTAAGGCTTAAAAACCTTTAACCAATTTTCAAAGCTCTGATCTTCTAGAGTAGGAAGGTGAAGAACAAAAACCCGACAGCCTAATTTTTCAAGCTTGTCTTTTAACCACGGCAGTCAATTTTCCTTCGGATATCCATACGCGCCGTGGATGGTAAAAACTGTATTCATAATCTTATTATAGTCAACCCTTGTAAATTAAATTCCCAAGAATGTTAAAAATATTAACCCAGAAGAACTTAAAAACGGTAATTGAGGAGAAAGAGAATATAAA
Source organism: Patescibacteria group bacterium (assembly GCA_026004415.1). GTDB lineage: Bacteria > Patescibacteriota > Microgenomatia > UBA1406 > GWC2-37-13 > BPJC01. Next base: position 85,684 of record BPJC01000002.1, on the reverse strand, counting down.
ATGCCTCCAATTACAGGCCCCAAAGTACGAGCCAATGATCCAAAGGATTGGACCGTTCCTAAAACAACCCCTTGCTCATTTTGATCTGAATTTTTCGAGATAAGCGACTGAACAGTTGCATTAAAGATTCCAAAAAAGACAGCTAAGAAAAAGGCAGTAAGATAAAAAAGCCAAATAGAGCGCAAAACTGCCAAACCTAAGAAAACTAAACACAAAACCAAGGTAGAAAACTTAACTAATTTGTCTTCAGAAAAGGTGTTTATAACCCTCCTAAGTAAATACCCCTGCGAGAAAACATTTATCAAACCTATATAGGCAAAAAAGTAGCCAACCTGCCGTTCACCCCAACCAAAAAGATATTGAGTATAAAGAGGTAACATCCCCTGCATTAAAGAAAAAGAAAGAGTAATCATAAAAAAAGTTAAGGTCAGCTTTAAAACAATCTTAGGCTTAAAAACCTCCTTTATGACTTGCAGATCAAAAAGCGGCTGGGATCTAACTTTATTTTTCTCAACCGTTTCAGGTAAAAAAAACAAAATAAAAATACAATTTAGCAAAGCCAGTAAACCTGCAAAAAGGTAGGGAAGAGCCAAAAAATAATGACCTAGAAAGCCGCCTATAGCAGGACCGAAAACAAATCCTAACCCAAAAGCCATACCAATCAACCCCATAGCCTTTGTCCTTTCTTTGCCTTTAGTAATATCTGCAATATAAGCCTGAGCTACTGAGATGTTGCCGCCGGTAATGCCGTCAATAATGCGCGAGGCAAAGATAAGCCAGATATTATTGGCAATGGCAATCAAAAAATAGCCTAAAGCACTACCAAATAAAGAAATAGCCAGAATCGGTTTTCTGCCGTACTTATCCGACAATCGACCTAAGATAGGTGAGGCGAGAAATTGAAACAGAGAATAACTTGCCATCAAAAGACCAATCACAAAAGGCGAGGCTTGATATTTTAGGGCAATAAAAGGCAGGGTTGGAATAACGATCCCAAAACCTAAAAGCCCAATAAAAACAACAAAAAAAATTAAGCCAGAGTTCTTTTTTCATAATGAAAACCAAATTAAATCTGAGTTTGAAAATTTAAGCAATATATATTCATAACTTTATTTTACAATCAACAATAAAAATATGCCTGAATCAAAAAATTTTTTTGTAAAATTTAGATTATGGGACAATTAATTTCAGTAATTATACCCACCTTAAACGAAGAAAAAATGTTGCCCCATCTTCTAAAAGACTTATCAAAACAAACCTCAAGAGATTTAGAAATTATAGTAGTTGATGCCAATTCTGAAGACAACACTGTAAAAAATGCAGAAAAATTCAAAAAAGAACTGCCCTTAAAGATTATAACCTCTAAAAGAAGAAACCTGGCTTACCAAAGAAATTTAGGAGCAAAAAAAGCAAAAGGCGATTTTCTCGTCTTCATAGATGCTGACTGCAGAGTTCCCACCGGTTTTATAAAAAACATTTTTTTTGAAATAAGAAAAACAAAACCGCTGGTAATTTTCCCTTCTTTTTCTATAAACACAAGCAAAGTCATAGACAAAACCCTTTTTTCTTTTACTAACTTAGGCTTACAGACTTCCCTCAAATTTAAAATGCCATTTGCTTCAGGTGCTTGTTTGATCTTTGAAAAACATTTTTTTGAATTCCTTGGCGGATTTAAGGTAGTAAATAAACAAGATAAAGAAATTCTTTTCCCTGAGGATATGGAACTAACACAGCGCGTTTTTAAATCCGGAGTTACTCCTTACTTTTCAAAAAAAATCAAGTTTAAGTTCTCTATGAGAAGATTTGAAAGAGAAGGATATTTAAAAGTTCTGATGGATTATCTGTTGATCTCTTTAAATACTCTTTTAGGAATAGGAGATATAAAAATTAAATACAAAATGGGAGGAGACTTTTATAAAAACTTAAGAAAAAATGAAAGAGAAAAGCTAATAAAAAATATTAAAGTATTTGTAGAAAAAATAAACAAAAAGATAAAAGAAAAAGTAAAAATTTAAAGTTCTACTAATCTTGAAAAATATTTATTTAAAACGAGTGTATCCATCAAAGATAAACAACACTCTCAATTATTTCGATAATTTTATCTAAAAAAACTCATCAGATAAAACTTCACTATTCAAACTTACAAAAAAAATATTTTGGGGCTTTATAAAAATAAAAATTAAAAACAAAAATATTATATTTGCTATACTTTACGCATATGAGAAATGCATATAAACTGTACTTTTTAAAAAATAAAATCACATCAGAAGACTGGCAAAAGATTTTTAATGAATTTAAAAAAGCTTCAGCAGAGTTTTCATTGATCTTTGAACTTAAGGAAAACAACCTTATCTGTTATCTCTTGCTTGAAAAAGATCTGCCGCCTGTTTTGGAAAAGATCGATTTCATACTCTTTAAAAAAGAAAAAAACCTTCCGGATCCGACCTTTTCTGACTCAACTCAAACGCGCAAAGCTTTAAATCTAAAAAAATACAAAAACCTAACTGAATTTTTAATCAAAACCAAACAAAAAGGAGAAATCAAACTTTTATCAATAACAAAACAACATATTTTAAAACTTTTTCCCTTCTACAAACTCTCACTAATCTTTCAGGAAAATGAAATAGACTATAAATTTACAAAACTCATTTTTTCAGGCTTGGAAAACTTCTTAGAGCTTGATTTTGGAAATAAATATCTTTTGCAAAAAGAGCCTTTGCCGATCTGCCTTGATATTGCAAAAAACTATGAGATATTAGGACAAAAAACCAACTTATCCCTGCTAAAAATCAATGCCTTTCCTTTTTCAAACAAAGATTTTTATCTTAATCTAAACTCATTTGATTTTCTAAAACACAGCTTAATTATCGGACAGACCGGAGTAGGAAAGTCCAAGTTTATCCAGCTTCTTATAGACAGATTGAGCCATTTCTCTGAAGAATATAGCGTAGTTCTAATTGATCCGCATGCAAGCATAGAAAAAAATCTAAACAGCCTCAATGCCAAAAAAATAAGCTTTGATTTTATAAATCACTACTGCCAGCTTTTCCCAGAAGAAAACGAACCTAAAATCTCAACTGAGCTGACTCTTTTGCTTTTTAAAACCCTTTTATCCCAAAGCTTTAACAACAAGCTGGAGCGCATCTTAAAATACAGCTTATATCTTCTATTCAAACAGAAACAAATGGATCTTGAGACTTTAAAAAAGTTCTTGACTGATGTAGAGTTTAAAAACAAAGTGCTAGAGAAAACTGAAGAAGATTTTTTAAAGCATTTTTTTCAGACAGAGTTTATAGAAATTATCACAAACTATTATGACACAGCAGTTGTACCTATCTTAAGCCTTATTGATGAAATGAGCTTTATTCCTGCCTTTTCAAAAAAGCAATTACAAGAAGCAAATCTTGAAGAAGCAATTGAAAATAATTTTTTAGTAAGCTTTCCTTTGGAGCGAATTTATCTGGGTGAAAAAGCCACGCAGCTTATCGCAGGACTAATTATCCAACAAGTCTTTCTAATCAGCCAAAAGAGAAAAATAAACAAAAAAATAATTCTGATAATTGATGAAGTCTCAACTGTGGAAAATGAAGCTTTGATCTCAATCCTTTCTGAAGCACGAAAATTTAACTTAGGCCTTTATCTTGCTCAGCAATACTTAACCCAGGTTTCTCAAAATCTTTTGCGAGCAATACTTTCAAATGTTTACAACTTTTTTGTTTTCAAGGTCTCGGATGAAGAAGCAAAGATTATCAGCTCAAATCTTGAAATCGAGCTATCAAAAATCCTCTCTGAAAGCAAAGAAGAACAAAAAAACCTTAAAAAACAGCTTTTTGTCAATCTCAATCCAAGAGAAGTCATTGCCCGCGTCTTTGCCAATGGAAAGTTTTATCCAGCAATAAAAGGAGAAACTCTTTTTATAAGTTAAATTTTTTTAAAGCTTATGGATGAAAAAACAGCTTTACAAACAGCTCAGAAGATCTTAAAACAAGTTTTTCAGTTTCCAGAATATCATAAAAGAATCGAAGAACTTAAACTTGAAAGAATAGAGGAAAAGTTCAGCTTTGATATTCCAAAACCAGAGGAGAGAATCTGCGCTCTTTCAGGCAAAAAAACCTATGCTTTTTTCGCAGATGAAAAGGTAGCTTCTTTAAAAGCCATAGCTGAAGAGTTTCAAAAAACCGGCTGGATAAGAAAGAAAAGATCGCTTAACTCAATGGATGATATCCTTAAAGCTTGGGAGGAGATAAAGATATATACAGCAGAAAAGCAGATAAACAGTTTAAATATTGCCAAATCCGACGGCATTTACAACTCAAGAAATATCTACAAAAGTATCTCAATCTTTGACAGCAGGGATATAATCTTTTGTTACAAAATCTTCAACAGCGCTTTTATGTTGGCAAGCAGAGATAATTCAAGCTGCAGTTTTGGAGTAAGAATAAGCGAAAGCATCAACTGCTCAAACTGCTTTGAGGTCAGCTGGAGCAACAAAGTGTCAAACAGTCTTTTCATCCATGACTCCTACGATCTTTACGAATGCCTCTTCTGCTCCCACCTTAAATCCAAAAAATACTGCATCGCCAATATGCAGTTTGAGAAAGAGGAGTATTTTAGGTTGAAAAGGATGGTGGTGGAGTGGGTTCTAAACAAATGATAAATGACTGCTTTATTTTTTAACCCGATAATGCAGATAAACTACATCTCAATTCTGTTGTTTAAAATCCAGCAGTTTAAGCTTAAAATCGCTTTAGATATCGAGAAAAAGGCAAACCATTTAATCACTGCTCAATAAACAAACTTCAACACCTAAATAATAAATAAGCTTTCAACTTGGCAGGTAAAATATTTACAATGGAAAAAAGCGATTTAGGTAGTTTTATACTTGGGCAGAAATGGAAGAGTTAATTTGCAAAAATTAAATAAACTTCTGTATTTGTGAGATTTTACAGGGATTTTTAGAAACTATTGATAAAAATCAAATATTAATCCTTCAAACAAACTTGTCAATTAAAAATCTTTATTGTATCCTTAAAATATGAAAATTTTTTGGGATTACAGCGAAAAAGAATTAGAAAAAAGCAAAAGTGGAAAAGTAAAAAAACTTGAGAGAATGATAAATTATGGACCTGGAAAAGAAAAAATTAAGCTTACTGAAGTTAAAAAATACTGGGAAAAACTTAATCTTAACACTAACGCCCGCCGTCTTTTTGAACTTTTGATATGGGGAAAATATCAATCCTCACCAACCAACAAAAAAAAATTATTTATCAAGTAGCCCAAGATCCTTTCTTACGAAAAATTTTTTATTTCACCGGTGGCACAGCGCTTTCAGAGTTTTATCTTCAACATCGGCTTTCCGATGATTTGGATTTTTTTACTGAGAATAAATTTGAAAGCGAAATAATTTTTGGAAAAGTAAGCAAGTGGGCTAAAGAATTAAAATTTGAAATAAAAAGTTCAAGGTTTATCGAGGTTGTCTACCGTTTTGAAATTTTCTGGCCAGAGAGTAATAATACTTTTTGGCTTGATTTTGCCTATTATCCTTATCCGAGGCTTGAAAAAGGGAAAAATTTTGAAGGGTTAGAAATAGATAGTTTAAAAGATATTGCTGTTAATAAGCTTCTTTCCATATCCCAACGCAATGATATTAAAGATTTTGTTGACCTTCACTTTATTCTAAAAGAAAATCACTTTAATATCTGGGAATTGATTTATGGAGTAAGAAGAAAATTCAAACAAGATTCAGAAATTCTCTTGCTTGCTGAGGATTTATTGAAAATTGAAGATTTCGACTATCTACCTAGAATGATAAAAAAACTGTCATTATCTGAAGTTAAAAATTACTTTAGAAAATTAGCAACCTCCTTAGGTAAAAAAATTATAGAATAAAGTACAAACATAAATAATTTTAGACAAAAAATCTAAAACATTGTCAAATAAGCTAAAGAATTATAAATATAAATGAAATTAATACCCCAGTAAATTATGCTTGTATTTTTTTATCAAAGTGAAGAAGAGTTTGAAACTTTGTCAAAATTAGCAAAGAAGTAAAACAAATAATAACTTAGTAGCTTTCGAATAATTTATAAAGCTGTATATTATTTAATATTTAATCAGAACTATAAACCTCCAGCAAATTCCCTTCTGTGTCTTTAAACTGGAAAAGTTTATATTCTCCGTATTCTTGAATTTTGTTGTCAATTAAAGGAGCTATCTTTTTTATTCTTTAAAACTCTTTTTCTATATCACCAACTTGAAAACAAGGCACGGTGTTTTCACCCCAGTTAATTTGAGTCTTATCAAAAGCTGGATTGTAAAGAGCAAAAGTAAAACCATCTAAATTAAAATAACTAAATCTTTTATCCTCAACTTCTGGTTCTTTTTGAAAAAGTTTTCTATAGAAATCTAAAGCTCTTTTCATATTTTTAACGCTGATATAAATTGTGTTTAGTTTCATGCTTTAATTTTAACTTTTTAATTTCCTTTTTACACTCTCAAAAACTCTTTTCAATTTGGGATATTTTTCTATAATTTCCTCTTTTTCTATTTTAGCCAAAACGCGTCTGCCGGATTCTGGAAAATATCTCCCATTGGCTTGTGAAAAAACTGTAATAATATTCCAAATAGCAGTAGGATTATCAGAAAACTTTTCTATCCAATCCATAAGCTTCCTCTCTGTGTTTTTTGGATAACGCCTGAAAACTGCTGCCAAACCAAAAGGTCCGCAATTTTTCTTTACATAAGCATCATCGCAGGTAATTATCCTTTCAAAAAGGTAAAAAATTTTATCCAGATTTTCTTTTTCCTCCTTAAAAGGCTTAATTAAAGCCACACAAATTGCTCGTTTTAAAAAAGGATCCTTCCCTTCAGCCCAAGATCTTAAAGTAGGGTAGAGAAGAGCAAAATGTCTTTCTTTCAACCTCTTTAAAACTGTTGCTGCCTCTTCTCTTATCTCCCAGTCCGTGTGCGTTGCTAATTTTTGAATTAAAGAGAAAACAAATTCTGGGTGCTGCTCAAAAAGCTCGGGAGTTATCAAATGGCTTATTAGATCCCAAGCAGTTTTACTTCCTTGTCTTTCAAGATCCTCAATTAAATTTTTCAAGTCCTTAATCGACAAATCTCTAGCAATTTTTTGTCCCTCTTTCCGGCGCTGAGGAAGAGATTTTATTTGTGAAAATTGGGTTAAAATATCTCTCATTTTTGACATAATTGATAATATCGATAACTAATCTTAATAAATTTTAGCCAGAAACTATGATTTTTGATAAAATTAGAATATGCAATATAATCGAAGGAGATTACCCAAACGTTTGCAAATTCCTTTATGATATGTTGATATCTAAATATAAATTTAGAAAAAGATAAAGTATATATTATCCACCAAATATTAAATCATGGCAATCTGGAAGATTGGAAAAAACTTTTTAAACTTTATTCTAACGAAATTATAAAAAAGGTTTTTATCAATCATCCTTATCGAGATTATCGGCCAGCTAGATTTAATTTTATTAAAAAATTTTTTTTAAAAATAAAAAAGCCTCTTGGCCCTGAAAAATATGTCGCGGATTAACCTAGAAATATTAGATAAAGCTGTACAAGAGTATAATGAAAAATATCTCTTGGATTAATTATTTCCTTCAACCCGCTATCACTATTTGAAAAATCCCTAAAAAATTTGTCTCATCTTTAATCCTTAAGTTTACTTCTTTAAGATAAGAATCTAACCCTCGCTTTATAAAAGGATGATAATTTTTAGTCTCATAAAGAGAGATAATCAAATTGCTAATTTTTGCCACAGGATGTTTTTTTGGTTCCATATAATCCACAATTAATATTTTCCCTTTCTTTTTAATAACCCTCTTCATTTCTTTTAATGCTGCTATGCCTATCTCATAAGGCATATCGTGTAAACCAAAAGAAATTGAAGCAGAATCAAAAGAATTATCAGAGAAAGGAAGAGAGGTAGCATCTGCATGGAGAAATTTTAATTTAAGATCAGGAGAACATTTTTTCTCAGCTTGTTTTAACATCTCAGGAGAAAGATCAATCCCAACGACCTCATATCCTAATTTTGCAATTTCAAAAGCCTGCGAACCTGTTCCTGTTGCTACATCTAAAATCCGCTTTGCGGATGAAGGAAGGTGTTTTTGTAAAAACTTAGTAGCCTTCCAACGCAAAGGAAAAAGAAAAAATTTCACATAATCATAAAGCTTTGCCCATTTGGCAAAAAAATTGATTATTATAGTAAGCGTGCTTTTGATTAAAGATTTATTTATTTTCGCAGAAAATATTATACTAAGTTGCAAAATTAAAATCAGATTGACACTATTAAATCTAGTTAAAAATTTTAACCCTCACCAAGAAAAGCACGAAAATACTACCTAATAAAAAAATTATTACTTGTCAGCTATATTATTGCCTTTATCTTAAATATCGAAGAGTTTACAATAGTAGATAGTTTCGCTAAATTATTGGCTTGGCAAGAAACTGGGAATAGAAAAATAAAACAGTTTCAAAACTGGGAAATAAAAGCATTTTCTACTTGGAAAGATTAAAATTCTCCAAGCGCCACCCCTTAACCTCCGAATCCTTATGAATCCTTCACAATCACATACGGATAAGAAATCACCGCAGCTGCCATGCCTGAAGGACGGTGCTTTTTAATGTACACCTTTCCTATCTCGCCCTCTTTTTCTATTTTTTCAACTTTTATCTTCCACCCAGCAGTTGGAACCTCACCCGCAAAGATCACCAAAACAGAATATTTTGCAAAGTCCACAGATTTTATTATCTGTAAATCCTTCTCATTTAAATTATCTCCCAGTGTTTTTAAAGAGGGAGAATTCAAAGAGTCAATAAGAATAACATTGGGAGAAGAAAAAGTAGAGGAGTGCACCTCGCCTGTAGATAATATTTCAAACTGTATTTCATTTCCCTGATTAAGCTGTTTTTTAGAGCCATTATAATAATTTGATCTCTTTTTAACCAATCTCTCTGAGCCAACATTATCTGTTTTTCCAGCTGATCCCTTATCAAAACTCCTAAAAAATTTTAAAAATATAGGCTTACAACTTCCGCCTACCAAAGGAATATTACCTTTCTGACAATAACCTCCAAAAGGGCATCTTGCCCAATAATTCCAGTCTCCACCGCAGGGGATAGGCCTGTACTTTAAAAACAAAAATAACCCTATCTGCCATAGAAAAACAATAACTAAAACTCCCAAAAAGGCAAAAAGAACCAAGTTTTTATAAATACTTAACTTCTGCATCGTTTCTTTTAGAATCATAAATTGCATAACTTGCTTTTCCAGGTTTTCCAAACTGAATTCCGCAAACTGCTTCGGGATTTAAAAGAAGGGTTTTACCAAAATATCTCTTGTCAACAATATGAGTATGCCCATAAAAAACCGCGTCATAATCCTCCTGTTTTGCAAGAAGCTCAGCAAGTTTAGGATAATGAGTAAAAGCAATCTTTCTACCAGAAACCTCAATTTCACCATATTCTCTTCCAATTGGAACCCAGATAACATTTTCTCTTGCCTGCTCTTTCATCAACAAATGATCCTCATCATTGTTTCCTAAACAAACATAAGTTGGCAAACCAGCTGAACCTAAAAGATTAGCAGTAAAAGGAGCAATCACATCACCGCAATGAATAATCATCTCAACCTCTCCCTTTATCTTTTCCAAAACCGTTTGCAGATTCCAGATATAATCATGAGTATCAGAAATAACTGCAATTTTCACAAACATTCATACAAATATGAATTTTTATCCATTTAAACCAGTTATTTTCCACTTTCCTCCGGGTCAATTTCTTTTTTATCAGAAACCGGTTGTTTTTTCTTTTGAATAAAAAAAAGAAAAAGAGATTCCAAAGCAAGAACTAAATGTCCCAACCTCAAAGATTCGTTGCCTTCAAATATTCCTATTTCATCAAGTACTTCTTCGCTTTTTCGTCGTAGTTCATCTAATGAAATTGGCATAGCCCTAAATTGAATTATTAACTATAATTACTATAACTTACCCTATATTCCACCTATCCCTTCTCGCTTTACCCGAACTAAATCTTGTTTCGTTTGGTATACGCTATAATTGCTAAATTATTTGTAACTTGTTTCGCAATAGACTGTTCTATTATTATACCAAGACCATCAAAAGAGATATATTGAGTAGAAGGAAGAGTTATCACTATTGGATTAACTCTTCCAAAGCCATGAGCGTTCCGTATAACTTCTGAGTATCTACTTTCTTTTGCAGAATTTTCTAAATATTTTAAAACTATATCTTTTATGGGTCCATGTCTTTGTGTGTTAAATGGTACCTCATCTATTTTTGCCACATGTAAACTCTCTCTACTTTCCTCATCTTTACTTCTTGCTTTAGCATCTACTAAAAAAATTATTCCATCAGGATGAATTGCCACAAAGTCAGTACCACCCTTAACATCAAACTTTAAAATTTCCTCTTCATTATCCCAATCAAGGAAGATAATATAATACCCTGCCTCTTTAAGCATCTTCATTAAAGACGCTTGAGCTCGCGCTCCTACAACAAAGTTATAAAATTCTTCTGCAAAAGGCATATCTTTTACACTTCCAATAGTCTCAACTATTTCAAAGAAAAGTTTTACAGATCTTCGCCTAGGATCATTTTTGTCTAAATGGCTTGCGAAATATAACAAAGCAGCTCCTTTTTGATTCATCTGAGCCCAATAAGTTTTAACTTCTTCATCTTCTTCACTAGTCTCCCGTGCTCTTTTTCTTCTGTAATCTATTCCATTATCTATAGCATCACATAAATCACCAATAAGATTAGACAATTGCCCAAAAACTTCGGAAAGAGCTATTTTTTCTTCTTCACTCAATTCTGAAAATACTTCTTCAAATATCTTTGATTCCGTATCATATTTTCCTGTTCGAGCCCATCCGATTAATTCACTTAAAAAAGTAGTTAAAGGAAACCTCGGACCACTTTTTTGACCTGCATTGATTGCTAAACTTCTTCTAAAAGCAGCCATGAATACTTCTTCTAAAAGTTTTTCTTCTTCTACTGGTTTTGCTAACCCAAATTTATTCCAAACATTGTCTCCTCCAGCTTCTTCTTTAGGCTTAAAACCTATTCTTGTGTCTAATTTGTCTATGCCCATTATTTAAAATATTGAAATTATAATCTTATAATATTATACTCAATAATTTCTTATTTTAATTAATTCTATGAACATCAAAAACGAAATAAAGATCGGAATTCTAAGTGCAATTGCAGTCCTGGTTATCTTGATTGCACTTATTTACCAATACAAAAAAACAAATGCAGGCTCTAAATCAAATCAATAATCCTGCTTCACAAAATACGACAACCTCAGCTGATACTTTAAACAATAATATAAATACACAAACCTCATCCCAACAAGTTTCTCTCACCTGGGATGAGGTAAAAAAACATAACAATCCTAAAGATTGCTGGCATGTGATAGCAGACAATGTTTACGATGCCACAAATTATGCAAATCTTCATCCAGGAGGAGAAACTTCAATTTATCAATACTACGGTCAAGATGCCACAACAGCTTTCCAAACCAAAGGAGACAAAGGCCTACACTCAGATAAAGCCTTGCAGATACTTTCCCAGCTTTATATAGGAAAATTAGGAGAGAAGGTAAAAAACTCTCCTCAAAAACCTGCTCCAAATGTAAATCGTAAAGATTTAGGATATTCAGAAGGCGAGGATGAAGGATTAGAATTTGAAGATAACTAATATGAACCTATACCAATTAGCCAGAAAAATACACAGGTTATCGCTTTTTGGATTTTTAGCAATCGGACTGATAATGTGGTTTACAGGAGTAATGTTAAAATATTTCAAGATTTAAGCTAAAATCTCTTTGGATCTTAACCTTGCACGATATATTCACAACCAAATGAGCCTTGTTTTTTCAATATTTCTTTTTTTGATGACTCTAAGCGGAATTGTGATGTATGTTTATCTGATGATGAAAAGAAGATAACAACGCGAACTTCACCTTCTAATCCTTTTTTGCTAAAATACAAAAATGAAGCTTTTAAAAAAGGGTTATCTTAAAATTTCAAAACTTCATAAAATCTTTTACCATACCTATGGCCAGAGTAGGGGAGAGGCAATAATCTTTTTACATGGAGGGCCAGGAGGAGCAAGCAAAAAGGATTATCTTGAGTATTTGGAAGAAGATTTGAATGTAAAGGCTGTTCTCTTTGATCAAAGAGGCTGTGGAGAAAACACGCCTTTAAGCGAAACAAAAGAAAACACCACTCAGTACTTAATAGAAGATATTGAAAATTTACGACATTATCTAGGCCTTTCAAAAATTTATCTCTTCGGCTCAAGCTGGGGCTCAACCTTATCGCTTTTATACGCCCAAAAATATCCTGAGAATGTAAAGGGCCTTTTTTTAAGAAGCATATTTTTAGCAAGGAGAAAAGATATTGAATGGGTTTATTCAGAAAACGGAGCCTGCAGAATTTTCCTGACAAATACGAAAAGGTTTTAAAATTCATGAAAGAAAAAAAACTTAACTGGAAAGAGGCAATTGCTTATGCTGATCAAGTACTCAAACAAGGGAGAGAAGAAGAGAAAAAGAAAATTACTGCGCTTCTTTTTGGGTTGGAATCAAGCATTTTCCGAATCGATGTTCCAATTGCAGAACTAAAAGAGGAAGATGTAGATGAAAAAATGACTGCAAGTGCCAAGATCTATTTTCATTATCTTGCAAACAACTTTTTTATTAAAGAAAATCAAATTTTAAAAAATATTGAGAAAATCAAACACATCCCAACCTTAATTCTGCATGGAAGATACGATATTGTCTGCTCCCTTGAGGGAGCCTATACGCTTCACAAACATCTTTCAAACTCCGAACTTTTCATCACCAACTTTGCCGGCCACTCAATCGGTTGGGATGGAAAGATGTGGATGAAAAAGGAGATAAAACGAATGCTTTCTTAGAAAAACAAATCTTTGATAAAATAAAAAAATAATAAGCTTCTTTATCCCTCCCAACCTTCGACATAAACAACTAATTTCTCTTCTAATCTATCACTTTATTACCTCAATTAAAATCTTTCTACCTGTAATGATCCCATTTTTTTTCTCTCTGGGGGAAACTAAATATGACGCAGATACTAACTCTTCAAAGCATCTTTCTCATAGTTAGTGTTATCGCAGAAGCTCCAACCGGTGTAATTGCAGATAAGTTTGGGAAAAAAATAAGCCTTATCTTAGCAGATCTTTTTTATATGACAGAAACCTACTTTATGCTTCTGTAGCCTCTTTCCCTGTTTTTATCATAGCTGAATCCTTTATGGGAATAGGCAGAGCTTTATTCTCAGAAAGAGCTTAGAGTACTATTCTTTGAAAAAAAGGACTGCACAGCTTATTGGCAATATCTTATCAGGAATTTTAGCCTTTATTTTGGCGAAAATAATTTTCAATCCGCTACTTTCTGGTAATTTATGCAGTAATAGAGTTTATAGGAATTCTTATTCTTTTGTTTTTTGTTCATGAGCCAAAATTTTAGGACGAGAGCTTTGCGCCAAATTATAAAAGGATTATTATTGATGCAATAAAAAATTTTAAGATCAACAAATACTTGATCAATCTTACGTTTTTAAGCTTCGGGATCTTTGTCGCCTCCTATTTTCAGTACTGGCTTTATCAAAAAATTCTATTAAATCAAGAAATGAACTATAGCTATTTTGGGATCTTAACAATATTCATTTATCTATTAGGAATAATCTTTGCTTAAAACCTTCCAACGGCTTATAACCGATTCGGTCTTAAAAAACTAACATTTTCTATTTTAACTTTCACCTTACTGTTTCAAATCTTGATTTTCTTAAATCTAATTCCTAATCTTTATCTCTTAGCAAGTATATTGGCTATCTTAATCGCTTTATTAAAAGAGTCCACTTTCCTGCCAAACAAAGCTATAAATGAACTGACCAAAAGCGAGATAAGAAGCACTGTGTTAAGCTTTATCTCTTTAATTAAATCCTTGGGAATAGCCGTACTAAATCCTTTAATCGGATTTGTTGCGAATACAAATCCAACCCTTGCACTTTTAACAAGCGGCTTTTTAGCTTGTATCTTAATCTTTTTAGCCTTTTATCTCAAATTCTCCTACCAAAACTATTCGCTCAATCGTTTAATCGATTGAACAAGGAAAAACTCAATACAAAAACTGTACACCTCGGGGGTGTACAGCGCGCAAAATATCATCCAAACTTGCTATAATGAAGTTATGAAAAATATGAAAAATCACAATCCAAAAGAGGACACAATCCAGCTTCTGCTTACCAGAAAACACCCGGAGTATGAAAAATATGCAAGAAAACATGTTTTTATAATCTAAAACAAAATTATTCCTTTCTCAACCTCTAAAAGAATGGAAGAAAAGCTAAAAGAACTAAAAAAACGCTATAAAAAACTCCCAACTATTGTCTTTGTACCCAAAAAAGAAGTTACTTATATTCTTTGAAATACAAAACATCAATTCAGTATTATAATCAGAATAATAATTATACAGAAGCATAACCTACTTAACCATTCTACACAAAAGTTTGAAATTATACAAACTGCCTGTTAAAATATTAACTTATGTCAGACACAACAATAGATCCACTAATCCAAGAACTATTTGAAAAAAAGGCTTATATTGGTCATATAAAAAGAAAGACCCATCCTAAAGCTAAAAAAGCCTATATTTTCAAAATTGAAAACAACATAGCTTTAATTGACCTAAGCAAAACAATAGATTATCTTAAAAAGGCCAAAGAGTTTGCTAAATCTTTAGGAAAAGAAAACAAAACAATATTATTTGTAGGTACTAAACAAAATATTGGCCCCATCATAAAAGAGCTATGCCAACAGCATAACCTTATGTACATTAACAAAAAATGGTTGCCAGGTTTATTAACCAATTTTGATACCTTAAAAAAGAATATTGAAAGATTAAACAAATTAACTAAAGAATACGAAAATAATGCCTGGTCTAAAAGACCAAAGCATGAAAGGATTAAACTTGAAAAAGAGATGAAAAAATTAGAACAATTATATGGAGGTATTAAAAACATTAACAACATACCATCTGCTATCTATGTCGTAGATATTAAAAAAGAACAAAATGCTGTTAATGAAGCCCTAAAACTTCATATTCCTACAATTGCAATAACTGACACCAATGTAGACCCAAGTTTAATTGATTATCCAATACCAGCCAATGATGATTTTGCAGAGGTTGTCAGAAAAATAACAGAAGAAATTATAATAAGTTATCTTGAAGGTAAAAAAAATGCAAAAAAAAGTTGATATTGCAAAAATAAAACAACTTAGAGAAGAGACAGATGTCTCTTACGCTATCTGCAGACAAGCGCTGATTGAAGCAAACGGAGATCTTCAACAAGCCAGAAAAATACTAATTCAACAAGGAGCAAAAAAAATTGAAAAAGCCAAAAGTAATGAGACATCAGAAGGCAAAATATTTGCTTATGTTCATCATAACGGAAAATTTGCAGGGTTTGTAGAGTTACTGTCTCAAACAGATTTTGTAGCCAACAGCCAAGAATTTCTAGATCTAGGCAAGAATCTGGCTCAACAAGCGGCTTCAATTGATTTTAAAACCACAGAGGAGTTCTTAAACCAAGAATTTATAAAAGATCCCAAAAAAAAGGTTCAGGACTTAATAAACGACGCAATCTTAAAGTTAGGAGAAAATATAAGGCTATCCAGAGCCCAAAGATGGGTATTAGGAGAATTACAAACTAAAAATGAATAACTTAATTGAGGAGTTTAAAAAAAACTCATCTGCTGTCATTGAAAAACTAAAAGAAGAATTAGTGAGTATAAGAACTGGTAGAGCAACACCAGCTTTAATAGAAAACATAAAAGTCACTGTTTATCAAGGAACAACTCAGATGAGATTGCTTGAGATAGCAACTATTACAAATCAAGACCCACAAACATTAGTGGTTATACCTTTTGACCCAAGCATTATACAAGAGATTGAAACATGTATAAATCAGAGCGAGTTGGGTTTGAGAGCAGTTTTGCAAGGAAAACAACTTATAATTAATATTCCTCCTTTAACAGAAGAACAAAGACAAAAATATATAAAGTTAGTAGGCAAAATTGTAGAAGAACATAGAGAACTAATCAGACAAGAAAGAGACAGAATTAGAAAAATAATAAAAACCTCTGCCGACAATAAGGAAATACCAGAAGAAGAGAAATTCAGATTATTTGAAAAAATTGATGAGGTAAACAAAGATGTCAATGAAAAAATTCAGCACATAAAAGAAAAAAAAGAATCAGAGTTAACAACAATTTAAAAATTACCCAATCTTTATGATCATTGATTTTTTTATAGCTTTATTTATATTAGTTTTAATTCATGAACTAGGACATTTTCTAGTTGCCAAATTGGCAAACATTAAGGTAGAAGAGTTTGGAATAGGCTTTCCACCAGCTCTATTAAAGTTTAAAACAAAAGAGACTGTTTATTCTATAAATGCTATTCCTTTGGGAGGCTTTGTTAAGGTTTACGGTGAAGAGTACAATGAAAAAGTAACTAAAGACAAAAACAGGGCATTTATAAATAAAAAACCCTGGCAAAAAATAGCTGTTTTAACAGCAGGAGTTATTGGCAATTTTTTATTAGGCTGGGTGCTAATCTCATTTTTGTTTACACAAGGAGTGCCATTGCCAACAACAAAAGTTGAAATAGAAAACATAGCTAAAGCCTCACCAGCTGAAACAGCAGGAATAAAAAGTAAAGATATCATCAAAGCTGTAAAAACTAATGAAAAAACAGTTTATGTAGAGTCTGTTCCTGAGTTTATAGAAATAATAAACGAGAATAAAGGCAAACCAATAACCTTAATAATTGAAAGAAACAAAAAGGAATTAAGTATAACTACAATACCAAGAGAAAACCCACCAAAGGATCAAGGAGCTTTAGGAGTTGTGCTAAAAACCTTTGAAATCAAAAAATACAACTGGTATCAAGCACCATACTATGGTTTGATTGAGTCTTACAATACAACAGTTATGATTGTATTAAGCCTGAAAAATTTAATCATAGAAAGTTTAGCAGGACAAGCTGATACTAAAAACTTAGCCGGACCTATAGGCATAGCTAAAATTGTTTCAGACGCATCTGCTGTAGGATTAAATTATTATCTTTATGTTGTAGCTATTCTTTCTTTCAACTTAGCTGTTGTTAATATCCTGCCCTTCCCAGCCTTAGATGGCGGCAGAATTGTTTTTGTTCTTTACGAATGGATCACAGGTAACAAAGTGAACAAAAAAGTTGAACATTGGGTTAACGCCGCTGGTTTTGCAATACTTATAACACTTGTTATAATAATCTCAATTGAAGACATTAAACGATTTTTTCTTTAACAATTTATGTATGACAACATAACAATATCAGGCAAAATTGCTGTAGGAACAACTACACTATTTGAGAACCTTAAAAAAGAGCTTAAACCAAAGGGCTGGAAGTTTAGATCAACAGGCCAAATAATAAGAGAAATAACTCAAGAGAAAACCTCACCTTCAGCTGATCTAGCCAAAGACTCAGTTCATAAACAACTTGAAAGAAAAGCTAAAGCATTGCTTGACAATGAAACTCATTGGGTAATTGAAGGTTGGTTAGCAGGTTATACAGCCAAAGATAATCCAACGGTTTTGAAGGTGTTGTTAATCTGTTCAGATGAAGATCTAAGAGTTAAAAGATTTGCTCAAAGAGAAAACTTAAACTTCAAACAAGCAAAAAAAATAATACAGGAACGAGAAGAAAAAAACCTGTCTGTGTGGCAAAGAATTTACAATACTAATGATTTTTGGAATAAAGATTACTATGATTTGATCATAGACACAAGCGTATATAATGCTGATGAAACTAAAAATTTAGTTTTAGAAAAATTAAACTCAAACCTATGAAACCAGAGAAATTAACACCAAAAAGCAAAAACATATCTAGGTGGTATCTTGATTTAATGGAGCTTGCGGATTTAGCTGATTATTCCTATGCCAAAGGCACCATAATTTTCAAGCCTTATGCTTATGCTATCTGGGAACAAATTCAAAAAATATTAGACAACTGGTTTAAGCAAGATGGTGTTGAAAACGCCTACTTTCCCTTGTTTATACCATACTCACTTTTGGAAAAAGAAAAAACCCATGTAAAAGGCTTTAGCCCAGAACTAGCTATAGTTACTATCGGAGGAGGAGAAAAACTTACAGAACCTTTAGTCGTAAGACCAACATCTGAAACAATAATGTATGCGACATTTTCGAAATGGTTAAAATCATATCAAGATCTGCCTCTTAAAATAAATCAATGGTGTAATGTTGTCAGATGGGAGAAGAGAACCTATCCTTTTTTAAGAACTTCAGAATTTTTATGGCAAGAAGGACACACTGCGCATATAAGCAATGAAGCGGCTGAAAAAATGGTTCTGAAAGCCCTAAACTGGTACTACAAACTATACACAGATTATCTAGCCATAGATCCATTTATTGGCCAAAAAAGCACAGCTGAAAAATTTGCGGGAGCAGATAAAACCTTTGCCATAGAAACACCTGTTGAAAACGGAAAATCTATTCAATCTGCCACTTCTCACAATCTAGGACAAAACTTCTCAAAGGCTTTTAAAATTCAGGTTTTGAACAAAGACAACAAACTTGTTTATGTTTGGCAAACATCTTGGGGCTTATCAACAAGAACATTAGGAGCTTTATTTTTATCTCATGGAGATGACAGAGGACTTGTTCTACCTCCAAAGATAGCTCCTTATCAAATTGTGATTTTACCGTTGTCAAAATCCCAAAAAATTAAGACAAAAACCAAACAATTAGAAAAAAAACTAGCTGAGAATTTTAGAGTCAAAACAGACAACAACCTTAAAAAGAGTTTAGGATGGAGACTTACAAACTGGGAACTAAAAGGCATTCCAGTAATTATTGAAGTGGGAGAAAAAGAAGTTGAGAATCAAGAACTGACAATAAAACTTCGCACAAGACAAGACAAAATAAAAATCAAACAAAACAACTATGAAAAAGAAA
This sequence comes from Patescibacteria group bacterium, assembly GCA_026004415.1. GTDB lineage: Bacteria > Patescibacteriota > Microgenomatia > UBA1406 > GWC2-37-13 > BPJC01. Next base: position 66,581 of record BPJC01000002.1, on the reverse strand, counting down.
TAGGACAGTTGTTAGACACCATGCAAAATGATCTTTTAAAGCAATTTAGAAACAAAAAAAATAAGATCCTGCAAACTGTAAATAACAAAGATGAGTTTATTAAAGCAATAAACAATAAAAAATTTGTTAAAACTTTCTGGTGTGAATCAGAAGAATGCGAAGCAAAAATAAAAGATGAGACCAAAGCAGTCAGCAGAGTAGTTGAGCTTGAGAATCTAAATCAAAACCAAAACAAAAAATGTTTTTATTGCGGCAAACCAGCCAAAAGAGAATGGATAATTGCAAGATCATATTAAACAAAAGATGGCAAGATCAAAAAAAATAATTGTTACACACACCTGGCCAGATTTGGATGCTATAGCCTCTGCTTGGTTAATCAAACGCCATCTGCCCGGCTGGAAATTAGCAGAGATGCAGTTTGTACCTGCAGGAGAAACCTTAAACCAGCAGAAAGTAGACAGCAATCCCAACATAATTCATACAGACACAGGATTAGGCCAGTTTGACCACCATCAATTAAAACAAAAAACTTCTGCCACAGAAAGAGTATTAAAACATCTAATCAAGCACAAATATATATCAGGATTGGAAAAACAAGCCCTCATAAGACTAACCAAAGTTGTTACATTTTTTGACAATTTTCAAGAGGTAAACCTAAAAGATCCTACTTCAGATATTTATGACTTTCTCCTTCATCAGATCATCGAAGGAGTAAAGATTAAACTCACAAATGACCTTCAAACAGTAGAATTTGGTTTTTTGGCTTTAGAAGGAGTTTTAAACATATTAAAAAACAAGTTAAGAGCTGAAAAGGAACTGAAAAATGCCTACATATTCAAAACCTCAAAAGGTAAAGGATTAGCTGTAATCTCATCTAATGAAGTAGTTTCTCAGATTGCCTTAAAATCAGGTTATAAATTAGTTTTAAGGTTTGATAAAAATAGAAAAATAGTCAAAATTAAAGCTCATCCTGAATCAGAGATTGACCTTACCGAGACTTACAACAAACTTAAAAACCTTGAACCTAAAACACGCTGGTTTCTACACCAGTCAAAAAAAATACTGCTTAACGGAACCTTAAAATCACCAAACTATACGCCAACCAAACTAAAATTACCAGAACTAATTGAAGTTTTAAAACAAATATAATAAAATAGAAAGACTACAAAAGTTTTTAAGTTAAACTTAAGCAAAAGGAGGTGTAGTATTTTTTATGGTTTTTGTTAAAAAAGACAAAGATGAAAACAAAGACTCAATGTTGAGAAAGTTTGTAAAAACATTTTTGGAAGAAAATATTATAGATGAGTATAAAAAAAGGCTATACTATATAAAACCATCAACCTTAAAAAAAGAAACCAAAAAAAGATGGAATTATCTAAAAAAAATTAGAAGACAAAAAAAAGATGACTAATATTAAAGTTAATATCATTTGTTCATCAAGATATAAAATTAACAGAAAGTTTTTAAAAGAAACATTATCAGAGAGTTTGTCTAAAATCGGAATTAACACTGGAGTAGTTAATCTAACTATTGTAGGCAAAACCAAGATGAAACAACTGAGTCAGGCTTACAAAAATGAAAATGTAGCATTGCCGATCTTAACCTTTCCATACTTTCAACAACAAGACCAAGAGTACCTAATAGCAGAGATTGTAATCTGTTATCCTCAAGCAATTTTATTGGCCGCAGAAAGAAATAAAACAGTCGATAACTTGTTTAAATCCTTAATTGAACATAGTGTACAAACTCTAAACCAACAACTGTCTAATTAAACTGTATAATGTAAACAGTATGTATTATCTTAAATATCGACCACAATCTATTTCAGAACTTGACAACCCTAAAGCCAGAGAACTTTTGTACTCAATACTTAAACAAAACAAAGATCTACCCCATGCCTTTATATTTACAGGTCAAAGAGGAACCGGTAAAACCTCTTCAGCCAGAATATTGGCAAAAGCAATAAATTGCCTAAACAACAAATTCGCAAACATAAACGACAAAGTTGACCCTTGCGGCAAATGCAGTATGTGTCAACAAATAACCAACGAGGCAATATCAGATGTAGTTGAGTTAGATGCGGCTTCACACAGAGGAATTGACGACATTAAAAATCTAATTAGAGAAGCTCATTTTGCTCCTATGTCTGCCAGACACAAAGTCTTTATAATAGACGAAGCTCATATGATAACTTATGATGCCTTCAATGCATTGCTTAAAACACTAGAAGAACCTCCAGATAAAACTATATTTATTTTGGCAACAACTAATCCTGAAAAACTGCCTGAAACAATAAAATCAAGATGTGTAATTGTTAATTTTGGAGCAGTTACAAACAAAGATATTGTATCTATGTTAAAAAGAATCATATCAGGCGAGCAACTTAAAATTGATGAAAAGACACTGGAACTTATTGCCGAAACAGCTAACAACTCATTCAGAGACGCGGCAAAGATATTAGAGGAACTTGTTTCTTTAGACAAACTAGAGTATGATCAAGCGCTGGCTCACCTGTATACCAGAGACAACAAACAACTGCTTGAGATTTTACTAGACAAAGATCTGCAAACAGCGATTGACTGGGCAGAAGAGTTTTACAAACAAGGAGGAGACATAAAAAATCTAATCAGTTTTACCTTAAAAAACGCTAAAGAACAGATGATTGCAAACATCAAACAAAACAAAAAAACATTAGTGAACAAATTAGCATTAATTTTGAAATTGTTCCAAAGAGCCTATCAAGAACTTAGATATACACCCAATGATTTGATACCACTTGAATTAGCTATAATAGAGTTTTATAATTCAACTAAACCAAATTAAAAATTGCAAAACAACTATGATAAACCCACTTAAAAATGCAGGTTTTTTCCAAAAACTTATACAACAATCTCAACAATTAGATAAACAATTAGAAAACGAAGAAGTTAGTATAAACGAAAACGGAGTAGAGATAGTAATGACTGCCAACCAAAAAGTTAAAATGGTCAAAGTAGATGGCATTGAAGAACCAAGACTAGCTGAGGTGTTTAACAAAATACTACAAGAGACTAAAATGGTAGCGGCCCAAAGATATATGCAACTGGCTCAATCTCAAGGCGAATAGCAAAAAAGTTGAAATTATGATAGTTATCTCAGGAAGTTCCAATCTCAAATTAGCCCAGAAAACAGCAGAATTGCTGAAGGCAGAATTCCTACAAGCAGAGACAACTAGATTTGAAGACACTGAGTTCAAAGTAAGAATCAACAAAAATCTGCATAATCAAACAGCAGTAATAATACAATCAATTAGTCGTCCAGCCAGCGAAACTTTACTGGAGCTTTTGCTAATTATAGACAGTTTAAAAAGACAGTCTGCAAAAGAAATTATTGCTGTGATACCGTATTTTGGCTTTAGCAGACAAAATATTCAACACCTCAAAGGCGAATCAGTAAGTTTCAACCTAATAGCCAATATCTTACAAAACCTTAATATAAACAGAATTATAACCTGCGAACTCCATGACGAGGCAAGTTCTGGTGTGTTTGCCATACCTTTTGTTAACCTTAACATATTTGAGCCAATCTCAAATGAAATAAAATCTTATCTAAACCAAAATCAGATTCAATCAAATACTGAAAACACTGTAATAGTGTCACCTGATCAAGGAGGGTTAGAACGAGCCAGAAACTTTGGGAAAATCTTTTTTGGAACAGACAGCTTTCATCTTGCAGTAACTGAAAAAAAAAGAAATTTAGAAGCTGTGCACCAATCTCAAGCAGTTCAGATCTATGGCAATGTAACCAACAAAATCTGTATTATAGTTGATGATGTCTCAACATCAGGACAAACTTTAATACACTCTGCCAATCTCTGTATACAGGCTAATGCAGATAAAATAATTGCAGTAATTGTACACAAAGACTTTACTAACAATGCAATAGCAGAGATTAACAATAGCCCAATAATGAGTCTGTTCACTACAGATACCATAGCCAGAAATGATCTTGAAGAATCTGATAAAATAAAAACCATTTCAATTACACAAGTTTTAGCAAATGCTATAACAGAATATACTAAATAAAACTATGAAAACAAAACAAATTTTTTCCAACCAACAAACAGAATCAAAACTAAGAATTATACCTTTAGGCGGAACTACAGGTGTTACCAAAAATATGTATGTTTATGAATACTACTACCAAAACGATTTACAAGACATAATTATTGTAGACTGTGGCATTGGTTTTCCCAAAGAACAGAATTTAGGTGTAGATTTAGTTATACCTGATATAACATACCTTAAAAACAAAACTAAATACATAAGAGCAATCTTGCTAACACATGGACATGAAGACCACATCTCAGCATTACCTTACCATTATGCTGATTTAGGCAAACCTCCTATTTTTGCCACTAAACTAACCAAACAGTTTTTAGAAAACAAATTTGCAGAATTTGGCAATAGAGTCCATATAAACGAAATAGATTATAAAAAAACCTATGAGTTTGGAGTTTTCCAAGCAGAGTACATACACCTTACTCACTCAATACCAGACACAGCGCATATTTTTATAAAAACTCCAGCTGGAAATATTTACCATGGATCAGACTTTAAATTCGATCTGACACCTCCTTACGAATCTCCACCTGATTTTGCCAAAATTATAAAGGCAGGACAACAAAATATACTTTGCTTGCTAACAGATTGTTTAGGAGTTGAAAGAGAAGGAATGACTTTGTCAGAAAAAGCTGTAGGAGAAACATTTATAGAAGAAATGAGAAAAACTAAGGGTAAATTCTTTATGACAACATTTTCCTCAAACATCTCAAGAATCAGACAGTGTATGGATGCGGCGGCAATCTTTAACAGAAAGGTCGTTTTTGTAGGTAGATCTATGAAAGAAAACACAAAATTAGCCAGAGATCTAGGGTATCTGCCACTATACCAAAAGCTGGTTATTAAAGAAGACGAAGCAGTTAAGTTGCCTCCCAACAAACTTTGTATAATAGTTGCAGGATCGCAGGGGCAGTTTGATTCAGCATTATCTAAGATATCACAAAAACGAAACCCCAACATATCAATCCAATCTGGAGATAAAATTATTTTTTCATCAGATCCAATTCCAGGCAATGAAGATCAAATCTATTCGCTGATTGAAACACTCTCTGAACTTCAAGCAGATGTAGTCTACAGCAATATTCAAGATCAACTCCACGCTTCTGGACATGGTAATCAAGATGATCTAAAAATTTTAGTCAGACTAACCAATCCTAAATTTATAATGCCTATTGGAGGCACATTAAGGCATCAGTATGTCTACCAAAAATTTGCCAAAGACTTAGGCTATGGTAAAGATAAAATAATAATGCTAAAAGAAGGAGAAACTATCTGGTTTGAAAACAAAAACGCCTACAAAGGAGAACGCATAGAAACAAAAAACATATATGTAGATGCAGAATCAATAGGAGATGTTGGCAATACAGTTTTACAAGACAGAAAAACTCTAGCAGAAGAAGGTTTTGTAAATGTTATTTTATTACTTAATAACAACAACCAACTTGTTAGCAAACCTCAAATGATAACCAGAGGATTTGTATTCACACCAAATGAAAAAAGATTATTTACTAAAGCAGAACAAGAAATCGAAAAAATCTTGAAAAACCCAAACAAAGATTATAACTTAATCAGAAAAGAAATCGACAAAGCCCTAACCAAATTATTTATGCAAGAAAAAGGCAGATCACCGCTTATTGTAATATCAATTCTGAATATCTAAACCTTAAACTTATGAGACTGCCAAAGACTTTAGAAAAAATATCAGAATTTTTTAGAAGATTACCAGGCATAGGCAAAAAAACAGCAGACAGACTAAGCCTTTATCTTTTACAAATGCCACAAGAAGATTTGGAAAATTTCAGCCAGAATTTAAAACAATTAAAAACAACAACAAAGAAATGCAGAAACTGTCTCAATCTTACTGAAGAGGATATATGCCCAATCTGTCAAGATGAAAAAAGAGACCAAAGTATTATAATGGTTGTTGAAACACCTCTGGATTTATTAGCCTTTGAAAATGGCCAAATTTATGAAGGCGTTTATCATGTGCTTTATGGAAAAATTGACCCATTAAACAACATCGGTCCTGATGATATTTATCTTAAAGAGCTATTTGAAAGAATAAAAAATAATATCGATCAACTAAAAGAGATTATTATAGCAACAGATCCAGATATGGAAGGAGAAGCAACAGCAATGTATATTCGTGATAAAATAAAGGAAATAGACACTGAAGAAAAACTAAAGATAACTCGTATAGCATCTGGAGTCCCAATAGGAGCAAATATAGAGTTTGCTGACTATATGACTCTAAAAAAAAGCATCCAAGGTAGAGAGGTCTTCAAATAAAAAATTAAAAACTTTTTATATGTTAATCTCCAAAAATAACTGATTATACCTACAAACCAAAGAAAAAACCTAAAGAAGTTGAAATAGAAATAAATCTATTAAATAAATAGATACACTATTTGCATCAAATAAAAAAGTATTGTAAATTACCAACAACCTATTCAGAAACTAAATAAGCTATTAACATTACACATAATTTAATTTTAGCCTAAAGGTTAACTATTAATTAGGATAAAAAAACTACTCGGTCACTATCAAGAATAAATTAATTAGAATGTCATTTGAACTAAAACTATTAGCATTTGAAAAATTATCTGATTTATATTATAAATGGAAGAAGGATTAACTTTAGAAGTTGCTATACTAACTGTTACAACTAAAGGAGAAGAAAGAAATCTAATAAATAGAATAAAAGCTTCAAGTATACATGATGATATTAAAAAAGAATTAGAAAGACTAATTGAAGAACATACACTTAAACAAATTTCAAATGCATTAGAAGCAATAATCAGGATTCTGGAACTTCCAAATGATATAAGAGCACATGTACAAGTTTATGTAGAAAATCTTAAGATATATTTATCAACTTCCAGAAATTGCAGATGGTTTCTCTAAAATTAACTCTTTAGATGAAGCACGAAGAAGAGAAGCTCTTGAATATCTAGAACAGGGTTGCAACTTCAAGGATGTGTTAAATAAATTACAAATTGAATAATTTCTAAAGCAATAAATAGAACTTTCCAGTGGCTTTATCATAATAAAATAATTGCAAATGCTTTAAACCATAATGATATATCCAAGTTGTAACATCACACATAAAATAAATAACAAATAAAAAAATAACATTTTTACTTCATTGTTGATTTAAATAAACATAGTGACTAAATTTACAATTGATAGCTATGCAGAAAAAATTAAAAATTCTTGGGAAAGAACCTCTTGTATTTAAAGCCTAGAAGATTTTAAAGCTAAATTTCTCCATTATGCCCAAACTTTCACTGGAGTTTTTTAGAATATCATAGAGAAAAAAATACTTTTGGAACACAAAATTTAATAATGTCAAAAATTTAAATAATGTCCATATTGAACTTAAAAAAGAGACAAAGTATTTGGCGTATTTAGCAACGATAGAACAGTAGACCTTTACGCAAATTTAGAAATACTGTACATAAAAAAATATTTTGAGTACATAAAAGCATCTGAAGAACTTCAAATAGAAATACCAGATTCAGCAGTTTTTAAAGATATTCACAATCATTTTAAACTAGCTAAAATGAAATACTTTATCTTGGAGATGATTTAGACTTGATATTAAAGGGAAAAAAGAGTATGGGTTTAAAACCATCTTTTTTAAGGTTTACATAAAAAAGCAGGAAAAATGGAGTAATTACTCAGTAAAAATAACCTACAAACCTGATCTAACAATTACATCCTTAACAGATCTGCTTAAAATACTTTAATAAAAATTTAAGTTAGATAAAATATAGACAAAACTTAATAATCTGGAAAAATAAAACTAAAAGAAATTACAGTTGTATTATAATATTACTGGACAAAAAATGATTGGTTACTATAAAAAAAAGATATACTTGCCTCAGATTGACAAAAAAGGCAAAATCATAGGCAAGGTTGAAAGATGGCAGGCGCATTTTGAAGGCATACTTCACATTGGTTTTACAACCCTGCTGAAGTTTAAAGATCAAATTTTGATACAAATAAGAAAACATCCGATATTTGATGGAAAATTAGATCTTAGTTTCTCTTCACATCCTTACTACAAACACAACAAACTAATTTACAATAAAACGAGCATAATCGAAACCTTAACTAGAGAATGGATCTGGGAAAACCAACAAGGTTTACCACAACAAACCGATATTAAGTTCTTATTTAAAATAAAATACAGATCCCAAGATAAACAAAACAAATTAGGCAGAATACTAGAACATGAGATTAATCATTATTATATAATAAACCTTAAAACTCTGCCAAAACCAAACCCAGATTACAGCTATGGTTATGCGTTTATAACTGAAAAAAAGTTAAAAAACTTGGATCTTTACCCGTTTAAACCAACAATGTTTGCTCCTTGGATCAAGATAATCCTTAAAAAAAATTGTCTTAAAAAGTTATAATAAAGAAATGGAAGACAAGATTAGAGAAAAACTTACAGAAGTACTAGATCCAGAACTTAATATATCAATTGTAGACTTAGGACTAATTTACGACATTAAACAAAAGAGCAAAGACTCAGTTTATATTAAAATGACCTTAACAACACTAGGTTGTCCGCTTTTTGACACAATAGAAAGAGATATAAAAGCCAAGATGGAGGAGCTAGGTTTTAAAAAAACAGAAATAGAGTTAACCTTTGATCCGCCTTGGTCAATTGATAATTTATCAGAAAGAGCCAAAGCAATACTTGGAATATGAATCAAAAAACGAACAATAAAAAACCAATCATAAACAATCCTTATGAACAAATAGAAAAAGAAACATTAAATAAAGTGCAAAAAGGAAGAAAGCCAAGATCGGACAACCTTTTTCAAGAACTGCTTGGCATAAATCAACAAAAACCTCCAGCAAAAGAAGAAAATCAATTAAAAAAGGCTGTTGAAGATATAGCTGATGCTTTCAACCCAATAAAATGGTTTCAAGAACTGCTTGGCATACCAGAAGATCAAACTAATCTATCAGAACAAGAAAGACAAGAATTTTATAGAAGAAATAACTCAACACCCATAGACTCAAAGAAGCTAGGAGAAAAATACCGCGAAAAAGACATGGAACAAGAAAAAAAAGTCAGAGAAAGAATTAGAAGACACAGAGAATTTATGGAAGAGGAAAAAGCATATTTAGATCAAAAAAAACAACTGGAGATAGCAAGAAAAAAAAGAGAAATGGAAGAAGAAGAAAAGAAAAAAGCCGAAGAAAAACGCAAAAAACAAGAACAACTAATTATTCCTCAAGGAAAGCAAAGGAGATCCATTCTGCAAGGCCTAACTAAAAAGAAAAAAGCTGTAAACCCTTTTGAAATATACCATCCAGACAAAAAACAATAACCTAAATAACAGCTCTAATAAACATAATCTGGTAAAATAAAAGCACAACGGGGATTAGCTCAGAAGGCTTAGAGCGCTGTGTTCGGGACGCAGAGGTCGGCGGTTCAAGTCCGCCATCCCCGACTAATAGTTATGAAAAAACTAAAAATTTACAACACATTAACAAAAAAAATAGAAGAGATTAATCCTTTAAAAGACAAACAAATAACATTATATACCTGCGGCCCAACAGTCTATGACTATACGCATTTAGGACACATAAGAACATATATAAACAATGATATCTTAAAAAGAACACTAGAGTATCTTGGTTACAAAGTCATTCATACTATGAACATAACAGATGTAGGACATCTCACAGACGATGCAGACTCAGGAGAAGATAAATTAGAAAAAGGAGCAAAAAAGCATAAGAAAACAGTTTGGGAGGTGGCACAATACTTTACAGATTACTTTTTTTACACAATAGATGAAGTGAATATAAAAAAACCAAACATTATCTGCAAAGCCACAGAACATATCCAACAAATGATCAATCTAATAAAGAAATTGGAAGAAAAAGGCTATACCTATGAAACATCACAAGCAGTATACTTTAATGTAACCAAATTTAAAAATTACGGCAAACTTTCAGGACAATCTTTAAAAGACAAACTAACTGCAGTTAGAGAAGAAGTTGTTTTAGATCCGGAAAAAAAACACCCTGCAGACTTTGCTCTTTGGTTCAAAAGAACAGGAAGATTTGCCAACCACACAATGCACTGGAACTCTCCATGGGGCGATGGTTTTCCTGGCTGGCACATAGAGTGTTCAGCTATGAGTATGCATTATCTTGGAGAAACTATTGATATTCATACCGGAGGAGAAGATCACATACCGGTTCATCACGAAAATGAGATAGCTCAATCTGAGTCTGCAACAGGCAAACTATTTGTGAGATACTGGTTACATAATGCTTTTCTTTTAATTGAAGGTGAAAAAATGAGCAAATCAAAGCAAAACTTTTATACTATAGATGACATAAAAGCCAAAGGATTTAGTCCTTTAGCTTTAAGACTTCATTTCTTATCTGGACATTACAGACAGCAATTTAACTTCACTTTTAAAGCGCTACAAGCAACAGAAAACTCATTTAAATCACTGCAAAAAAAAATTGAAGAACTTAAATTTTTAAATAAATACCTCAGACTAGAAAAACCTAAAGAAAAAAACTACAGGTTAGCAAAAGAATTTGAACAAAAGTTTATAGACTGCTTGACAGAAGACTTAAACACACCTCAAGCATTAGCAGAGTTTTGGAGGTTTATTGCAAGAGAAGATATTCACCCTTTGGTAAAACTAAAACAAATACTGAAATTAGATCAAATATTAGGTTTAAAACTGGATACTATAAAAACTGTAAACATAACCGCGGAACTGAAAAAACTAATCAGGGAAAGAGAGGAGCTAAAGAAAAAAAGAAACTTTCAAAAAGCAGATGAGATTAGAAACATTATAAATCAAAAAGGTTTTGAATTAAAAGACACCAAACAGGGAACTGTAGTTTTGTCTAAAAACTAAACCAACGACTTATTTTGACACTCTTTTATAAACTCTGATTATAGGATGGTCAAAAACAGAGAATGTCTCCTCAGCCAACTCATCATAAAAAATTCTTTTGTTAGAAACAGAAAATCTAAAAGGCGCAAACTCAGCGTAAAGTTGAAACTTTTCTGGATTAGCAAGTTCCTGATAATACTTTGTTATAACAGGAAAAGAACTCTTTAAATCAGAGCAAGTCTTATTAAAGACAGCGATCCTGTAAATAAAATAAACCAATCTGTAAAACAAATTACTATGCCACTCTGGATAAAAACAGCTAAAATTAGCAAACACTCTGCGCGAAGGCAGTATAACATAGTCAGCTTCTTCTAAATAGGATAAAACCTCTTGGGCTACCTCTGGATTAAAATCAGCTTCATACAGGTTTAAACTCAATCTTTTAATATTTGGATTTCGGTACGAAACCAAAGGAAGATCAACAACATTACCAGACTCCTGAGCCACCACAGCGCCAGCTGGAATATTATCAACCAACCAGTTTGTTGCCAACAACCTAATATCTGGTTTCAAATAAAGACTAAAAAACAAAATGCCTTGACTGATGAACAAAAAAACTATGCTAAAAAACAACAAACGATTTTTTAACTTTATTAACTCTAAATAAACAATTAAAATAACCAAAGGGTAAATAGGTGCTAAAAACCTCGTCCATTTGGCGTAAATGAAACTATTTACTAAAAAGACAAACAACACGCTTAACTTAATTAAAATAATCTTTAAATTTCGCTCTGATAAGATACTCAAATAACCTTTAACAAAAAAAATAGGAGAGGCAATACCCAAGGCGTAAGGAAAAATTAACAAAAACTGAAACAAAACAGGAACACTACCGTCAAACTGTTGCGTATAAAAAACTTTAAGGCTTCCTAAAGCTACAGAAGACTCATAATGCATAGAGGACAAAAACAAATTAAACTTAAAAAGATTATAGGGAGAAGCTAAAAAATAAAATACTATACTCAAGGCCCCAAAATAAAACAAATTTTGCAAAACAAAATTTAACTCGTTTTTTCTTTGCAAACTAAAAATAAACAAAGATAAAACAACAACAAATGCAAACAAAACAGAACTTAACTTTATTGCAGAAGCAATGCCAAAAACTAATGATGAAACAAAAACATATTTTTTGATCCCAATTTTATCATCTAAAAACAAACAAGCAGTATAAATTAGCAAAACAAATAAAAAAGATAAAACAGCTTCAGTAGTACCAAAATGGCTAAACTGAATAAGAACTGGAGAAAAGATTAACATAAGAAATAAATAAAAATCAACAGAAAAATTATCTTTACTTATAACTAATCTAAAGATCTTGACAACCAAAAACACAACAGCTATTGAAGATAAAGCAGAGATAAGCCTTAAACTTAAAAAGGCTAAAACCCAATCACTAACAACCAACCAATAACTTAACAATGTTTTAATCATATAACCTAAATAGATTGTGGTTTGCCCATACGCATAAAAATCAGGAGCAAAACACTCAGACAGATTAGCACAACTTAACTTTAACAAAGCATCTGCCATATTCCGTTCATCTGGATGAAAAGGAAACGGCAGACCCCAACTCAAGTTATAAAATCTGGTGACAAACAACAAAGACAAAATGCTTAAAAATATAAACAAAGATTTAATCTTCTGTTGATTTTTTAAACTCATTGTATTATTATACTGTAAACATATGAGCAACTATGAACTGACCTTTCTCACAGCAAACGAGAAAGATAAAGAAGAAATGGACAAACTGCTTAAATCAGCAAAAGCAAAAATAATAAATGAAACCAAATGGGGAGAAAGAGCTTTAGCTTATAGGATAAAAAAACATAGTAAAGCCTTTTACTTTACTTACAATATTGTTATGCCAGCAGAAAACATAGCTGATTTTAAAACCAAATTAGGATATAATGACAAAATCATTAGATATTTATTGTTAAAAATTGAAAACTAAAAGAATATGGCAAATAGATCTTTAAACAGAGTAACCTTAATGGGAAATTTAACCAGAGATCCTGAGTTAAGATATACACCTCAAGGAACTCCAGTTTGCAGTTTTGGTTTAGCAACCAATCGCAGTTGGACAACATCTGACGGCGAAAAAAAAGAAGAAACTCAGTTTCATCGCATAGTAGCTTGGAACAAGGTAGCAGAACTCTGCGCTCAGATTCTTAAAAAAGGACAAAGGGTTTATGTTGAAGGCAGAATTACCTACAGAAGCTATCAAGACAAAGACGGAGTTGAAAAACAAGTTACAGAAATAATTATGGATGATTTTATAGCTTGTGATTCAAAAGCTTCCAGAGACTCAGATAACGAAGACAAAAAGACTCAAGAAAAAGAGCAATCACAACAGACTGAAGATCAAAATAAACAAGATGCAGGTCAAGAAGATCAAAAGGAAATTGAAATAGATGATGATATTCCTTTTTAAAAATTATCTGTTAAAAACATAAACTAAAGACAAACTATGGAATGTTTTTTTTGTCAATATAAAGTAGAACCAGATTATAAGGATGTAGACAATATCAAAAAGTTTATATCAGCTCGCAAAAAAATACTATCTAGAAAAATTACTGGAGTTTGTGCTAAACACCAAAGAAAATTATCTAAACAGATAAAATACGCCAGGTACCTTGCTCTTATACCATATACTCATTATCAAAAAAAGTAAGACAAAAATTCACAAATATTTTAATATTTTTTTTGGTGTAGAATAAAAAAAGGTTAAATGAACACCAAAGTAAAATTTATACTTGCAATAATATTTATACTGTCAACGACGGCTATTATTTTTTTGCTTTACAAAAACTTCCAAAACAACCAAAAACCTGAAATTTCTCCCTCAAAAGCAGAACCTTCATCAGAAGCGAATCATCCTTTAACTATTGTTTATGAAGGATTTGAAAACAACAACACCAACAACTGGAGATTTGGCAGAATCAATAGAGCAGTCTATACCAAAAACATTTATCCTGGTTCCTATGAAGGAGAATACTGGTTAGATACAGCATTATGTCCAGACAAAAGTTGTCCAAGCGATTTTGGTGATGAAAAAACATTAGCTTATGATCTAAATCTAAATCTTATTCCTGGACAAAGGTACAGGGCAAGTATTTTTTTTAGGTCACCGCAAAACGGAACAATTGAGTTTGTAGTCTGGACAAAAGGTGGAGAACAAGAAGTTTTTAGCACTGGAAATGTTACAGGTTCTTTAAACTGGAAAAGAATCAACTTAGATTTTGAAATTAAAAAACCCAATCATAATGGCCTAAGACTGCAAGTTTATATCAAAAATGATCAAGGCAATTTTCAATACCAGTTTGATAATTTAATTCTCAAAAACAGACCATTGATAATTGGGCACAAATATCTTTATCATAATATACCAGCAGGAACTCATTGGTCTGGCAAATACACTACTGGAGACTTTCAAGGCTGGAGCGATTGCCAAAAATGTTTAGGCAGAGGAGGAACTGCAGATCCACAAAGGACACTGCCAAACCAACCATACAGAAGAGATATAGGCACAGGAGACGGCATAACCTACCCTTACATAGGCATATACGACGACTCAAACATAGATGTATTAAAATGGCAGTTAGACACACAGATAAATGCAGGAATTAATGTTTGGGACATTGCTTTTTGGTCAGACGCTTTGCCTCAATACAGACCCTTTCCAGCAGACAACTTTTACTATCCTGGTTGGAAAACACTAATCAACCTATTAATACCCTTAATGAGACAAAGAGACTTTAAGTTTTATATAACCGATGAGATGACATACAACTGGAACCAAAACTATCCTCCAGATACTAACCGTTTAATAAAACACGCTGTTGCAGTTCTAACTACCTTTAAAAATGAACCCAGCTACTTAAGAATTGCAGATAAAATGGTTTATTTTCTACCTCAACTTGATTTATATGTAAAATACAACAGAATACCAGAACTCGACTCAGCCCTACAACAGGTAGAAAAATCATTAGGTCAAGAGGTTTTTTGGATAGGTTATGTTAGTAATTTTTATGATTATGTAAAGTTTAAAAACACCAAAATCAAAGCCTTCCAAGATGGGTACGGCATATCAGACACAATAGCAGACAAAAACATAAATGAAAAGATTAAATTTTTTTCACAATGGTCTCAAACTTTACAACAACAGTCAATGGGTTACTTTATATCAATAATGCCCGGATTTAATAATGAGAACTACAGCAGAACACCTGGAATTAAACTAACTAGAAAAAACGGAGATAGATTTAAAGAAGCCATAGATGTATTTTTAAATGTTAACCCAAAGCCAATAGCCGCTTTTGTAAGCCAAGCAGAGTATCAAGAAGGAAAAACAATAGAACCTGCAGTAAAATGGGCTGATGATACAAGCACTGATCCTTACAAATATCTAAAAATTTTATCCCAGAACTTAACAGGAGTAAAGTTTAGACCAGCCACTCTACCTCCTTCTGAAAAAATAGATCCACTTAGAGCAGGCAATATCTACGGCAGAGGAGCAACCATAGTATCACACAACCTACCCAACAACTTAAAAGTTAACCAAAGATATATGGTAAACATAAAGATCAAAAACACTGGAGGAGCTGTTTGGACAAGACAAACATTAACATACAACCAACATGGTTGGTACAAACTAGACATAAAAGAACAAGATCTTTGGAGAACAACTGACCCTAACCTTAATAGTTATGAAGTAATTTATCCACAACAAGAAAAGAGCTTTGTATTTTATATTACAGCTCCTAGAACGCCTGGTACTTATAACCTAACTTTGCAAATGAAACAGCAAGGATTTACTCTGTTTGGACAAAAACTTACGAAATCTATTCAAGTCACTTACTGAAAACAACTATTCAAAAACTCAAGATTTTATATAATACAACTATGATTGTAAAAATTAAAATACCTAGTAAACAAAAACTAAATATAAACATAAATGATATTGTAAACTTTGACAAACAATTATTTAAACTGACCCATAAGAAAAATATTGTCATACCTATTGCCAAGCAACTTAACATAAAACCTATAAAAATTTATGACTATCTCAAAAAACTTATTGACGAAAAAGTCTCAGAAGGAGAGATATTGGCAGAGAAAAAATCCTTTCTGTCACATAAAAAAATACGATCAGAATATACTGGCAAAATTATAGAGATTCATCATGATACAGGAGATATAACATTAGAGACAGAAACAGAAGATTCATCTGGTTTTAAAAACATATCAGGCAAAATAATTAACATATCAAAGGACCTGCTGGAAATTGAGCTTAAAGACTGTTACTCAATTGAGATTAACTCTACCAATATCTCACAATTATCAGGCAATAAATTAAGCATAATAACCAGATTAGATCAAATTAAGTCTGATACTGTAGCCAACAAAGCTGTATTCATAAAAAAAATCAACCCTTACCTTGAAGCAAAACTGCTTGCTCTAAAAACAAAATTAATCATTACTACCAAAAAACCTAATTCAGGTGTAAAATATATAGTTGTCTCAAAAATTAAAGATCTTGAAAAAATAGAAACAGATAAAAGGAACCTAATATTAGTAGACCCTGAAGCAAACAAATTATATTTATACAATGACTACAACAAATAAACTAATAACAAAAATCGCAAATTTTTTATTAGTCTTTAGCTTTTTAGGCCTTATCTTTCTAGCTGGGTACAAGACCGGTGAAATTAGGTCTAAAAAACAAACCAACCCAATAACAGAAAAATTAAACTTAATAACAGACTCAAACAATATAACAAACAAACCAAAAGAAAATATTGATTTCTCATTATTTTGGGAAGCTTGGAACGCAGTTGAAAACCTCTATATAGACAAAAGCAAAATAGACCCGCAGAAAATGTATTATGGAGCAATAAAAGGAATGGTAGCCTCGCTGGGAGACCCCTATACCTTTTTCTTAACACCAGAGGAAAATAAAGAAAGCAAACTAGATTTAGAAGGTAAATTTGAAGGGATAGGAGCCCAACTAGGTATGAAAAACGATCAAATAGTAATAATATCTCCACTGAAAAACTCTCCAGCTGAAAGATCTGGTATTAAAACAGGAGATATAATAACAAAGGTAGATGGCCAATCAACAGCTGGTTGGACACTAACACAGGCTGTATCAAAAATACGAGGCGAAAAAGGATCAAAAGTGGTTTTGACTGTGTACAGAGACGATAAAGAAATAGATATACCAATAATAAGAGATGAAATCAAAATACCATCTATAGAGTTTCAAGTTAAAAACAGCAATGAATTTGGCTTAAATAATAGCAAGAACTTTGCTTATATAAAAATAATTCAATTTGGTACAGAGACCAATCAAGAATGGGATAAAACAGTTGAAGATGTTCTTGCCAAGATCAAATCAAACAGCATCTCAGGCATTGTTTTGGATTTGAGAAACAACCCAGGAGGGTTACTCAACAGCTCAATTTATTTAGCAGAAGACTTTTTGAAAAAAGGAGATTTAATAGTAAAACAAGAGTTTGTAAACAAAGATCCTATTGAGTATATCAGCAAAAGAAATGGCAGACTTTATGGAACAAAACTGATTATACTTGTAAACAAAGGCTCAGCATCAGCATCTGAGATTTTAGCAGGAGCTCTGCAAGATCACAAAAAAGCAGTGATAGTAGGGGAACAAACATTTGGTAAAGGATCGGTGCAACAAGCAATAGACCTATCAAACTCAGCAGGACTGCACATTACTATTTCCAAATGGATACTTCCAGATGGCAAATGGATTAACGACACAGGCATAACACCTGATATAGTAGTTACGGCCAATAAAGAGCAAGATAACAATCAAGAACAACAAAAATCAGTTGATGAACAACTAAACAAGGCAGTTGAACAGCTTTTTAAAAATTGATAGAATAATAACTAACTATGAAAAAAAACATATTGCTTATTGCATTGCTTATAGCCTTAATTTACCCGCTGGCGCAGATGTTTAATATACTACCGCAACAAGGCAAACTAAACCTTAATATCAACCAG
The DNA here is from genome assembly GCA_026004415.1 of Patescibacteria group bacterium. Lineage (GTDB taxonomy): Bacteria > Patescibacteriota > Microgenomatia > UBA1406 > GWC2-37-13 > BPJC01. The sequence goes on along the minus strand of BPJC01000002.1, from coordinate 48,502 downwards.
CCTAAAATCGAGACTAAGATTAATGAAAAAAGAGTGGTAGTAAGCGAAGAGTCTACTATTATAGATGTTGTAGAAAAATCTTTACCCTCTGTAGTAACAGTAAGCATAAAACCCAACAGAGGAGTTCAAGGATATGTTTTTGACCCATTCAATCCATTCTCTCCATTCCAACAGATACCACAAGACAACACTCCACAAAACATAGGAAGCGGATTTATAGTATCAGCAGACGGTCTTATAATAACTAACAAACATGTAGTCTCTGACACCTCTGCTGTATACATTGTCATTACCAATGACAACAAAGAATATGAAGTAAAAAATATATACAGAGATCCATTAAATGACCTAGCCATACTAAAAATTGATGCCCAAAACCTAAAACCACTAGAACTAGGAGACTCTAATAATCTTAAACTGGGACAACTTGCTATTGCCATAGGCACACCTTTAGGAGAGTTTAGAAACACAGTTACATCGGGAATCATATCAGGTTTAGGCAGAGGAATTACAGCAGGATCGCCTTTTGAAGGTTTTGTAGAAAGACTAGATAATGTAATCCAGACCGATGCCGCAATAAATCCAGGCAACTCAGGAGGACCACTGCTTAACTCTAAAGGTCAAGTCATTGGAGTTAACACAGCGGTTGCCTCAAACGGCCAAAACATTGGCTTTGCCATACCAATCAATGTAGTAAAAGAACTATTAACCCAGTTTAAAGAACGAGGAGGAAGCTTTGCAAGACCATATATTGGTGTTAGATACAAAATGATAGACAAACAAACAGCTATCTTAAATGAAGTGCCAGAAGGAGCTTTTGTAGTATCAGTAGAAGAAAACTCGCCGGCATTTAAAGCAGGAATTAAAGCAGGAGATATAATCACTGAGTTTGAAGGACAAAGGCTAACAGACACAGACGATAGAACACTGGCACAGTTGATACTTAAGAAAAAAGTAGGAGATACAGTAACACTAAAAATATGGAGAAATGGCAAAACCATAACTATAAGTTTAAGACTAGCTGAACTTCAGGAATAAGGAATGCAAATTAACCAAGATACTGCAATCATTGAAGCAAAACCAGGAGTAGGAGGACAAGAAGCAAATCTTTGGGCTCAAGATTTGCTAAAATCTTACCTTAAATATGCAGAAAAGAACAACTTTAAGATAAGATTTTTAGACGATGATATTGTACAAATTAAAGGAGATAACATCTATAATAAATTCAAAAACGAAACTGGTGTGCACAGAGTACAAAGAATTCCAACCACCGAAAGATACGGAAGAATACATACATCTACAGCTATAATAATAGTACTACCGGAAATTACCTCCAATGATATTGACATAAAACCAAACGATCTAGACTGGCAGTTTTTCAGAAGCGGAGGACACGGAGGACAAAATGTCAACAAAGTAGAAACAGCTGTAAGACTGACACACAAACCAACAGGAATTACAGTAACTTCAAGTAGAGAAAGATTTCAAGAAGCCAACAGAAAAATAGCTCTTAATCTTTTGGCCGCAAAACTCTATGAACTTGAACAGGAAAAAAAACGAGGCGCAATCTTTTCTTATGTAAAAGATTTAGGAACAGGAGAAAGAGCAGAAAAAATTAGAACCTATAACTTTCCTCAAAACAGAATCACAGATCACAGAATAAAAAAAAGTTTTTATAACCTTGATCAGGTTATTTATGAAGGTAAGTGGGAAAAAATATTCAGAATCTTAAACAAACTTCTTAAATAATACAAACCAAACGCATATTAAAAAATAACTAAAAACTACAATCTTAAAAGCCATTGACACAGAACGATTGTTCTATTATCATTTAATCTATGAATCAAACAGTTTTTAATCAAAGACTTCAAAAACTTATTAAGTTTTATATTGATAAAAAAAGACTTCCTTCATACTCTGAGATGTGCGAAATCTTTAATTTAAAATCAAAGAATACTATTTACAGCTTTTGCCAAAAACTTATTGAAAAGGATTATATTAGAAAAGATGAACAAGGAAAATTAATACCATCAGACAAGTTAAAGCCAGTGAAACTACTTGGCTATATTCAGGCAGGATTTCCTAATACTACAGAAGAAGAAACTTTAGACACCTTATCTTTAGATGAGTTTTTAATCAAAAACCCTCAAGCAACCTTTATGCTTAAAATATCTGGCGACTCTATGCAGGAAGCAGGCATATTGCCAGGAGACTATGTCTTAGTAGACAGGACAATAACTCCCACCTCAGGAATGATCGTCATTGCCCAAGTTGATAATAAATGGACTATAAAATACTTTATTAAAGACCGAAACAAAATCTGTTTAAAACCAGCTAACAAAAAGTATCCAGTTATCTACCCAAAAGAAGAACTAATAATTGCTGGCGTAGTAACAGGAGTTGTGAGAAAATATTTATGACAACAGATTGTCACAGATTAGAAAACTGGCCTAATGCAGTTTTGCATATTGATTCCGATGCCTTTTTTGCTTCATGCGAAAAAGCTGTAGCTCCTTACTTAAAAAACAAACCAGTTGTTACAGGAGCAGAAAGAGGTATTGCTACCTCTGTATGTTATATAGCCAAAAAATTAGGCATAAAAAGAGGCATGCTCATTAGAGATATAAAAAAACAGTTCCCTCAAGTTATTGTCAAAAATTCACAGTATAAACTGTATTCATTGATATCTAACAAAATGACCCAAATACTTTCAAGGTTTACTGACAAAGTAGAGAATTACTCAATCGATGAATCATTTTTAGACCTAACAAACCTAAACCCAGCATATCACTGCTCTTATAAGAAACTGGGAAAAACAATAAAAGAAACAATTAAAAAAGAACTTGATATAACAGTATCAATAGGCATAAGCCTAACCAAAACTTTGGCAAAATCAGCCTCAAAGCACCAAAAACCAGATGGATTAACAGTAGTAGCCAAAAATCAGATCAAAGATTTTTTATCACAGGTTGCTATACAAGATGTCTGGGGAATTGGCAATAAAACAGCGGATAAAATGATCAAACTAGGCATAAAAACAGCATTGGATTTTACTGATAAAGACTTAAACTTTGTAAAAAAGCATTTCTATAAGCCCCAGATAGAAACATATTTTGAACTTAAAGGTATAAAAATTTACGACATTATTCCAGATAAAGAAAAACCAAAATCAATAACCAGAAGCCAAACATTTTACCCTTCAACTAAAAATATAAAGATTATAAAATCACATTTGTTTGCCAATATTGACTCATCTTTTAGACAACTAAGAAAACTTAATCTTTTAACAAATAAAATAGCAATTTTTATAAAAACCCAACAGTTTATTTACTTGAAATCAGAGATAAACTTAACCTGTTATACAGCCTATCCTTTGCTTATATATAAAAGAGTAGAGCAAGAGCTAATAAAGATCTATAAACCAAACTTAGAGTATAGAGCAACAGGAGTAGTGCTATTTAATCTTAAACCAGCTGACATCAGACAGTTGCTGATTTTTGACAATTTAGATAAAGAAGCAAAGCTTAAAAAACTTTATGAAAAGATCGACTTTGTCAACCAAAAATATCCTAACTCTTTAACAACAGGTCTGCAGATTTACACAAAGCCTAAAAAACAAAAAAGAAGCCTGTTTCTGCTTAATATTAAAGTCTAGTACAAAGCAAAATTAGTCATAAAAAAACTATAAAAGTAGTTTATGAACAAAACACAAAAATCTTTACAGTTGTTTTGTTAGTCCTGCTGACAATCTTTGCCTGCCAAAAAATAAACTTAATCACAGCAGATCTGGGTAGACATCTTAAAAACAGAGAGTAAGTTTTTAAAATGCCAAAATTTTATTTAAAAACTATTACTCATATACCCAATAAAATAATGAAGCAGACAAAACATATGAACAATATAATAAAATAGAGACAGACGAAGTCTGGGCAGAAAACAGAGAAAGATTAGGATTAGAAAAGCTGACAGGTTACGGTAAAATAATGCAACACAAAAGAGGGGGGGCAGAGAAGCGGGTATGCATGAAGGGGTAAGAATGTAAAATATGCAAAAAATTAATCAGTTAAACACAAAATGTGTTTGCATTAAATAAATACTCAATTATTTTTCTAGATGATGATGAAATTTTTGGTTATGAAACTATTGCCTATGATTGAAACAATGAAGACTTTATAATAGTAAAACCGCCTTTATACTTATTTTTAAAAGAGCTCTATCTTATAAACAGACCTGTAGATCAATCAGAGTTGATCTTTTTATTTGAAAAACACTATAAAGAATACAACCAACAGAAAATGTTTAACTTAATTAATAAATTATTAGCATCAAAGATGATTATAGAAGATGATAACCAATAATAACTTTACTTTAACAATAAAAGATGAAGATGATATAGAAAACACTTTTTGATCAACTGCCAGACCTTATTTTGCCAGAAAAATACATTTACAGAGATAATCAACAAATAATTGTTGGTTATTTTTCTAGTTTTGTTTCATACTGCACCAGAAAAAACCTAGCAAAGAGATCAACAAATACTGATTTGCTCGCATTGCCAATGATTACTGTAGTTACCTATTGTTTATTTTTGATAAAAACAGAAACACACTAACTGTGGCTATGGACAACAAAGCCTCAATACCCCTATTTTACTCTGTATTTGAAAATAAAATCATTTTTGCAACTTCCTTTGATGATATATTAAAAATAATCTCGCAAACAACTCGTTTAAAGGCAAACCTTGATGGTTTGTTAAACTATGTTGCCTCAACTTTCAACCTTATTGAACATTACTATACTAGATGCTGACAAACATCTGCTACCAGGATGTATATTAGAGTTTAGTTTAAGATCACAAAAAATAGAGCTTAAGACAAAATCAGTTCTAAATCTTGACAAATTTGTAAATTTGTTAAACCAAAACAAAGATTTAGATGATAAGACCTATGCTTTTGAACCTGAAGATTTAATTTTTGAGTCAATAAAAAAAGTTGTATCCCATCTGCCCAATAACACCTCAATTAGCTGTGAAGTATCAAGCGGTTTTGACTGTACTTTAGTAGCTTATGCTCTTGCAAACATTATAGGACCAGAAAACTTTTATTGTTATAGTTTTGTCTTTCCAGACCAATATGGAACAGAAAGTTTTAGTACAATAAATAATTTTGTCAAACACCATAATCTTCAATTAAGATTTATTAACATAGACCCAATAACAGAGTACAGCAAAGATTACTTTAACTCTTGAAACAGGTTTGACATTTTGCAACTTAAGACAGATTACTACGGCCAATACATAAGGTTTTTAGATAAATACAGACCTCAGGCCAGCATGGCGATGAGACTTACCTTTCATACAAATTGATAAGATTAAACAAATTTCATAGACAGCTAAGCTACTTTGACAATGTACAGTATTTATTTAATTATGGTACCAGTGATTTATTTACTCAACAAGGAATTGATCTTTTTCTTGACAGAGAAAGATTCAACAGCAGATCTTACACTCCAACTATTTTCTCTGATGTTTATCTTATGGAAAGTTTTTATACTTATAAATATTACAGCGGCTTGGGGATTACAACAATATCTCCTTACTTTGATCTAAATACATTTTGTTTATCTTTTAGAAGAAAACACAAACCAATACCCAAAGACTAGGATGCCAAACAAAGATTTTTTAAATATCTAAACCATATTTTTCTGCCAGAGATGTTCATCCCTAAAAAAAGGCGGCACTGAATTTGCTTTAAACTTTGTTATAAATCAAGAAAACTAATTAACTGGGAGCTAGAAAACTCTGTACTAGCTAGCAAAAACCTTATAAATATTGACAACATAACAAAATTGCTAAAAGATGAAACCAGCCAACTCTACAAGAATCCTTTTTTATCATTATATTTTGAGTACCTAATAAGGGCTGACTGGTATTTGATTAAAAATAAAATCTATCTTTAACAACAAACTTAAAGCAAATTTAGCTAAACTGCAGTAGAATACATAGGCAAAATTATTTTATGTTTCTTAAGGAAACTTAAACAACCCAACAGCAATACTTATAGTCAAAAAGATGGGTTTAACCCAATAATTTTTTGTATCTGCAACAAACTAAAACAGCTCTCTTGTTAAATTTATTAAAACATAACAATATCAACTAATCTCAGCCTCATTAACCTGCATCTTAAATGCAATGAATATAGACAACCTAGGCAATATCTCCAAAATATTTAAACCTTAAAAAATTAAATAACAGAAAAGCTCAAGTTCTAAAACAAACCAAACTTATAATTTAATAAAGCACTTTATTTTTTAGATCTTTAGTTTATAATATATAAACTATGCCAAAAGATTCAGGAATAAAATATTATCAAGCAAAAGTCCACTGTAGAGGTTGCGGCACTAGTTTTGAGGTTGGATCAACTAAAGATTACATTGAAGTAGAAGTCTGTTCAAACTGTCATCCTTTCTATACAGGAGAACAAAAATTTATTGACACTAAAGGACTTGTAGAAAAGTTCCAAAGAAAACAACAACTAGCTAAAGAGTTTAAAAAGAAAAGCAAAGAAACAAAATCAAACAAAAAGAAACAAGTTAATCAGTCTTTAAAAGATCTTTTGCAAAATTTATAACAACTGGTATAATTTTAATTTATCCAAGACTGTAGGCAGTTTGACAAAAACATAAGACCTACAGGAGATCCCAAGTTAAGGGTGAAGGAAAACTATGGTAAATCAAATAAAAAAACAAAAAGTTGAACAATTAGAACAACTGATAACATCTGCTGAAAATTTTTTCCTCATAAAAATTGGATCAGTAAAACACCAGCAACTGGAAAAAATCAGGAGAGAACTTGATAGCTATGAATCTAAAATTAAGTTCCTTAAAAACTCATTGTTTGAAAAAGCAATTAACAAATTATCAAATGACAACAAAACCTTTAGAGAATTCAGGCAAAAAATCTTTCCACTTAAGGAAAACACTGCAGTTGTCTTAGACGGCACAGATATATACGAAGTACTTAAAAAAATCGCAGACTACGCTAAAGATTATGAAGAAATTCAGTTTAAAGGAGGTTTTATAGACAATACAGTTTATGATAGCCAAAGCTTAGATGCATTATCCAAACTGCCATCAAAACAGGAGTTGTTGGCCAGAGTATACTCATCTATAAAAGCGCCAATATCAAGAATTCATACAGCTTTACAATATAATACAACCAAAGTCTATCTTATTATTAAAGAATTAAGCAAAAAGCAAGCTAATTAATGTTAAAAGTTGTTAAAATTAGTAAGGAGGTGACAATAAAATAATGGCTGATAAAACATATTCAGAAAAAATTACAAAAATAGCAGAACAAATTGAACAACTAACAGCAGTTGAGCTAGCAGAGTTAGCAGAGTATATGGAAGATAAATTTGGAGTACAACCAATGGCAGTAGCCGCCTCAGCAACACCTACAGCACCAACTGGACAAGAAGCACCAGCTGAAGAAAAATCCAGCTTTACTGTGGTTTTGGCTGAAGCAGGCGCTAACAAACTAAATGTTGTTAAAGCTGTAAGAGAGCTTAAACCTGATCTAGGTCTTATGGACGCTAAAAAATTAGTAGATTCAGCTCCAAAGGAAATCTTAGTCGATGTTAAAAAAGAAGAAGCTGAAAATGCCAAACAGAAATTAGAAGCCGCCGGAGCAAAAGTAGAGTTAAAATAAAGATTTATGAATAATCAATATACAGGAGATTCAATCGTTGTTCTTGAAGGTTTACAACCGGTAAGAAAAAGACCGGGAATGTATATAGGAACAACATCGCAAGAAGGAGTTAATCATTGTCTCACAGAAATTATTGACAACTCCATTGACGAAGCTCTGGCGGGCTTCTGCAATAGAATAACTATTAAAATTAGCAAAGATAATTACCTTACAGTTGTTGATAATGGAAGAGGAATTCCTGTTGATATTGTTGAAAAATACAACAAACCTGGAGTTGAGATAGTAATGACCAAACTACACGCAGGAGGTAAATTTGACTCTAGAAACTACAAATTTTCCGGAGGTCTACATGGTGTTGGTGCTTCTGTAGTCAATGCTTTATCTGAACATCTAATAGTAGAAATAAAGCGAGATGGCAAAATATACAGACAAGAGTACAAACAAGGAAATCCTTTATACGACCTTAAAGTTGTTGAGACAAGTCAACTGGGAATAACCTCTGAAACAGGCACAGCAGTATCATTCAAACCAGATAAAGAGATCTTTAAAGAAACAATTGAAGTAAACTACAAAGTACTAAAAAAAAGAGTTAAAGAAAGAGCATTCTTAATTAAAAAAGTTTTGTTTACGATAATAAACGAGACAGAAAACGAAGAATTATGTTACTACTTTGATGGCGGCATACTCTCTTTAATCAGGGATATAAATAAAGATAAAAAAGTACTTCATGAACCAATCTATTTTTCTGAAGCAACAAACGATGTAGAAGTAGAGGTCGCAATACAGTACACAGACACAATTCAAGAAAACTTGCTATCCTTTGTGAATGTAATCAACACAAAAGAAGGAGGAACGCATGTTACAGGCTTTAGAATAGCCCTTACAAGAACTATAAACAACTACGCCAAACAACTACTATCTGACAAAAAATTTCAGTCTTTTACAGGAGATGATTTAAAAGAGGGTCTAACAGCTGTTGTATACATCAAAATGCCGTCAACCAACCTTCAATTTGAAGGACAAACAAAAACTAAATTAGGCAACTCTGAAGTTCAAACTATTGTTCAACAAATTACAACAGAGAAACTTCAAGAGTATCTTGAAGAAAACCCAAGTACAGCCAAAACTATAATTGAAAAAGTTTTTCTAGCTCAAAAAGCAAGACTTGCGGCTAAAGCCGCAAAAGATGCGGTTTTACGCAAATCAGCTTTTGATATCGGCAACTTGCCTGGAAAACTGGCAGACTGTCAGGAAAAAGACCCGAAACTTTCTGAGTTGTTTATTGTAGAAGGAGACTCAGCAGGAGGATCTGCCAAACAAGCCAGAGATAGAAAGTTTCAAGCAATTCTGCCACTGAGAGGCAAAATTCTGAATACAGAAAAAGCCTATCTTGATAAAGTGTTAAACTTTAAAGAACTCAAAGACTTAGTTATAGCTTTAGGCATGGGTATAGGAGAAGCAATAGATTATCAAAAACTAAGATACCATAAAATCATAATTATGACCGATGCTGATGTTGATGGAGAGCATATTAGAACCTTGCTACTAACCTTTTTTTTCAGGCACTTACCACAGCTTATAGAAAATGGACATCTTTATATAGCCCAACCACCTTTATACAAAATATCAAGCAAAGGAAAAACATATTACGCCTACTCAGAAGACGAAAAAAATCAGATAGTATCAGAATTACAAACAGACGGCGCTAATAATCCTAACATTCAAAGATACAAAGGTCTGGGGGAGATGAATCCAGAACAATTATGGGAGACAACAATGGATCCAGAAAAAAGAGTTTTAAAAAAAGTTACTATGTCTGACGGCCAAGAAGCTGATAAAATATTTACTATGTTAATGGGAGAAGAAGTTCCTCCACGAAAGAAGTTTATAATCTCCCACGCCAAAATGGCTGAAATTGATATTTAAAATTATAAGTTGCTTTACCAAAACTATGAATTTAGCGAAAATAAAAACAGGAGAAAACCCACCAGAACAAATAAATGTAGTTATTGAGATTCCTCAAAACTCAGCTGTAAAATACGAGTTGGATAAAGACTCTTCAGCTGTATTTGTAGACAGAATTTTATACGGAGCAATGGTTTTTCCATTCAACTATGGATTTATACCACACACTAATGCAGAAGACGGCGACCCTGTAGATGTGCTGGTGCTGTCATCTCAAAGTTTTGTGCCATCATCTGTAGTACCATCAAGAGTAATAGGAATGTTGGAAATGGAAGACGAAGCTGGCATTGATACTAAAATTATTGCTGTTCCAGAGAAAAAGATTGATCCATTTATGGCAGATATTGAAGATGTAAAAGATCTAAGTCAGGCTGTAAAAGATAAAATTAAAAACTTTTTTGATAGATACAAAGATCTTGAACCTAACAAATGGGTAAAAACAAAAAATTTTTTACCCAAACAAAAAGCTCTTGAAGCAATACAAAAAGCATTATAACAACCTTATATGGACAATAAACTACCAATAAAAAACACAGAGATCGTTGATGAGATGAAGACATCTTATCTTAACTATGCAATGTCTGTTATAGTATCCAGAGCATTGCCGGATATAAGAGACGGATTGAAACCAGTGCAAAGAAGAATACTGTTTGCAATGTATAAAATGAGACTATTTCATAATGCCAAATACTCAAAGTCTGCTAAAGTAGTCGGAGAGGTTTTGGGAAAATATCATCCACATGGCGATGCTCCAGTTTATGAAGCATTAGTCAGAATGGCACAGGACTTTTCAATGCGATACCCTTTAATTAAAGGTCAAGGAAACTTTGGCTCTATAGACGGAGACCCTCCAGCGGCAATGCGTTACACAGAGGTAAAACTAACAAAGATTGCAGAGGAGTTACTGGCAGATATAGAAAAAGCAACAGTTGAGTTTATAGACAATTTCGACGGCACCTTAAAAGAGCCATTATACCTTCCTGCCAAAATACCAAATTTGCTTATGATGGGTGCAGAAGGTATTGCGGTAGGTATGGCGACCAAAATACCACCTCATAATTTAGAAGAAGTAATTTCAGCAATAAACTACTGCATAGACAAAGCCAAACTATCAGAGACTAGCCAAAATATTAAAGACCCAAAAATAGCAGAAGTAGAGTTTCCAGTCTCTTTAGATGAAATAATGCAGTTTATAAAAGGACCAGACTTTCCAACTGCAGGCATTATCTACGGACTAGATGAGATTAAAAATGCCTACACAACAGGAAAAGGCAAAATATTAATCAGAGGCAGAGTAGAACATGAAGAAACAAAAAACAAAGAAAGAATCATAATTAAAGAATTACCATATCAGGTAAATAAAGCTAACTTAGTGGCTAAAATTGCTGGTTTAGTAACTAACAAAAAAATTGAAGGCATATCTGATTTAAGAGATGAATCTGACCGAGATGGAATCAGAATCGTAATTGAACTTAAAAGAGGAGCTCCCTATAAAAAAATACTGAATGCATTGTATAAATACACAGATCTGCAAACAACTTTTCCAGTCAACTTTGTTTGTTTAGTAAATGGCATACCACAAACAATATCTTTAAAAACTGCATTGGAAGAATACATTAAACACAGGATCAATATTATAGTTAAAAGATCAGAGTATGAGCTAAAACAAGCAGAAGCTAGAGCCCATATTTTAGAAGGTCTTCTTAAAGCGCTGGATCATATAGATGAAATAATTGCTATTATTAGAGGATCAGATAATGAATCAGAAGCCAAACAAAAACTTATTGACAAATTTGAGTTTACCCCTGTTCAAGCTCAAGCAATACTTGATATGCAACTTAAAAAACTCACTGGTCTAGAAAGACACAAACTAGAAGAAGAGCTTAAACAACTTAAAGAACTCATAAACTATCTTAAAACAATTTTATCAGACATCTTTAAAGTTCTTCAAGTTATAAAAGACGAACTTATAGAGATTGCCAAAACCTACAAAGATAATAGAAAAACAGAGATCATAGCACACAGGCCAGAGGAGATAACAGATGAAAAACTGATTCCCAACAAAGAAGTATTTGTAATGCTTACCAAAGAAGGCTATATTAAAAAATTAACAGCAGAAAGCTTCAAAGCTCAAAAACGAGGAGGTGTAGGAACCATTGGCATTGAAGTAAAAGATGAAGATCAAGTACAACAACTTATCTTTACACAGGAACATAACTACATCTTATTTTTTACTAATCAAGGCAAAGTTTTCAAATTAAGAGCCTGGGAAATACCAGAATCCAGCAAGAGATCTAAAGGAAAAGCTATAGTAAACTTTTTAAATTTAGCAAAAGATGACTCTGTTGTTTCAATAATAGATCTTGATAATAAAGAAGAAAACTCAGAATCATTATTTTTTGTAACTGAGCAAGGTATTGTTAAAAGAACGAAACTAAATGATTTTGAAAACATCAGAAGCAATGGCATTATAGCCATAAAACTGGATGAATCTGACAAATTAAAATGGGTAATCAAAACAAAACCAACAGATAACATAATGATATTTTCAAAAACTGGCAAAGCCATAGTGTTTCCAATTGCAGAGGTCAGAGCTATGGGCAGGTCAGCCAAAGGCGTAAAAGGCATTAATTTAGATAAAAATAATAAAGTAGTAGCCGCAGATAGATTTGCCAAAGAAGAGACTGATAATTATTTAGTTATCATATCAGAAAACGGCATCGGCAAAAAAACGAAGTTATCAGAGTTCAAAAAACAACATAGGGGAGGTGTAGGAATAAAAGCAATAGGCATAGACAATAAAACAGGTTATACTGCATTTGCTGGAATTATAAGAGATGAAAAACAATTAGTTATTTCTACAGAAAAAGGTCAGATTATAAAAATTAACCTTGAAGAAATACCTACAAGATCAAGATCAGCCAAAGGCGTCAGACTTATAAAATCTAAAAATAATGGCAAAGTCTCAACAGCAACTTTAATCTAAGGTTGGCAAACAAAAATGAAACTCAAAGACAAAATTAAGATTATAACCAGAGATGTAACCTATATCAGGCTTGAAGTAAAAAATTTTCAGATTAGACTCATTATTCCTAAATCACAGATTCATAAGGCTGATGAAATAATCTCAAACAAAAGGAACTGGATAGAAAAACATCTTAAACTAATAGATACAGTAATTGAACAAACAAAACAGATTAAGATAAAACTTAACAAAGATTATAAAACCATAGTCAATAGATCTATTAAAAAATACTGCCAAAGAATTCAAGCATATCCAAAAAAAATCGAGTATAAAAAAATGAAAAGCTGTTGGGGATTATGTTCAAAGTCAGGAGTTATTAAATTTAATGATAAAATCAAATATTTAAAACAAGAACTTATAGATTATATTGTCTGCCATGAGGTTTGTCATCTTAAGATCCATAATCATAGCAAAGCGTTTAAACAATTATTTTATAAACTCTATGGCAAAGAATCAGCTAAAAAAGCTCAATCTGAGTTAAGAAACTTTGAGTTCCTGCTTTTGACTTCAAAAACTAACTAAATCAGCAATCAGCATCTATAAAAATTTACGACATTATCTCGGCTCGAAAAATATATAAAACTTGGCTTGCAAATTATTCTAACAATCCAAAACAAAAAAACAAATTTTATGATATAATAAGGTTGTGCAGATTAGAGGAAACTATTTAGCAGAAAAAATTCTTGATATTTTAGCCAACAAAAAAGCTCAACTTAAAAACAAAAACTTGAGACTTTGTGCAATTTATGTTGGTAAAGATTCAGAGCAACTTGGCTATTTAAAAAAGAAAGAAGAAATAGCCAAAAGATTAGGTATTGAGTTTAAACTTAAACATATTACCAAAAAAATATCTTTTCAAAAACTAGCTGAGATTATTCACAAAATAGCTAACAATCCTAAAACAACTGGAGTAATTATTCAACAGCCCATACCATCAGAGCTTCAAACTAATACAATATACGACTTTATCCCAAGAGTAAAAGAAATTGAAGGATTCTCAGATAAATCGCCATTTTTTCCTCCACTAGGATTAGCTGTTCTTACTATACTCAAGTATATCTACTTGGCAGAAATATACAACAATCCAGATGAAAAAATTAACGATTTAATTGTTTATCCTGAGATAAAGGAACGATATCTACACAAAATTTACGAAAACCCTGAATCAATAAAATTAGACAAATACTTTTTTAAAGACACCTTTTCTGACAAAAAAATAGTTTTGTTAGGTAGAGGTCTGACAGGCGGAGGACCGATTGCAAAAACGCTGAATGAGTTTGGTCTTAACTTTATAAACATACACTCTGGAGTACCAGACCCATCAATTTTTACAAAAGAAGCTGATATTATTATCTCAGCAGTAGGGAAAAAAAAAGTTCTAACTGCTGATATGGTAAAAGATGGCTGTATTTTAATCAATGTGGGGCTTCATAAAACAAATGGAAAAATTGCAGGAGATTTTAGTAAAAAAGAAATGGAGCCAAAGGCTAAATTTTTTACTTCAGCTGTAAATGGCATAGGCCCTTTAAATATAGCCTATATTTACAAGAACTTAATTGAATCAGCTTTATTTCAAGAAAAAGGCATAGAGTTCTAAACTAAAAAATGCCTGAAAAACAAATATATATAGTCACAGGTCAAACAGCCACAGGAAAAACCAGCCAAGCTATAAAATTAGCTCAAAAACATAATGGTGTTTTAATAAACGCTGACTCAAGACAGGTTTACAAACTTATAACTATAACAACTGGCAAAGATTTACCAAATAAAGCAGAGTTTAAAACAGAGTATAAACTAGATGATTATGAAATAGGATACTATTTAATTGACAACATCCCTATATATTTATATGATCTGGTTTATCCGAACCAATATATATCAAGTTATGACTGGGCTAAAATTGCATTAGATTTAATTAAGAAACTATTTAATGAATATCAAACAATAGTAATAGTTGGAGGCAGTTATTTTTATATTTACAATCTTTTATACAAACTTGAGTCTTACAATGCCCAACCCAATTTTAACTTGAGAGACAAACTTAAAAACAAATCTGTAATAGAATTAAGATCAATACTTGACAAACTTAATCCGAAAATTTTAGATCAACTTAACAATAGCGATCGCAATAATCCTTACAGGCTAATTAGAAAAATAGAGATACTGTCCCACCAACCAAAGGCATCCCTGAACAAAAGTCTTGAAACCTCAAAAATGTTTTTAGCTGAAAAATTAGGATTAAAAAAACTTAAAGTTAAGTTTCTTGGCTATAGATTCAAAGACAATCTTAGTTTGGAAGATACAATCAAAAAAAGAGTAGAGCAAAGGCTGAAACAAGGAGCAATCGCTGAAATAGAAACAATATTAAAACTAGGCTATACAAAAACAGACCAAGGTCTAAAAACATTAGGTGTTTCACAAATAATTGAGTTCTTAGACAAAAAAATTAATTATGAACAACTAAAAGAACTCTGGATTAAAAAAGAAGTAAAGTACGCTAAAAAACAGTTTATGTTAATGAAAAGAGACACAAATATAAATTGGAAAGCCGTCGACTAATCTTGTCTTGTATATAAACCCAAAATCTTAAGCAACTCCATATACTTATTATCAGGCAGAACAAGCCTGGCAAAAGGAATACCTCCATTGTTTGACATAAGTGATCTGATTTTATAAGTTAAGTCATCCGAAATTTTTTCGTTTTTATCATCAACCGAAGGCAAGATCTGAATCTCAAAAACCTCTCCATTTACTTTAATGCAAAACTTAATCCATCTAAATAAAGGATTAGATGCCTTAGACTCAACTTTACTCTTACCAGAAACAGATACTCCAGGGTTATCTTTTAAATCAGCCAAAATAGTTCTCCATAAATTTTCCATACCATTAATCTTAACATGAATGATCTCAATCTGAGAATCAGATAATAATTTTCTTATAAAATAAATCAATCCTAAAACTAATTCTCGTATATTTTCCTCAGAAATAACAATTGCGCACCTTAAGATATCATTAACCTGTTCATTTATTGAGTCCAAACCTCGATCTAATATCTTTCTAATTAAAGAGACAATACTTTTTGCTGATAAAACTAAACTTTGGATATTGGCATTTTTTAAATCAGTCTCAAGATTTAATCTAAAAGTACTAATTAAATAATTAACAACTAGGTTAACCAATCGTAATTCTTTTACTTGATTTAATGCTACATTTTGTTCATTGACCTTATTCCCCAAAATATTAAATAATGTTTCGTTCATAAGCTTTCTAATAGACTCATACAGACAGTCAATCGCACCTAATCGTAAATGGTCATATGGATTTAAAGGAGTTTGGTTATCAAATATGGTATTTTGCCAGAAAGCATCAGGAATAGAAATTTTTTCTTCAAATAAACTTTTTATGTAACTTAAAAAACTAGAACCAAACTCTGATCGATTATTAATTTGACTGGTTTCATTATAAGGCGCTTTTAATAAATTAATAAAAGCATCATAAAAAACTCTTAACTCATTATTGCCAGAGCTGGCAAAATTAATTAGTTCTTTATTTAACAATAAAACAAGATAATTCAAACTAATTTCATTAGCCTGCAAAATATCTATAAACAAAAATGGGCGTTGAAAATTATCCGGCAGATTATTCCAGCTTTCTTCTAAAAATACAGCCAGATAAGCCAAATATTCATGGCTTATTCCTTTAAACTCATCAGAGGTTTCAACTCTTGCCTTCAAAGAATTTAATTTATTTTCTAAACTTTTCCTAACCTTAGTTTCATAATCTGAAGCTATTTGATAAATTTCAGAAAAAATTTTGTCTGTTTGTGTTTGGAAAGAATCATCTGTTTGGCAAGAATCAAATAAAGCTCTAATTTCAAAGGTTCTGGGATCCTTATAAGAATCTAAAAGATTACTATCTGGATCCTGTCTTAAAATATCTAGTTCAGACCAAGAAACATTAGTTACAGCAGAGACCTTTGCAGTTTCTAAATATGTACTTGTAGTAATCGAAGGGGAAGAAACAACGCAAAAACTTTCTCTCCTTGGATCATACCTTGAATCGGGAATTCTTATGACTCTAGATGAAATAATTCTTATCAGACTGCCTACAGTTAAACCTGTCTCCTCATATAACTCCCTTAAACCAGCCTGAAAACTAGTCTCACCTTCCTCAATCTTACCACCCGGAAAAATAAGCGATCCAGCACTAGGTCCTGAATCTGTTTTTCTAACAAGAACTATTCTAACAAGAGGAGTATTTATCAGATCCAACAACCCATCTGAATTTTTTGGAATAGCATTAGGAGAGACCAGAACCAAAGGTACAACCCTAACTACTTGAACAAACTCTGGTAAGCGCCTTTCTGGTGGAATGACTAATTGTTGTTCAGTCATAATAATTCTATTCAATTATTAAAGAATTAGCTAAATCTATGAAGAACTGCCTTTAAATAAGCTAATAAAAACTTCCTTTGGTATCTGAATTTTGCCTAAAGCCTTTAATCTTTTTTTTCCTTCTTTTTGCTTTTCAAGCAGTTTATCTTTTCTAGTTCTATCACCTCCATACAAAGGAGCAGTTACATCTCGCCTATAAGGTGGTATTCGGCTTGAAGCAATAATCTTACCCTTAAACTTTGCCTGAATTCTAACCTCAAACAACTGACGAGGTATAAGTTTTTTGAGTCTTTCTACATATCTTCTGGCAATATCAACAGCAGACTCCTTAACTACAATTATCGAAAACTCTTCAATAGGATCATTGTTTAACAAGATCTGAAGTTCATCTGCGTCAGTTTCACGATACTCTAAAAACTCCCAATCAAAAGAAGCATAACCCGATGAAACTGTTTTAACATCCTCAAAAAACGATGTCTCCTGACTGCTGTAACTGCCTATCATCTCAGATAAAGGCATCTCATACTCAATCATTGCAGACTCTCCGCTGTCCATCTTAATCATTGAACCTCTTCGTCTTCTGCAGATTTCTATAATTGAGTTTAAATACTGCAAGGGAGTAACAATTGTTAACTTAACATAAGGTTCATAAAACTTAACTCCTTCTTTCTTAAACTCTACCTGAGGCGGTGTTAATACTATATCTAAGCTAAATTCTTTTTCAATTCTTTCTCTTACAATATCTGCATGCAAAACTCCCAAAAAACCAACCCTAAAACCTGGACCTAAAGCCTTACTATACACCTGAGTAAACTCTATAGCTGAATCAGTTAAATAAAGTTTTTCTAAAGAATCTTTAAGCAAACCAAACTCTTTATTATCAACAGAAAACATTGAGACATAAACCATTGGTTTTGCTTTTTTATAACCCGGCAATGGTTTTTTATCTTTGCTTGTACTAAAAACTATAGTATCACCAACCCGAACCTTTCTGATCTCCTTAAGTCTGGTGCAGATATAACCAATATCTCCGGCTGTCAACATCTCAACAGGTTTTAACTCCGGATAAAACTTGCCAACCTCTAAAACAGAAGTAGTTACTTCAGACTGTAGTAGCCAAACAAGATCTCCCTTAGACACTTGTCCTGAAAACACTCTAATAAAAGCAATAACACCTCTGTACTGATCGTAATAAGAATCAAAGATTAAAGCCTTAAAATCATTTTGCTCAATTATTTTAGGAGCAGGAAACAACTGGGGCAAAGATGACAATAATTTATCAACATTTTGGCCTGTTTTAGCAGAGATCTTGAAGATCTCATCTGATCTAAAGCCAAAAAAATGCTTAAGTTGATTTTCTACCATCTCAATATTTGCGTTTGCCGCATCTATTTTATTTATTGCTGGAAGAATAAATAAATCTTTTTCTAAAGCCTTATAGGCATTAGACACTGTTTGGGCTTGAATACCCTCAACAGCAGAAACTAATAAAATAACAGATTCCACACAAGCTAAAGTCCTATCAACCTCATAATGAAAATCTACATGTCCTGGAGTATCAATTAAATTAAACCTAATGCCTGCAAAATTAAAACTTACTGGAGCTAACTTTATAGTAATACCTCGCTCTCTTGATATAGGATTAGCGTCTAAAAACTGCTGTTGATGCTGTCCAGGTTTTAGAACTCCAGAAAGCTCCAACAACCTATCTGCTAGTGTTGATTTGCCATGATCTATATGCGCAATTATAGCAAAGTTGCGAATCTCAACAGACATATTAGGTATCTATACAGTAACAATTCTAACAGTATTTGTACCACCCTCTATCGCCAACATATCACCATGCAAGCAGATTAGTTTGTCTCCTTTTGCTAGTAATTTTTGCCGCATCAAACTTGCAATAGCTGTATTAATGTCAATGTTAGAAACCGGTCTTTTTTCAGCCAAAGGATGATACTCAAAAGGCAAAACGCCATAACTTAAAAGCAATCCTCTAACTACAGATAAAAATGGACTAAAAGCAAAAATTGGAAGATTAGATCTATATCTTGACAACAATCTAGCAGTTCTGCCAGTATGAGTGAAAACCAAAAATCCTTTTACATTGTACTTTTTTTCTTTTAAAGATAAAGACATATCATAAGCACTGTTAACAACAACTTCCTCCTGATCATTGAGTTGAAAATCATAAATCTTTCTAATATCTCCTTTATTTTTGGTTTCATTGTAGTTTAAAATTCTGGCCATAGTCTCAACTGTTTCAACAGGAAACTTACCTATAGCAGTCTCATTAGAAAGCATAACAGCATCTGTATAATCATAAACTGCATTGGCAACATCAGAGATCTCAGCGCGGGTAGGAAAACTGCTGGTTGTCATACTCTCAAGCATCTGAGTTGCTGTGATAACTGGCTTAGTTTTTAACACAGCAGACTTTATGATTTTTTTTTTGCAGATAAGGCATCTCCTCCAAAGAAGTCTCAACAGCAAGATCACCCCTGGCTACCATAACGCCAAAAGAACTATTTAAAATAGACTCTAAGTTTCTTATAGACTGTTTAGTTTCCAGTTTAGCTATAGGCAAACAAAAACCGTCAGGATCACCTAATGATCTAATCTCTTCAACAACCCTTTCAATATCTTCAGCTGACTTAACAAAAGAAACTGCTAAAAAATCAACTTTTTCCTGAACAGCAATAGAGATACCCTCCAAGTCTCTTTCCAATATTCTGCCAAAACTAAAATCACTTTCAGGCAAACTAACTGTTTTTCTGTCAGACAAAACTCCTTCTGACAAAGATTCTAAAACCAAAACTCCAGCCTTAAAATCAACTCTAAACTTAAACCTACCATCATCTACAATAACCAGATCATCTTTTGAGACAAAATCTTTAACCTCAGGATGAGAAAAATAGAAGAATTTACCTGATTTCTCATTAACCTCTCTAGGATCTTCTGCATATTCCAAAATATCTCCAGATTTAATCTCATAAAAATCAGCCAAAAGATTCATTCTAATCTCTTCACCTTGAAGATCCAACAAAATGCCGATTTCTTTTTTAGATTTTTTTTGAACATTTCTTACCTTTCTAACCATCTGTCTATGCCATTCAGGAGAGTTATGCTTAAAATTTAACCTAAAAACATCTACACCAGCTGTTATTAATTTAAGGATCTTTTCCTCAGACTCAGTAGCTGGACCTAAAGTTGCCACTATCTTCGTTAACTTATGCATAAATCTATTATATCAGATATAATCTGATTATATGACAATAAGGCCAGTTTCAGAAAAAGGAGAATATGAAACAAATCTTAATCCAGATATCTCGATTGCAGTTTTCAATGAATTAATTTATTTAATAAATCCCAATAAACATAGATACGGCGAAACTGAGTTTAACTATAATGGAACAACGATCAGTTATAAAAAATATGACATAAGAGCCATTGACCAAGAACAAGACCCAGCAGTTCCAGCACCAGAGTCAATTGAGATAAAGGTTGAAAGCCTCTTGACTATAAAGCTAACTAGAGACTTTTCTACAAACAAACCAAATGTAACCGTAACAATAGAACCTGGTCAAGACATTGATTTTCTACCAGAAGAATATACAAAAGAAAATCAAGATGTTTTACTCCACTTAATCTATCAGCTTTTAACTAATGACCAAGCAGTAGTTGCTATTAAACTTGAAAGAGATGCAAAAGTAAAAAAAGCAATTATTGACACAACAAAAGGATTTTCAATAAGACTGACAGAACAAGAAAAAGAAGAAGCGCAAGAACTTTGGCTGAGTTACGATCCTAAAGGAGAAAGTACAGAACAATCTCACACCAGAAAAATTGGAGAAATTAGAGGAGATCAGCTAATATTTCAATTCAACCTTACTGTACATCCTGCAAAAGATCTAAAAGTTTTCCTAATAGAACTCTCTCGAATTTTAAAAGATTTTTATTATGGCATGAGATTACTGAATCCTTCAGAAATAACGCCTGAATCAGAATCTAAAAGAAATTACCAAGCAGAACTTCCTCCATACTCAGACTATATGGGAAAAGATATAGTTTATCAACCTGAGATTCAAGAAGAGATAATCTTAACTGAACTATTTAATAAACTAATCAGAATCAGAAACATAGTGGGCTCAGACAATTTTAAAATCAAGTTAGATAAACTCATATTATCAGTCAAATATCGTCTAGCCGGAAATAAAGTTCAATTCATAATCTCGTCTGAAAAGCGAGGACTAGAACAAGATCTAGTTTTAACAAAATCAAAGAATGAACAAACTGATAGATTTGAGATTGAAATAAGTTCTAGAGAATCTATTATATTTAGAATTTTATTAGAACATTTTAATCTTACACTAGAATACCCTAATATTTTACAAGAACTTTCTACAAATACTGAAAGTACAGAAGACTCCAGCAGATTAAGAATTGAGACAAAACCCGACGGAGCCGTGCAATTTATTTTTGAAAACAACACACCTACATTCCCTACACATAAATTCCCTTTTGCATTTAATAGATGGATATTTGAAATTGATGATGACAAAGTATCAGTTAGATTTCTTTCAAACAATGACAACAGAATTATTTCTGATCAAGAAGTAAGAAATAAAAGTCTTAAAAATCTAATTATTCAACTGTTAACTCAAATACTGCAAGGAATAAAAGAAAAAACATCAAGCAATAGCAATGATCTTAAAGCTATTCAAGAAACTTCATTAGAGATTGGCTCTATACAATCCATCTTTACAGATCCTGAAATACTGACAATTCTTGAAAATGAAGCAAAGTTTTTTAGTACTAAAGACAGATACTTAGAACTTGGATTCAATAATAGATTTTTTAAAATAAGGTTATATAGTCTTGGAGACAAATATAGAGCTGAGATAATCTATTATACTACAGAAAATCACGACCAAAAGACATTTTTTTTTGGATGTTGAATTAGAACAAAATAAGGCTAAAATTACAGCCCTCATAGAAAATACGATAAATGTCTCGGCTAAAAACAAACATAATATTAAAGAAGAAATAGAGATAAACAATCCTATTCTGATAGCGCAACTTTTAGCACACCTTTTACTTGCTTTATCAGGAAGATACCAAATTACAACAAATTAATTATTTTCTGTCTTTATTTTTCAATCTAGCTAAATCAGCATCTACCATCATCTTAACTAAATCATTAAACTTAACCTCAGGCTCCCATCCTAAAACCTTTTTTGCTTTTGATGGATTCGCTTTAAGATAAGGAACCTCTGAAGGCCGCATAAATCTAGGGTCAATTTTGATATATTGTTTCCAGTCTTTTATACCAACATACTCAAAAGCTGTTCTTACAAACTCCTCAACACTATGAGCCTCTCCTGTGCCTACTACATAATCATCTGGTCTTTCCTGCTGTAACATAAGATACATTGCTTTAACAAAATCTCCTGCAAAACCCCAATCTCTTTTGGCAGACAAATTTCCTAGCCTAATCTCATCGGCTAAACCTAATTTTATTCTGGCAACTCCATCAGTGATTTTTCTAGTAACAAACTGAATGCCTCTTATAGGAGACTCATGATTAAACAATATGCCATTTACTGCAAACAAACCATATGCCTCCCTATAATTTACTGTTATCCAGTAGGCATAGACTTTAGAGACTGCATAAGGACTTCTTGGATGAAATGGCGTGTTTTCATCTTGAACATAATTAGTGTGAGACAGACCAAACATCTCAGAGGTTGATGCCTGATAAAATCTTGTAGCAGGAGAGTGTTGCCTTATAGCCTCAAGCATATAAAGCACACCAAGTGAATTAACCTCTGTAGTGTAAATCGGCTGTTCAAAAGATGAACCCACAAATGATTGTGCCGCCAAGTTATAAACCTCATCTGGTCTTATATTTTTAATCAGATTATACAAAGATGCCTGATCAGCCAGATCTCCCTCTACCATCTCAATCTTATCAGTTATACCCAAATAATCTAAATTAGCAAAGTTAGGATATGTATATCGCCTAATCATTCCATAAACCTTATAATCTTTTTCTAGCAACAACTTTGCCAGATAAGGACCATCTTGACCTAAAATGCCGGTTATTAAAGCTGTTTTTGCCATAAATTTTGTTTTTAAATTTATAAATTAAACTCTATTTTACACGAATTTTTTTTAAAAAATAACACAAACTTAATCAGCGAAAAATTTATTAACTTTCTTATAACACAAAATTATAAATACTAATAAGGTTATTAAATAACCTATAAATAAAGACAACAAAGCACCCTTAATACCGACAACTGGAATTAAATATAAAGAGCCAAAACTGACAATAATCAAAAAGAACATATTGGCTATAGCAATAATTTTAGGTTCTCTTAAAACATACAAAACAACTAGATAAATTAAACTGATAAACGGGTATAAAATATAAGACAATGACATATATCTAATGTAGTAAAAAGCAGGAGCATACTCTTTAGTAAAAAGCAAAACATAAATAAAATCAGGAATAAAAAAAATCATTAAATAAAACAAAGCAGGTAGACTCAAAAAAACAAAACCCTTTTTCAAGACCGCAAAAAACTCCTGTTTGTTTTTAACTTGAGAAAACTGGGGAGAGATGATCTGCGTTATACTTGATACTGTTACCATCACAGTGAGGACAACTTTCTGAGCCAATCCATAAAAACCCACCATCTCATTGGGATAATAATAAGAAACTATAAACAAATCCATCCTACTGGCCAATGCAAAAATCTGACTAGCTAAAAAAAAAGTTAAAACATAAGACAGATCAATCATGCTAAACTCAAGTTTTTCCTTTAAAGAATAAACAAATGCATTTCTCTTGTAAAAAAGACTTATAACTATCACTATTAAAGGACCCAAAACACCAAGAACAAATAACACATTAACAAGATTAATTTGGGAAACCGACATCAAATAGATTATCAAACCAGCCTTTATTAAGTTTGAAAAATTTACAACCAAATTAGCAAAAACTATATTTTTTATGGCCAGATATGAATTTACCAAAAAATTTTGCCACACAAAAAGGACTATTGACAAACAAACTAAAAACACTTCCAACTGACTAACACTGGTTTTGAAAAAGATTTTATCTAAATACTCAAAACCGAAATAAAAGATTAAAACAAACAAACCAGACAGACTAGCCTGATAAATAAAATGCGCTTTAAGAAACTTACGCAGTTTTACCTTATCTTGAAAAATCAAAGGCAGGTTAGAATACATAGAAGCTGAGACGCCAAGATCAAAAACATTTGCCAAAACATAGGAGATACCAAACAAAAGACTAAAGACACCATACTCCGAAGGGTGCAAAACCCTTACGACTACCAAAGCGAAAAAAGCTGTAAAAAAGATATTAGCATACGAACCAGTTAGATTTATTAAAATATGTCTTAAAGTCGGATATTGATCTAATTTTTTAAACAAAGATTTTAATAGCTTTATCATTGTTTTACAGGAGCAATCTGCAAACTACCTGAGTCAGTTGCAGATAAATTTTCAATCTCGGTCTTAATATAATCAGAGACAGAACCCCAATCATTGACTCCGGTTTTAGGGTATAAAACATACCCGACCTCTGGATCAACCTTATAAGTTAAAACATTATCTGTACTTAAAACAATATTTTTTATCTGATACTCTGAGAATTTATACACTTCATCTAAGTTTTGCTTAATCAATGTCAAAGGTATATCAAAACTTACTTTTCCTTCAAGATCAGACAGTAGTTGAGGGATTTTGGGAATAATATTCAATTTCAAAGACTTTTCTACAATTGCCTGAATGACCTTTTGCTGTCTTTCAGCTCTGCCAAAATCTCCACCACTATTCAACCCTTTTCGGGATCTAACTAATTTTAATGCTGTAGCTCCATCTAAATTATTCACTCCAGCAGGAAGATAAAACCTTTCATAACGACAAGGGAAAACTGATTCTGGAGATTCTTTAATTTGGGCTTCAAGAGTAGCTAAAGCCTCATTTGTATAACCGCAAAGATCATTCTCTTTACCTTCTACAGGATAATGAAAATCTTCAATAGGTTTGTCAAGTTTTACAGAAATACCACCTAAGGTATCAACAACCTTAACAAATCCAGCAAAATCTACAGCTAAATAATAATCAACTTCATAACCAGTTATTGTTTTTAGCTTTTCAGACAATAGTTTTACAGGAGAACTGTTTTTATATTCATCTGGTATATAATTATATCTGTCTGAGAATAACAAAGTCTGATATAAAGAGTTAATCTTGGCCCTAATAAAACCATACTGTTTATGTGGAACAGTCACAAGCAGATCTCGAGGTATTGAGATTAAAATAATCTGTTTTTTAACTTTATCAATATGGGCCAAAATTATAGTATCTGTCAAATAAGCTCCATCATGGCCAGGGCCTCCATAACCCAACAACAAAATATTAAAAATTTGCTTTTCTTGTTTTTGTGGAGGCTGATTCAAAACCTGAACAAAGTTGGAGTTACTGCCTTTATAGGCCTTATTATAAAAACTTAACAGTCTATAAACAAAATAAGATAAGGTTAGTATTACGATAAAAAAGACAACTAAAAAATACCGTAGAATTTTAATTTTACTCATAGCTTCAATTGATGCAAAACTATACTATTATGATAGTCCCTGCTAAACTCAACAGGGTACTTGTTAATAATTGACCTATCAACTCCAAAAATATCAAAAGCATATTCTACTACAAAAATACTTGGTTGACCATAAAAAACAGTATTAGTCAATCCTGACAAATCTCTTACTACAATTTTTTTATTATAAGCATTGCTATAAAACCATACTGGATCAGAAACAGAAGGAATCATATAAACTATGCTTTCATCAGGCAAATCCAACACTAACTTTTGCCAATCTTCTCGGTAATAATCTTTGTTAAAAACAACTAATAATGTTAATAAACAAAAAACTGATAAAACAAAACCTCTATAGTATTTGCTTCCAATTTTGGAAAGCAAAAACGCTAAAATGACAGCAAGATAAATAAATCTAAAGTACTGCAAAATAGGTTTTACCATAGAAAAGATCAAACCTGATATTAAAATTAACCAAAACAATATCATAAATCTTTTTGTTTTAGCATTACGCCAAGAACCTGCAAATACAGGCAGGTATATCAAAGCAAATGTCAAAACAATAAGAAAATAATAAAGGTTATTATAAGAAGGTCTAACTCTGCCTAACACTAATTTGATAAAAATTAATAAAATGTTTTTAAGATTAAAAGTACCCAAAACTGAACTCCAGTTGGGGACTAAACTTAACAACTTACTGCTATTTGAAAACTGAATTAACAAAAGAGGAGATACCAACAACATAGATGCCAAAACAACCAAGCAGGTTTTAATTGCTATTTTGTATTTCCTATCAAACAGCAAAAGAATCAAAAAACCCAGGATATAAAAAACACTGCCATAAAAAACCAAAAAAGAAAGAAAAACAGCAGAGTAAAAAACAAAATCAAACTTATTGTTATAAAACTTAACAAAGATTATAGTAAACAATAAAACAACTAGAGCATACATTCTGGCCTCAACAGCATAATACACAATCAATGGATTAAATAACAAAAATAAGCCAGCCCAGATACTTATTTTGGATAAAATTAAAAAACTTGCCAAAATAAAAATCACTGAACTTAATCTTAAAAAAACCTGATTATAAGGCAAAAAAGACATCCAGAGTTTTTCTATCAAATAATATACTGGCGGATGAAAATCTCCAACAGAAAACTTTGTTACTAAATTAAAAAAATTATGCTGATAAACAACTCTGGCTGTTATTGCTTCATCAAGCCAAAGACTTTGAACCTTTGCTGAATATAAACAAAGTATAGTAAAAACAATGCTGGCTATAAAAAGAATAATAAATATGCGTTTTTTTAAAGTAATAGATTCCTGCATAAATTAAATTAGTAATCCCAACCATTAGGATGCTTTTGGTACCATTTAATTAAAGACTCTACTGAATCTTTTAAAGTGTGTTGAGGACGCCAACCTAAAATCTTCTTAGCTTTTTCAATATTAGCGTAAATTCTGGCATACTCTCCTTGTCGTTTTTCACCTTTGACAATATCAAACTTTTTGCCAGTTATATCTTGAACCATATTAACAACCTGCAAAACTGAGTAACCAGTACCAGTGCCGATATTGAAAACATCGCAAAGCTTTTGCTTTAACAAAAGACTTAAGGCTTTAAGATGAGCCATATTTAAATCCATCACATTGACATAATCCCTTATTGGCGTTTTATCTTCAGTATCAACTTCAGGACAGGTAAGATAAAATTTATCAATTCCTAAAGCTCCACGAACAGCATTTTGCACTAAAAGAACCGATGGCTTTTTTGAGTCTCCAATTAAGCCGTCATCGCTAGCGCCACAAACATTAAAGTATCTTAAAACAACATAGTTTAGATCTTTCAACTTTGATTGCCAATCAATGATCTTTTCAAACATTAACTTAGACTCTCCATAAGGATTGGTAGGCAAGGTTTTATGCTTTTCATCAACAGGCACATACTCAGACTCTCCATAAACAGCGCAAGTTGAAGAAAAAACTAAGTTAGACACACCTGAACTCTGCATAACCTCAAGCAGATTTATACCTCCTGACACATTATTCTGAAAATAAAGCAATGGGTCCTTCATTGACTCATCGACTAAACATAAAGCAGAGTAGTGGATAACTGCTGAAATATCTGATTCTTGCTCAAACACAGCTTTTAAAGAATCTTTATCTCTTAAATCTGCTGTATAAAACCTGAAGCGCTTCTGCCCAAATTTATTTTGCAAAACCTCCAAAGGCTGTTTATAACCTCTTGAAAAATTATCTAAGCCAACAACCTCAAAATCATTCTGCAAAAAAAGATAAACAGCGCAAGAACCTATATAACCACCTGCGCCTGTTATTAAAATTTTTGTCATACTTAAATTATACATTATTCTTTTGTATACAAATTAGTTTTAAATCGCTTGAATAAGTAAAATAAATAGTTGACAAAAAGTTAGACAATACTGTTATATAATAAATTAAGTTTTTCAGCATTTAAAATTTACGACATTTTAATGGAGTTTTTTATAAATATTTTCTTATTAACAGGAACAATAATTGGCGCTGGAATTTTTTCTTTACCAGCAATACTAAGCCATACAGGAGTTTATTTTTATTTATTATTAGCAGGCCTGGCATTTATAAGCGCTTATCTGGGTATTAAGTATCGCTTTTTAATAAACAAGACAAAGGCTGATGATCAGATGCCTGCTTATTTATCAAAAGCATTAGGCAAAAAATGGGGGACAACCTCATTGATATTGTTTACTTTAAGTTTAATAGGAGCTTTAACATCTTATTTGTTACTTATTCAAGAGCAACTCGGCAGTGTTTATTTATTTCTAGGTCTAACTTGGTCAATATTGATACTTGACTTAAAACAGATTAAAAAATTCGACAGCATTCTAACAATCTGCTTGATGTTGTTGGTCATAATGCTTATTGTAAGCTCAAAAAATATTAACTTAAATATTGTCGGCACTACAACTTCAATAAAATACTTAATTAAGGCTTTTGGCGTGATCTTATTTTCACTTACAGGATTTTCGGTTATACCTGAGCTATCAAAATCTGGCAAACCCAACCTAAGCATAAAAACAACTTATTTTCTAGTATCAATAATTTATATTATATTTGCCAGCACTGTAAACACTGAAGACAAAAATTTAATTCTTGATTCTGTAGTTTTTTTTGCAGTTATAACCTCTTATATACCTATGTCCTTTGTGCTTGAAGAGGTCTTCATTAAAGATCTTAAAATCCAAAAAACTCCAGCAAAACTTACAACCTTAATACTGCCAGTAATTATAGCTTTTTACGGCATTAAAGACTTTATCACAGCACTCTCAATCACAGGTGGAGTTTTTATTGCTTTGCTTCAGATTTTAATAATTTCAGCTTATTTAAAACTTAAGAAAAAACTGTTGATATCTGAAAAAATTATTCTATACTTATCTATCGGGGTTTTTGCCATAGCCTCTTTGGCTGAAATAATTCTATATTTTATTTAAAAATTAAAAGAAGTTCTAAAACTCCAAATAAATCATTTATGGAAACAAGTACTTATGAACTATTGCCAAACACACCGGAGTATCTTAGGATAATCTCCAGCTTAGTTGCAATTCTTATTTATATATCAGCAAACAAAAAGCAGTTTAAAGAGATCTTATTAGATATCAAAGATAAAAACATAACACCTGATATTGTTACTTTTGTACTTTGGTGTATAGGATTTGCACTTGCCGGATACAATATTGACGCTGTTTTAGCTTTGCTCAATACTGCGGTAGAACAGAGTAATGACTTGATTTTGAACTAAAGAGGTCATTTATTTTTTTGTTTATTAAAAAACACTATCAATTCACCAAGAAAACCCGTCATTATAATTTGGACACCAACAACAATTAGCAAAACACCAAACTGCAATAGAGGTCTTCTATACAATAAATGATTTAGAAAGATTCTTTCAAAACTAAGATAACTTAAGATTATCAAACCAAGACTAAATATACTGCCTCCGATAACTCCAAAAAAATGTAATGGTCTTTGAGAAAACCGATACAAAAAGTAGGTAGTCAGAGTATCAATAATACCTATAAAGATCTTTTTTATGCCAAATTTGCTTTTTCCATAGATTCTTGGTCTATTAGACACCTCAACCTCAGTGGTTTTGTATCCCTGATAATAAGCATATAAAGGCAAAAATCTAAAGTTGTTAGCGTAAAAGCTCATTGAATCTGCAATCTCTTTTCTAAACATTTTAAAACCACAGTTAATATCTGTAAAAGGTGAACGCAAAAACTTTTTCAAAAACCAATTAAAGGTTTTAGAGTAAAGTTTAATTACTAGGTTATCTTCACGCTTGCTTCTAATTCCATTAACGAAATCGTAACCAGACTGAATTTTTTCATAAAACTTTTTGATATCAGCAGGATCATCTTGCAAATCTGCATCCATAAACAATATCAAAGATCCACTAGCTTTCTTAAGCCCAGTAGCTAAAGCATCTCCCTTACCCTTTTTCACTTTATGCTCAATTAAAAAAACAGAAGGATTTGTCTTAACAAACTTCTTTACTATATCAGAGCCATTATCAGTTGATCCGTCATTTACAAATATTATCTCATACTCAAGATTAAGTTTTTCTAAATTAGCTAACAACTCTTCATATAATTTACCCAAATTCTCCTCTTCGTTTAGAAACGGAATAATGACCGAGAGTTTTTCAACTGAATTATTTTTGTTTTTCATAAACTAAGATATTATTTGAACTAAAAACCTGCTTAAACTGTCCTGATACAAGCATCTGTCTATAAATTAGATTTACTAAATCATTGCTTAACTCAGATTTATCTAAAATAACAACATCGGCATGTTCAAAACCAGTTTTATTGCTTATTATATCAGGATTATTTTTAATTTTGTTGTAATCAGCCGGATCAAAAGAAAAATCATAAAAATATTTTCTGCCAGAAAAAAATGGAGCAAGATTGCCTGAAGAGGAGATTTTAAGATCATAATCTGAATATTTTTTCGCCAACTCAGTTACCACTTGATATTTTTTATAATCAACAGAATAAGAGATATTTCTCAAAGGTCCTCTGTTAAAAGAAAGAAATACATTAACAACTAAAATAAAAATTATTAAAGCAGTCATAAAAGTCTTGTTTTTAATGGCAGATAACAAACTAATTTGCCTTAAACCAAAAATAAAGGAAATGAACAAAAAAGCCAGACTGCCAGATAAATAATGAAAATACAAATTTCGCATTGCGCCTTTCTCTGACAAAAGATTCTTTAAAAACTCAGTTAAAGCTGGCAGTAGATTAAACAACGACAAAAATGGCACAAAAAGTAGGGGAGAGAAAACATCGTTAATATAATTTAAACTCTGATTAGAAAACAACCTGTCAATATTATCTTTTACCGAGTAACTATAAAACTGACCCCCAAAAAACTCTCCTCTGGCAGAATAAGGCATAATAATTTTTACAACTAAAACAAACAAAACTAAAAAAACTAAACCAGCTATTAAATTAGATTTGTCTTTGCTTTTTAAAAATGCATAAAAGCAAAATACAGAAACAAGCAAAATAATATTTTCTTTAGTTAATGCTGAAAGAACAAGCAAAATTAAAACTGTTTTAGTCAATCTAAACTCGGATTTTAAATAAAAATAATATGCTGAAACCAAAAAAAATACAGCCAGAGCAACACCGTGAAAATCAAATAAATTTATAAAATGAACAGGATAATAAAACAAATAAACAAAAGCAATAAGCACTGCATATTGTTTAATACCTAAAACTTCTTTAGCTATTAAATAAATAAACAAAGCAGAAAAACCCAAAAGAAAACTTTGAATTACAAGCAAGGTCTCAGGATAAGGATAAACAAAATAAAAAATAGATAAAGGAACTAATATTAAATCAAAATGAACTGCAGATCTTAAAGTGTTTTCTAATAAATGAGGATTGGAAAACTCAAAAACATGACCTTTATAAGTATTATAAACAACCTGATGCATAATACCCAAATCATAGTAATGCGCATTAAAAGAGTAAAGTCTTAAAATTGACAAATATGAAAAAAACAATGAATACAAAAAAGACAAAACAATTATCAAAACTAAGTGTTTATCCCAAACCTGCATAGATACTAAATACTAAAACTGAAATTAATCTAAAGAGTTTTCAGACTCCTGATTGCCAGAGTGAAATTGCTGATGAACTTCCTTCAATCTTGGATTAGTAATATGAGTATAAATCTGAGTTGTGGCTATATTCTTGTGCCCCAGCATTTCCTGAACCGATCTTAAATCAGCGCCATGAGTCAACAAATCTGTAGCAAAACTATGCCTTAAAATATGAGGCGTTACCTTAACTGTGATACCAGCCTTAAGTCTATATTTTTCAACCATTCTTTCAATCTGTCTAACAGACAATCTGCCATCGTCAACCTTAATATTTTTTCTCTTAGGGCCTGAGTATCTTATAAACAATGGTTTTAAATTATCATCTCTGGTATTCAAATACTTTCTTAACCAATCTTTAGCCCGTTCAGATAAAAAAACAACCCTTACCTTTGACCCTTTTCCCAAGACAGAGAACTCTCCTTGTTTGATATTTACATCAGACCTATTCAATGACACCAACTCCGAAACTCTAAGACCAGTAGAAAATAAAACCTCCAAAATTGTTCTATCTCTTAAGCCAACTCTGCTTTTAGTATTTACAGCAGAAAACAACTTTGATAAATCATCTGACGACAAAAACTTAATCTGGCGATCACCGGTTTTACCCAACTCAATCTGATCAGGAGACAAAACAATCTTAAATTTTTTTTTAGCCAAAAACCTAAATAACGCTCTTATAGCAATAATATAAAAATTCTGAGTTCTTCTTGAAAGCCTGCCTTTATAAGGATGCATATACTCTGAAGAAAGATACAACTTAAACTGTCTAATAGTTTCTTCATCAATATGATCAACCCTTATATCTGCCTTATTATGTTGTTCTAACCAATTATAAAAATGATTAAGGTAATTGGCATACATACGAATTGTTCGCATAGACAGATTTTTATCAATATCGCAGTACTCAAGAAACCTATCAATAGCTTCTTTTATTTTCATATAAATATATTATACATAAACAAATCCTAAACCTTAAACAACAAATAAACAATCAAAATAAATGATCTTGCAAAATTTAAAAATAGTACTAAAATAAAAACTTATGAAAGTATCAGATATTGCTGTTAAATTCACTGCCTATGGAAGTGAAACTACTAAAATTAAAGAAATTTTAGAAATCTGGGTAAAGGAAAAATTCAATATCTTCTTAATACTAGACAAGGACCAAAAGATAAAAGGAGTTATCACATTATACGACATTCTAAAGCAAGTAATACCTTTTTATCTGAAATTAGACAATCTATTAGTAGAGTTTATAGACGAGGACTTTTTCTCGAAAACAGAACTACAGAAAGTCTTTGAAAAAACAGCAAAAGAAATAATGACCACAACAGTACTAACTGTAAGAGAAGAGGATTTTATAGTAAAACCTTTGGTAATAATGTACAACAAAAACCTAGATTACTTGCCTGTAGTTACCAAAGACAACAAATTTACAGGCAAAATAATAAACAAAACAGCAGTTGAGACATCATTGCTGAAACTAGCCTCAAACGGCAACAGCAGTTAACAATCAAAAAAATATGCAAACGACCATAGCACTAACAGTGTTTGTAGTATCTTTGGCTTTAATAGCCTCAGAAAAAATAAACAGATCTATTGTATCAATGATCGGAGCTTCTTTAATAATACTTACAGGAGTTGTTAATTTTCACGAGGCTTTAGAGTTTATAGACTTTAATGTCTTAGGTTTGCTTATAGGAATGATGATAATAGTTCAAATACTAGGAAAAACAGGTATCTTTGAATACACAGCTATAAAATCAGTAAAATTAGCCAAAGGCAGACCAGTAAGACTGCTTTTTATTTTAGCTTTAATTACAGCTATCTTCTCAGCCTTTTTAGATAATGTAACAACAATAATTCTAATTGTACCCACAACGCTTTTCATTGCCAAAATACTTGACATCTCACCGTTTCCGTTTGTTTTAACAGAAATATTCTTCTCAAATATCGGTGGTGCCACAACAATAATCGGAGATCCACCAAACATCATCATTGCCTCAGCCTTAGGCATTAACTTCAATGAATTTCTAATAACAATGCTACCTATAATAATTCTGATTGTTTCAGCAGGACTAACACTATCTTTTCTGTTTTTTAAAAACCAACTAAGGTCAAAAATTATTCATTTTAAAAAAATAGAGCAAATAAAAACCGAAGGAGTAATAAAAGACAAAATTCTATTGCAAAAATCCTTATTTATCTTAACACTAGTTCTGTTAGGTTTTTTTACTCACAACATTTTTAATATTGAAGCTTCTGTAATAGCGCTTTTTGGAGCATTTCTACTCTTGCTTATAACAGGAGAAGAAGTAGAAAAAGCCTATGAAAAAATAGAATGGCAAACAATCTTTTTTTTCATAGGCTTATTCATAATAATAGGAGGTCTTGAAAAAGTAGGCATTCTGGAAATCTTTGCTAACTTAATAAAAACTAAGGTAGGAACAGATGAGTTAAAACTATCTACATTTATGCTAGGATTTTCAGGACTCAGCTCAGGATTTATAGATAATATTCCAATCACAATAGTTTTGGTAGACTTAGTTAAAGAAATGGGACAAATTGGACTCAACATAAAACCTTTATGGGTAGCTATAGCATTAGGAGCAGATCTTGGCGGCAATATGACAATGATCGGCGCCAGCGCCAATGTTGTAGGAATAGACATATACAAACGAAGCATTGACAACAAAAAGGACAAAACAATCAGTTTTATGAACTTTATGCGTTATGGCTTTCCTTTGACAATAACAACATTAATTATAAGCCTTATAGTTGTTGTAATTAAGCATTTATTCTTTTATCATTTATTTTATAAATGAAATTATTAATCTTCTCCGACACCCATCTAACAGAAAAAAAAGAACCAAACAAACTTAAACTTCTTAAGAAAATAATCAATTGGGCAGATGAGATTATAATTAACGGAGATTTTTGGGATGGCTATAAAACCGATTTTTACAACTTTTACAACTCAGATTGGAAAGTTTTATTTCCACAGCTTAAAAAAAAGGCCTATTATAACTGGGGAAATCACGACCACAAACTGCTAACCAAA
This sequence comes from Patescibacteria group bacterium, assembly GCA_026004415.1. Taxonomy (GTDB): domain Bacteria; phylum Patescibacteriota; class Microgenomatia; order UBA1406; family GWC2-37-13; genus BPJC01. The sequence goes on along the minus strand of BPJC01000002.1, from coordinate 13,548 downwards.
GAAAAGGTCAAAAACTTCTGCAAACATTACCAAAAAACAACTACTATAAAATCAGGCAACCTAACAATCAAAACAGAACATGGAAACCGACTGCTTCCTTTATTTGATGAAACTAACAACTACGACATAAAAGACATAAGGCAAAAAAAAACACTCAAAATTCTGCAGATGTTTATAGATTTATTCTTCAACCTTAATATAGATATATTCAAAAACACCTACTTTAGGTATAAAACAATACAGTTAAAACATAAGATTAAGCCAAGAAAAAACTTTTTGTATGCATTTGGGCATACTCATTATCCTATGCTTGACTTAAAAAACAGTTTTGCCAACTCAGGTTTTATAAACTATGGCTTTGCATCATTTATAACAGTAGAAGAAGGCAAAGTAAAACTACATCAGACAAGATACTAACTTCAACTAAAAGCCCTATTTTTAAACTTTTTGGCAGTCCAATAGCCATACACAAAACCACCCAAATGAGCAAACCAAGCAATACCTCCGATATTAGGATCATAAGAAAGCAAAGAACCAATGCCTGAAAAGAGCTGAATAACAAACCAATAACCCAAAAAAAACCAAGCAGGCAATTCCAATAAATGAATAAACCCCAAAAAACCAATTACAAGAGTTAAGATCTTTGATCTATTAAACAAAACAAAATAAGCTCCAGCAACACCAGACACAGCTCCAGAAGCACCAATCATAGGCAAACTGCTTGATAAAGACATCAAATACTGCAAAAAAAGAGCAGAAAATCCAGAAAAAATATAGAACAAAAGATAAGTTAAATGACCCAACTTATCCTCAACATTATCGCCAAAAATATGCAGAAACCACATATTAGACAAAAAATGAAACCAGCCGCCATGCAACCACATAGAAAAAAATGCATACTTGTAAAAATCCACCTCAAAAGGGGAGTATTTCGAAGGAACAAAGCCATAATTGTAGACAAACTTATCAAAGTCAGGATAAGATACCTGATACAAAAATACAGCAAAATTTGAAATAATAATAAGATAATTAATCAAAGGAAACGATTTTCTATAAGTTAAGTCTTTCAAAGGAAACATAATGATATTTTATAAAAATTGTTTATAATTTAAATAATGAAAATTAGATGGAGTGAAATAAAAAATTTTTATATAAACAAACAAAAAACAGATAGTTTAAGAAGAAATGAAAAAGATGCCTCTATAGTAAGGCAAATATTAAAAATTATTTTAATTCTTTATGCTCTAATTTCCGTTAAAGAATTATCAACACAGTATTTAGCATATAGTAGTAACGACACAAGCGTAAATCGAGTTACAATTGAAGATCTACCAAATGAAGAAGAAATAAATTTTCCAATAGATTCTATTCCTTTACAAATAGATCAAGAAAAACTAGCAAAAATATTAAAATATGTAGAAAAGAGAAGAAATAAAACTGCAGACCTACAAAGCATTTTCGCACCATACAATACTACTTATCCTCTACCAAGATCATATAGAGGACTACAAGGTTTTGAACATATAGAATCAAAAAGAATTCCTGAAATTGAAGGATATATTAGAAATATTATAGAATCAAAATATCCATATGCACCATTTATAATAGATCAAATTATTATTGCAGAAAATCCATTTAAAATTGAAAGATTACCAAAATCGGAAAATTCACAGCTAAATCACGGCAACAACGCAGACGCATGGATTCAAGCCGCTTATGATGGATCATATAATGATGGGAAAATATATATATTTATACCTTCTAATATTGAAAGTATTCTAGACACACCATACCCCCCACAATTTAATCCGTTAATGGGGGGAGCTGTAGCAGAAAATATGACGTATAGGGAAATGATAGAATTTGTTTTTGCCCACGAATTAGCTCATGGGATAGAAGATTTTTTTTTAAAAGGCACACTTAGTGAAGAAGAATATAAAGAAGCAGAATTGCCTCATAATAGGAATAGAGGATATAATAATCCTGTAATACAAACTTTTGGAAATAGAATGGGATACGTTCAAAATACAAGGAATGAACAATTTAGAAATGGCATAAATGTAAGAAGGAACAATATAAGATATGTTATCTATCCACAAGAACCTAATAATATGATTATTGAATATGAATACAAAGGTAAATTATTAACAATAGAAAGACCAAGAGAAGGATTAATCCCCCCAGAACTTAAATATTTTAAAGATTTAACCGATCCTAACAAAAGAATACTAGAAACTTTAGGACCAAGAACTACCTTTGGCGCTATACCTGAATCATTTGCAGATTTTTTTGCTTATGCAACAATACATTATAACTTAGATAATAATAAAAGAGTCACAGAAGAAATAATAAATTCGATCTTAGATATTCAAAATTGGCTAAAATCACTAGCAAAAAATTAAAACTAAAATATATGAATAAAAAAATATTTCCTCTTTTAGTTTTAATTTTAATAATTTCTGAAATTATTTTTATAGTATATTTATCAAGAAAACATAATACCAACAAAAAATTAAAAGAAATTAGCTTAGGTAGAAACATCATATACAAAAGAAAAAATCCTCCTATTAATTATGTAAACTTTGAAAATGGTATTGGAATAACTACAGATAATTATAATGAATATACATATTACACTGGAATAATAGAATTAGTAGAAATAGAAAATAATGAGTTATACATAAAATTAGACGTAAAAAATAAGAAATATTTTTTTAGAAGTCCAATTAAAACAATAAGTCCTAAATTCTTTATAATAGAAATAAACAGTGATCAATTAAAAATATGGAATATAAACAAAAATATTATTACAACATTAGATAAAAATCTCAACTTATTATTAAAAAAAGGTGATTTTATAACAATAAAATCAGAAAATAAGCAAAAAAAAATAGACAACAATCAAACTTTAAATATAGATAAAATATATATAAGAAGAGTCTTTCCAAAAAAATTAATAAATTTCCTAGAAATAAATTATTAAAAATGATAAAATCAGTATTTAAATATCTACTAATAATTTTAGTTATATTAAATTTATATTATTTTACCTTAAATACAATTTATGTTTATGCATATTGTTGCGTAGGTCTAAACTGTGATACAGGCTGCGACAGTTCTGATTGCAGAGTTGGTTATACATGTGGAACAAGATATTGTGATGGTGGAGAATGTTGTCAAGATTGTGAACCCGACCCAAATTACTCACCACCTAATCCTACCCCCACTCCACCCCCACCACCTCCTCCTCAGCCAACTCAACCTCCTCAGCCAACATCAGCAGAGTGCCCATCTGGAAACTGTGATGATAATGGAAGTGGAGGCGGAGGAAACAATCAATGTCAACTGCAGGACTGCAGTTATGAGTTTTTAGGTTTAAACCACCCAGCCTGCGGATATGGACAATCCGCAATAAGAAGAACCTGCGACTGGGGTTCTTGTGGAAGCAATTCAGACATACTCTGCAGATCAGATGACGACCATGCCCCTGTATGGGTAAGGGTAATATCAGAAGAAAACGGCCAGACCTATGCTTGGAAAGGATCGCAGACAAATGACCCTGTTCCTACAGAAAACGCTAACTGGAGCATTGATCCATTAGATTCTTTAGGTTATTTTCACAGATATAGATCTGTCTACGGAGGACCAGAAGAAGTTTTTAACAGAGTAATCAACAGAACAGACCCAGAAATGAATGTTTGGTTTGAAGACAGTTTTGTGCCGCCAATAGAGATGTGGTCAAATCACTTTTGTGCTGGAGGATATAAAATCAATAATACATCCTGCTATGTTGCTCCAGGAACAAATTACTGCGCAAGAGATGTTGACGGCTGTATTGCAGATCTTGGCGGCGGAGGTTTTGAGAACTGCAGAACAGATGACTGTAAACTTGAAGGATTTCATTATGAACTTTCATTTTTGCAATCAAGAGCTGGGCAGCCATACTCAGGATACTGGACAGGATCCTACTGGGTACTTGAATCATTAGGCGGATATGATGAATTTACGCCAGAGATAAGGTTAAGGCCTCCTGGAGGATATAGGTGCAAAAGGGAAAATCCCAGTGATCCAAACTCTCCACCTTTAATTGAGATGTATTATTTCAGATGGGAAAATGGTGACCACCCAGACACTGCTCCTGGAGGAGATCCTAAAATGGGATCAAACGGAATAGACTGTGTTTTAGAGTTTGATCCAAGAGATGACGGCAATATAGTAACTTTTTATATTGAGCCAGAGCCAAGAAACGAAATACTACGAGGCGCTGTAAGAAGAAACGGAGTTCAGACTAATAGAAACTCAAACGGAGATTATTATGATATTACAATAACTGGAGGCGACCAAAGCATTCCTTTTCAGTGGTCTCCAGATCAATCATTCTGGCTTGGAAGATACGCTGTAGGCGAGAATGTAACAGTTAGAATAAATAATCCTGAACCTGAGCATACCTGTAGATGGGAGTTTTATCAAAGATCATCAGCCAATCAATTGCAAACACCTTACCAAACGGGAGAAGACGCAGACCTAACCAATGGCTGTGAAGCTACAATAAAGATCTTGTCATCAGATCTTTCACCAGATGTAAACTATATTTTCTTTTATTTGGAACAAATAACTCCAACGCCTTCTCCTACCACACCTCCATCAACACCAACTCCTACACCAACAGCCAGAGCGTGGATTAAGGTAAAAGAGGCTCCTTTTGCAGAGCTTGACTCCAGCTCAACTAATTTCAATAATAATTTGCCTACCAATGTAATTGCAGTTGATTCTTCAGATGATAACTCTTCTGCCAGATCAGTCTCTTTTGTTGATAGTCCTGATACAAACTACGAAAAACACGGCGTTATAACTTTAAAAAATGACCTTAGAGCTTCTAGCATGAAAACATCGGTTGTAGATAAAGGTATCTTTATTAAAAACTATGGCAACCTGTCTTTAAATAAGTTTGGCAGTTTTCAAGACTTTTTAGATTATGTAAAAAAGTTTAAGGAGTATGAGACTGTTGTAAATTTTAATAGTACCTCGTTAAATAGTTATCAAGATGGAGATATTGTTTTATATGAACCAACAACAGGCAGTTCCATTGTTAATTTAAGTAGTATAAGCAACCTGTCAAAGAATCTAATTCTTTTGATAAATGTTAATACAGTCAATGTTGATGTTGACAACTTTAATGTAGGTACTGTAAATGATAGTATAAAGAATAACATCGTATTAATAACTAAAAACTTAATCATAAAAGACAATGTAAATAAAGTATATGGAGCATACTTTGCAGATTCAGTGACAATAGAAGCCTCAAGCAATCCACTGAAGGTCAAAGGCATGTTGTCTGCTTTTTCAAACTTTAACCAAAACAAGACATTAATAACTCCAGCTAATCAGAAGCCTGCATTACTATTGATTTATGATCTAAAACCTGTTTTATACCATTTTAAGGCCTTATCTTTCTTTGTCACGCAAAGAAGATAATAAAACTACCAACTTCCAGTTGATATATTATTAGACAATACCCTCAAAGCTGAAAAACCACCCTCCTGAGTAGGATAATTCCTCCAGCTTTTAAAAATAATGTCAAACTCGCAAGTTTTGTTTTTTAAACTTGATCCAGCATTGTCTGGCAAGGATAGATAAAATATCCAAAACTCAGACTCAGATTTATCTAATTCAGAATCAAAATAAAAATCTTTAAGCTTTCCATTATATTTTTCATTAAAAGATTGGTTATATAACCTAAGACTTAACTCATCACACAACTGGTTATTACCACCTGTAATCTTAGAACTAATTCTATAATTAAAACGCATTTGGCCTTGATTTATTATCTTAACTGCTCTAATTTCAAAACCAGAAGGCTGTAAACCAGAAACAGTAAATAGAAATGAAAGAGGAGAAAAATTAGCAGTATTTATAGAACCAAAGTTTAAAGTAGTTGTTTTAAAGGAATTGCTTTTTACTATTCTTTCTGCAACTAAATCAGCTGAAGTATATTCTGATACTAGCAAAATACAACCTACTATAAATAAACATATTAAGGCTAATTTAATTCTAAAATTTAACATTGACAACTTTCACAATCAGTTCTTTTTAGCCAACTTATCAAACACTAAAGCAAAAATCGGCACACCTATAAATACCAAAATCCCCAATGGTGTTTTAGCAAAAGCAGACAAATAACCTAATTTGGGAATTACATAAATAACCTTGCCAATTACTGATTTTGCCATCACAGTACCTTGATCTATAGATCGATTAGCATCTCCTTTGGTCACAAACTCTTTATTATCATCTTTAACCTCTACTATTCTGTGCGTAACTATACTATTGCTATCTGTTTTAAAGGTTATTACATCGTTTTGAAAATATCTGTGTTGAGGGTTAACAACGATAATATCTCCAATATTTATAGTAGGAGACATTGATCCAGATTGAACTACATAAAACTTTAAACCACCTAAAACATTTGTATTTGAGACAAAAGATAACCCAATTAGAATAGAGAACAACAATAATATTAAACTGCTTAATAGGTTAAAAAATTTAGCAATAGCATCCATTATTTTCTAAAAAAACTTTAAGGCCGAAAAGCAATCATACTTGCTTTTCGGCCTAAACCTGAACTAACCAAAACCTTATGGGTTTGTCGGTGTTGGTCCACTAATCTGTTGAACTAGTCTAAAATTCACATCAAAATTAACTGCATCACTTTGAATCTCATTGCCGTAAGCATTTTCATTCAAACTCCAAGCAAAGGTAATATCTGTGGTCTCATTGGGATCAAGAATAACTTGATTCTGCATTGCATCCCAGAGATTTCCTAGAGCAGACTCATCATTAGGACCAATCGTAGTAGAAAACATCTGTTGCCCATCTACTGAAACAGTTAGATTAATTAAATCTCCTAATTCTCCTACATTATCGTTCTCACAACCTGGCTCAACGGCTTTCTCCTGATCATTACAACCATTTTCAGTGTTCTGAAGATTTGCCAAACTAACCCTTACAATACCAGGCAAAGATCCTGTGTTTCTAATAGTCCAAGTTTTGGACCCTGACATATTGCCATTTTCACCAAGATTTTCTAAAACAAAAGGTTCTAAAACATTACCATTTGAATCAACAGACAAATCCAAAGTTCCTACTTCAAACTGGCTTTGTTGCACAGTCCTAATTGCTGTGAAGTAAGCAAAGGTTCCTGCGATACCAGCAGATACCAAAGCCACCATTACAATGACTAAAACATTTTTATTTATTTTCATAATTTTATGTTATTTAACTTATAACTATTATCAATATACACAAAATTTGTGTATCTTGTCAAGAGTTAATTAAAATTTAAAAAGTTTAGGTATTTATTAAGATTTAAATTTGCTGAAGTTTAGACAGATATGTATCATAACTTATCTGAAAATCCGACAAAACAAAGTTCTTTGATTTTGTAAAACTGCCTATCTTTTTTTTATTCTCTAAATAAAAAATCCTAACCATTTTCTTAATTTCAGACAGATTAAAGTTAGAATCAAGATCAGTCATCTTTAAATTGACTAACTTAAATAAAATGTCAGTCAATAGTTCAGGATTTGATACAACAGCAATCAAAACATTGTGTTGTTTATCTCTATCGGCAAAATAGTTCAATTCAAACTCAAGTTTATGCTGTCCAAAATTTTTATAAACCCAGTTAAAATAACTTTGGTTAATATCAAAGAATAAAAATTTAGCTACTGCTATAAGATTTGAATCTAAGGTAGATTTGCGAATCTTTAAGGCATCATTCAAAAATTTTGCTAAATACCACTCTAAGTAATTAAACTGCCTTTTATAAATAGATTCGAACAATTTTTTTTTATTTATCTTTGCCAAAAACATAATAAAAATCAATTTTGTTATTTATTTTTTATTAAAATAATATAAGACAAAACAACAATTTAGAGGCAGGTTTTATAATAACAACAACACAGTTAAATTGTCAAGAGATTAGTATTCAAGTTGTTAAAATAGTTGTTAACAATAACTAGATCTTTTAAAAAATCTGAATTAAGAAGAATTTAGTATTGTTATCTTAAGATTAACTAAATCTGTCTCTGTTTGGAAACTTCTTTCCAGCAACCAAAACTTAATTCCAAAATATATTTTACATAATTAACTGTGTTTATTCTTATAATCTATAATCAACTGTCTTAAAATAGAGGACTTAGTTGTTTTATTTGCTTTAGCTACAGATTCTAAATAATTTAAAAGATCAGCTGGAATAAAAAAATTAAATCTTTTATCTCTTAATATCACAGCTTTTTTAACTGCCTTGCTAACTAATTCAGATAATTTGACAGTATCATCTAATATTGATACCAACACTTTATTTTTTTTAAAAAAACTAAAAAAATTATCGTTATGTTTATACAGAAAAACTAAAACAGGTTTTGATTTTTCAATACTTCTTGCAAAATAATAACCTAAAGAGGTGTTCTCAAACTCTGATTTCAATATAAAAACAAAATCTGATCTTTCAATCTCTGAATTAATTTCACTAGGTTTAGAGCCTTTGTTAAGAACAATTTTTTTAGAGAAGAAACCATTGAGTTTTATCTCTAACAAAAATTCTTCAACCAGTTTTTTTCTTTCAATGTTAGTAAGTAAGATGGCTCGCATAAAACTAAAACTAACATATTATCATAAAACAAAACTAAATTATTTTTCAACCCCAGTATTGATTTAAAGTAAAAAAACTAACTTAAACAAACAACTTTAAAGAAAATGGTAAAATATACAAATATTTTGGTCGCTTAGCTCAATTGGCAGAGCGCCTCGTTCACATCGAGGAGGTTGATGGTTCAAATCCATCAGCGACCACAAGCACCTTACATTAATTTACGACATTGTCTAAATAATTTTAAGTGAAAACTAAAAACAGAAGACCGTTTGAACTGGTATACTATGAAGCGTATACCAACAAAGATCAATGGTCACAACAAGAACACTTTTACAAAACAGGAATTGGCAGAGAAACTCTAAAACATAAACTCTAAAAGGAGAGGTGGCTGAGTGGTTGAAAGCGCCCGCCTTGCCCGCCCAAGTCGGCGGGTCCGCCGTTTTAGGCGGAAGAGCGGGTTTAGTTTTTACTTATAAATCAGATGCAAAGAAAAAAGTTCTTTTACATTTATGTTTTACGAAGCCTGAAAGACAAAAAACTTTATATTGGAAAGACTAAAGATCTAAAAAGAAGAGTAAAAGAACACAATGCAGGAAAAGTAAAAGCAACTAAAAACAGAAGACCGTTTGAACTGGTATACTATGAAGCGTATACCAACAAAGATCAATGGTCACAACAAGAACACTTTTACAAAACAGGAATTGGCAGAGAAACTCTAAAACATAAACTCTAAAAGGAGAGGTGGCTGAGTGGTTGAAAGCGCCCGCCTTGCCCGCCCAAGTCGGCGGGTCCGCCGTTTTAGGCGGAAGAGCGGGTTTAGTTTTTACTTATAAATCAGATGCAAAGAAAAAAGTTCTTTTACATTTATGTTTTACGAAGCCTGAAAGACAAAAAACTTTATATTGGAAAGACTAAAGATCTAAAAAGAAGAGTAAAAGAACACAATGCAGGAAAAGTAAAAGCAACTAAAAACAGAAGACCGTTTGAACTGGTATACTATGAAGCGTATACCAACAAAGATCAATGGTCACAACAAGAACACTTTTACAAAACAGGAATTGGCAGAGAAACTCTAAAACATAAACTCTAAAAGGAGAGGTGGCTGAGTGGTTGAAAGCGCCCGCCTTGCCCGCCCAAGTCGGCGGGTCCGCCGTTTTAGGCGGAAGAGCGGGTTTAGTTTTTACTTATAAATCAGATGCAAAGAAAAAAGTTCTTTTACATTTATGTTTTACGAAGCCTGAAAGACAAAAAACTTTATATTGGAAAGACTAAAGATCTAAAAAGAAGAGTAAAAGAACACAATGCAGGAAAAGTAAAAGCAACTAAAAACAGAAGACCGTTTGAACTGGTATACTATGAAGCGTATACCAACAAAGATCAATGGTCACAACAAGAACACTTTTACAAAACAGGAATTGGCAGAGAAACTCTAAAACATAAACTCTAAAAGGAGAGGTGGCTGAGTGGTTGAAAGCGCCCGCCTTGCCCGCCCAAGTCGGCGGGTCCGCCGTTTTAGGCGGAAGAGCGGGTTTAGTTTTTACTTATAAATCAGATGCAAAGAAAAAAGTTCTTTTACATTTATGTTTTACGAAGCCTGAAAGACAAAAAACTTTATATTGGAAAGACTAAAGATCTAAAAAGAAGAGTAAAAGAACACAATGCAGGAAAAGTAAAAGCAACTAAAAACAGAAGACCGTTTGAACTGGTATACTATGAAGCGTATACCAACAAAGATCAATGGTCACAACAAGAACACTTTTACAAAACAGGAATTGGCAGAGAAACTCTAAAACATAAACTCTAAAAGGAGAGGTGGCTGAGTGGTTGAAAGCGCCCGCCTTGCCCGCCCAAGTCGGCGGGTCCGCCGTTTTAGGCGGAAGAGCGGGTTTAGTTTTTACTTATAAATCAGATGCAAAGAAAAAAGTTCTTTTACATTTATGTTTTACGAAGCCTGAAAGACAAAAAACTTTATATTGGAAAGACTAAAGATCTAAAAAGAAGAGTAAAAGAACACAATGCAGGAAAAGTAAAAGCAACTAAAAACAGAAGACCGTTTGAACTGGTATACTATGAAGCGTATACCAACAAAGATCAATGGTCACAACAAGAACACTTTTACAAAACAGGAATTGGCAGAGAAACTCTAAAACATAAACTCTAAAAGGAGAGGTGGCTGAGTGGTTGAAAGCGCCCGCCTTGCCCGCCCAAGTCGGCGGGTCCGCCGTTTTAGGCGGAAGAGCGGGTTTAGTTTTTACTTATAAATCAGATGCAAAGAAAAAAGTTCTTTTACATTTATGTTTTACGAAGCCTGAAAGACAAAAAACTTTATATTGGAAAGACTAAAGATCTAAAAAGAAGAGTAAAAGAACACAATGCAGGAAAAGTAAAAGCAACTAAAAACAGAAGACCGTTTGAACTGGTATACTATGAAGCGTATACCAACAAAGATCAATGGTCACAACAAGAACACTTTTACAAAACAGGAATTGGCAGAGAAACTCTAAAACATAAACTCTAAAAGGAGAGGTGGCTGAGTGGTTGAAAGCGCCCGCCTTGCCCGCCCAAGTCGGCGGGTCCGCCGTTTTAGGCGGAAGAGCGGGTTTAGTTTTTACTTATAAATCAGATGCAAAGAAAAAAGTTCTTTTACATTTATGTTTTACGAAGCCTGAAAGACAAAAAACTTTATATTGGAAAGACTAAAGATCTAAAAAGAAGAGTAAAAGAACACAATGCAGGAAAAGTAAAAGCAACTAAAAACAGAAGACCGTTTGAACTGGTATACTATGAAGCGTATACCAACAAAGATCAATGGTCACAACAAGAACACTTTTACAAAACAGGAATTGGCAGAGAAACTCTAAAACATAAACTCTAAAAGGAGAGGTGGCTGAGTGGTTGAAAGCGCCCGCCTTGCCCGCCCAAGTCGGCGGGTCCGCCGTTTTAGGCGGAAGAGCGGGTTTAGTTTTTACTTATAAATCAGATGCAAAGAAAAAAGTTCTTTTACATTTATGTTTTACGAAGCCTGAAAGACAAAAAACTTTATATTGGAAAGACTAAAGATCTAAAAAGAAGAGTAAAAGAACACAATGCAGGAAAAGTAAAAGCAACTAAAAACAGAAGACCGTTTGAACTGGTATACTATGAAGCGTATACCAACAAAGATCAATGGTCACAACAAGAACACTTTTACAAAACAGGAATTGGCAGAGAAACTCTAAAACATAAACTCTAAAAGGAGAGGTGGCTGAGTGGTTGAAAGCGCCCGCCTTGCCCGCCCAAGTCGGCGGGTCCGCCGTTTTAGGCGGAAGAGCGGGTTTAGTTTTTACTTATAAATCAGATGCAAAGAAAAAAGTTCTTTTACATTTATGTTTTACGAAGCCTGAAAGACAAAAAACTTTATATTGGAAAGACTAAAGATCTAAAAAGAAGAGTAAAAGAACACAATGCAGGAAAAGTAAAAGCAACTAAAAACAGAAGACCGTTTGAACTGGTATACTATGAAGCGTATACCAACAAAGATCAATGGTCACAACAAGAACACTTTTACAAAACAGGAATTGGCAGAGAAACTCTAAAACATAAACTCTAAAAGGAGAGGTGGCTGAGTGGTTGAAAGCGCCCGCCTTGCCCGCCCAAGTCGGCGGGTCCGCCGTTTTAGGCGGAAGAGCGGGTTTAGTTTTTACTTATAAATCAGATGCAAAGAAAAAAGTTCTTTTACATTTATGTTTTACGAAGCCTGAAAGACAAAAAACTTTATATTGGAAAGACTAAAGATCTAAAAAGAAGAGTAAAAGAACACAATGCAGGAAAAGTAAAAGCAACTAAAAACAGAAGACCGTTTGAACTGGTATACTATGAAGCGTATACCAACAAAGATCAATGGTCACAACAAGAACACTTTTACAAAACAGGAATTGGCAGAGAAACTCTAAAACATAAACTCTAAAAGGAGAGGTGGCTGAGTGGTTGAAAGCGCCCGCCTTGCCCGCCCAAGTCGGCGGGTCCGCCGTTTTAGGCGGAAGAGCGGGTTTAGTTTTTACTTATAAATCAGATGCAAAGAAAAAAGTTCTTTTACATTTATGTTTTACGAAGCCTGAAAGACAAAAAACTTTATATTGGAAAGACTAAAGATCTAAAAAGAAGAGTAAAAGAACACAATGCAGGAAAAGTAAAAGCAACTAAAAACAGAAGACCGTTTGAACTGGTATACTATGAAGCGTATACCAACAAAGATCAATGGTCACAACAAGAACACTTTTACAAAACAGGAATTGGCAGAGAAACTCTAAAACATAAACTCTAAAAGGAGAGGTGGCTGAGTGGTTGAAAGCGCCCGCCTTGCCCGCCCAAGTCGGCGGGTCCGCCGTTTTAGGCGGAAGAGCGGGTTTAGTTTTTACTTATAAATCAGATGCAAAGAAAAAAGTTCTTTTACATTTATGTTTTACGAAGCCTGAAAGACAAAAAACTTTATATTGGAAAGACTAAAGATCTAAAAAGAAGAGTAAAAGAACACAATGCAGGAAAAGTAAAAGCAACTAAAAACAGAAGACCGTTTGAACTGGTATACTATGAAGCGTATACCAACAAAGATCAATGGTCACAACAAGAACACTTTTACAAAACAGGAATTGGCAGAGAAACTCTAAAACATAAACTCTAAAAGGAGAGGTGGCTGAGTGGTTGAAAGCGCCCGCCTTGCCCGCCCAAGTCGGCGGGTCCGCCGTTTTAGGCGGAAGAGCGGGTTTAGTTTTTACTTATAAATCAGATGCAAAGAAAAAAGTTCTTTTACATTTATGTTTTACGAAGCCTGAAAGACAAAAAACTTTATATTGGAAAGACTAAAGATCTAAAAAGAAGAGTAAAAGAACACAATGCAGGAAAAGTAAAAGCAACTA
>BPJC01000001.1 GCA_026004415.1 Patescibacteria group bacterium | reverse complement strand
TGACAATAAATTATTCTTAACCACATTATTTACAAAAGGATTTGGTGGAGCAATCAGCAGAGATACTGAGACGCTATCTGACATACTATTGAAAAAATACAAAGTACTAATAATAAGCTCTCCAGAAAACCCTTATAACAAAAACAATCTTCCAATCATTAGAAAGATAATAAATAGAAAGTTGTGACTAAAGAAAAAAATTTTTCCAGTACTAATGCCATTTGATAAAAATCTTTGGTAATATAAATATTGTAAAGATATATAAAATCTTAAGCAGATTTTAAAAAATTAAAGTTTTAATCAAAATGATTTACACAGTTATTTTAGCAGGAGGCAAAGGCACGAGAATGAACTCTGTGAACATTAACAAAACTGCTTTGCCTATTGCTGGCAAACCCATGATTGTTTATGCTGTTGAAAAAATTGCTGAAATTTCAGACAAAATAATTGTTGTTGTAGGAGCTTATGCTGAATCAGTAAAACAGTGTTTAAAAAACTACGACATAGAGTACGCTTATCAAGCCCAACAGCTGGGAACTGCAGATGCTGTAAAACAAGCTCTGCCTTTAATTGAGAACGAAAACAGTCTTGTGCTTATAGGTTATGGAGACCATATGATGCATTATAAAAAACAAACAATTAAAGATTTAATCAGCTTTCACAAGACACACAATAGTGGTTTAAGTTTGGTTTCTGTTACCTATGACAATCCAGATTCTTTAGGTTGGGGTAGGGTAATAAGAAACTCAAATGGAGAGGTTACTGCAATAGTTGAACAAAAAGATGCTAACCCACAAGAGAGAAAAATAAAAGAACTTAATGCTGGTTTTTATGTAATAGAATCTGGCTTGTTGAAACAATATCTGCCTCAGATTAAGCCTTCGCCAGTTACCGGAGAGTACTACTTAACAGATTTGGTTAAACTGGCTGTAACTGACAACTTTAAAGTCTTAAACTACAGCGTAGACTTTAATGAAGTTGGTTATGGAGTCAACACTCCAGAACAATTAAAACTAGCCGAACAGATGATCTTAAAGGCCAAAAAAAGCGAATCTTAAGTTAGTTTGTCGTACTTTGATTCTGATAAAAGTTTAACTACATTTTTGATTTTACTAGCCGATGATTTTTTAGCCACTAACAAAGCGTCATTGGCATCAACAATTACTATGTCTTCAAGATCTACAGCAACTATCAGTTTGTTTTTGGCAAAATTATAAACTAAAGTATCTTTGCAATCCTCAAGCAAAACATCTCCTGATGTCACATTGTCATCTGTTCTATCTTCCAAAGCTGATTTTAAAGACTCCCAAGTGCCAACATCTGTCCAACCTAAATCTTCTACTATAACATAAGCAGATTTCGAAGGAAGTTTCTCTAACACAGCATAGTCTATACTGATCTCAGGCATTTCAGAAAAAACCTTGCTAAACTTATTAAAGTCTTTATGCACAGAGTATGCCTTAACCGCCAGATCAAAAATATCACGAGCATATTTTTTAACAAGATTCATTATAAACCTCGGCGAAGTTACAAAATAACCTAAATTCCAAGCATAATCGCCTTCTGCCATATATTTTTCTGCAGTAGTCTGATCAGGTTTTTCAACAAACTTTTCAAACTCTAATAAATAAGGAACAGCAGAGTCTAATACTTTGCCTGTTCTAATCCAGCCTAATGTAGTGGCAGGGTATCTAGGCCTTTGACCAATAAAAATAAGTTGATCAGGGTTTTCTTTTATAATTGATTCTGCCTTCAAAAGAGCTTTAGCAAAGTTTTTCTGTTTTTTAATAACATGATCTCCCCAAAGAATTACAATTGGATCATCGGGTTTAAGTTGCGATAAAAAATAGGTGACATAAGCAACTGCAGGTCCTGTATCTTTTCTAACAGGTTCTATAATTATGTTTTGGTTGGGAACATCAGGCAGTTGTTCCTTAATATTTTGTTCATATAAATAACTGGTTGAAATATAAATCTGGTCAGGTTTAGTAACTTGCTTGACTAAATTAGCCATTATCTGTAAAGTTGAGTGTCCGTCTATGATTTTTTCAAACTGTTTGGGACTTTTTTTTCGAGACAAAGGCCACAACCTTGTCCCTGTGCCTCCGGCAAAGATTATTGCTTTCATAGTTGGTTTATTATATTAAATAACTTATTAACAAATTGTTCAATTTCAAATTGTTTAAAAAACTGTGATTTATTTTTTTTAATGGTCATCTTAAGATTGTATGATAATGTAATACTCATTTCAAGCGCTGTTTTTAACTCAGACACAGTTTGTTTATTAAAAATAATTGAAAAACGCCTGGCATACTCTGCCGGAGCACTTTCTCTATAAGTAACTATAGGAGTTTCAAAAAAAACAGATTCCAAAGCTGTGTAACCGAACTCTTCAGATTGGGGCATAACAGTAAACAAAGCATTTGAATAAAGAAAGGCTAAATCCTGATCGGTTAGATCCTGGTAAAAAAAAAGATTGTCAAGTTTATGTTTTAGAAGTTTTTTATATTCAGATCCTTTTCCGACAATGATAAAGTTGCAGTTATTAAAATATCTTGCCTCTTGGCAAAAAAGATCAACCCTTTTGTAAGGTTCTAATCTTCCAACAAACAAAAAATAAGGCCTGCTGACAGCTAATTTAAATCTGCTGGCTATCTTGTTTTTGTTTTTTTTGTAACCATCAAAGACTTGTTGCCAATAAGTTTTGTCAAAAGGAGGATAAACAACCTCACCTGTTGTTTTATAAGTATTTTGAGCAAGTCTTTTTACAAAGTCTGATAAAAATATATATTTATCAGGTCTGTAAGCTGAAAGATAATCAAAAGAACGCAGATAAGATAAAGCCGGAAATAGCAGAAATTTGTTTGGTCTTGATAAATAAAGATCCTCAAATCTCCATAGAAAGCGTGGCGGTGTAAACAAATAACAAAGATGCTTGGTTTCAGGTTTAGTCACTACACTTTTGGCAAAATAAGCTGTCATTGAAATAACCAGATCATATCCTGTAAAATCAAAACTCTCAAAAGCAAAAGGGTATAATAATGTAAGAAGTTTTCTGTTACGCAAAAACTTAGGTATATTTTTTAAAAAACTCTGCTTAACGATTCTTTTGTTAAGCCAGGTTATTTTATCAGAATCCCAATAGCTCGTGTAAACATCTGCTTTAGGAAAAATTCTTAATAAGATCCTAAACAGTCTTTCAGCTCCACCTTCTTTATCAAACCAATCATAGACTAAAGCTATTTTTTTACCTTCCATAAAAATTTATCTTCTAAATTTAGCCTTGGCATTCTATCTAATGTGTCAAACTCATCTGGTGTTATAAAAAAACCATTTGTATATCTAAAATATCCAGCCACTGCAATCATTGCGGCATTGTCTCCATATAGATATTTAAAATGAGGAAACAAAACATTAACGCCATGCTTTTTAGCCAAACTTCTGATCATAGCTCTAAGGTGTTTATTGGCAGAAACTCCTCCTGACACTATTAAGTTTTTAATGCCTGTTTGTTTTATAGCCAACTCCAGTTTAAGCAAAACTGAGTCAAACACAGCCTGCTGAAAAGAACTTGCCAGTTTGGCAACATTTTTGTATACAAACTGCTCGTTTTGTTCTTTTATAAAATAATAAAATGAAGTCTTCAGTCCAGAAAAGGAAAAATCAAGTGTTTTGTGTTTGACCATAGTTCGCGGAAATTTAAAAACATCTTGGTTTTCAACTGATTCTGCCAATCTTTCAATTACTGCTCCAGCAGGATAGCCCAATCCCAGAAGTTTTCCTGCTTTGTCCAAGGCTTCTCCAGCCGCATCATCTAAAGTTTTGCCGATAATTCTATGGCTTAAGTGATTATTGAAAACACTCAACTGCGTATGACCTCCTGAGATGATCAAACAAAGGTAAGGAAAATCAAACTGAACCTCTGGCCTACCTTTACTGTTTTGGACAAAAACTGAGTAAATATGACCCTCAAGATGATTAACAGGAACAATAGGTTTATTGTACTCATAAGCTAAAGATTTAACATATCTAATGCCTGTCTCCAACGCAGGAGCTAATCCCGGACCATAGGTTACTGCAAAAGCTGTAATATTATCAAAATCAGAATCATTTATTACTCTATGAAGTTTTTTCATAGTCAAGTTAATCAATGATGGCAGTTTTATCTCATGTTCTTTTTTAGCTAAATGAGGAACAACACCTCCCCATTTTGAATGGACAGCCTGAGAATAAACAACATTAGACAGAATCTTGAGTCTGGAACCTACAGCGCAAGCTGTTTCATCACAAGATGTCTCAACAGCAAATATCAACATAAGGTTATTGATTCAACTTAATAAGGCGAGTGTTCTTGTTTTCGTAAATTATCTGGATATAAAACACAGTAGCAGACTGCTTTAGTTTGTCAATTAAACCTTTGATTTTCTGACCCCACTCAATAATTACTAAGTTTCTTCCTTTAGCAAAAGACTCAATATTAAAATAGTCTAACTCAGACCGATCATTGATGTTATAAAGATCAAAATGAATCAGATTATGAAATTTATCTGGATTTGAAAGCTGATATTCATAAAATCCTACAAAACTTGGAGACACAACCTCTGATACACCAACTGCTTTGCCAACACCTTTGGTAAACTCTGTTTTACCAGCGCCTAAATCTCCTTCTAAAAACACAAAAACAGACGAGCTCTTAACTTTCGCAAAATAATTCTTATACAAAAACTCTGCAATCTTTCTTGTTTGTTTAGGAGACTCTGATTTAAACCGACCAACCTCTTCAAGCAAAACATCACCTTTTCTTAAAACTTTAATACTGTCTTCGGTTAAATCCAAAACAGTAGATGGTTTGTTAAAAGGAAGTTTGCCAACATCTACGATAAGATCAATCTGGTCTAATCTTTTTTGAGATAAAGTTTTTATAAAACTATCTATAGTATAATGAGGCCCTTTACCACTTATATTGGCAGAGGTTGCTGTTATGGCAGAACCAAAACCTAAAGCCAGATTTACAACAGGTTTGTAATCAGGCAGTCTAATACCTAAACTACCTTTCTCTGATTCTAAATAATGACTAACCTGATGTTTAGAATCTAAAACAATTGTAAACGGACCGGGTAAAAGTTGTTTCAACAACTTTAACTGTTTAGTGTTTGTGTAAACATAATCATTTATTGATTCAAAACTTGGCAAAAAAACTGAGATTGGCTTACCAAACGGTCTTCTCTTAACATTTATAAGTTTTAAAACAGCCTCTGTGCTCTTGGCAGAAGCAAGAAAACCATAAACAGTGTCTGAAGGATAAACAACCAAACCATTGTTCTCAAGAGTTTTTATTACTTCCGGCTGAATCTTAAGCAGATCCTTTTCGCTGTTATTTACCTTTATTCTTTTCATAGCAAAATTATATAAAATTTTGCTAAATTTTAGTTAATACTTTGCCTTCAATCAAAGACAAAAATTTTTACAGACAAAGGAAGGTCAAATAAAAATTAGAATAGACTTGCTTTAATTAGGATAATGGCATTTTTTGTATTTCTTACCTGAACCACACCAACAAGGATCATTTCTGCCAATCTTTTTTTTAGCATCGTTACTGCCAGGAGCAACAGTTTTTTTATTTTGACCTAGACTCTGTTTTGCAATCTGCGCAGGATCAGAGTACTGCAACTGTTGCTGATCTAATGTTGAACTTGACAAACTTTCTTTAACTTGTTCAACTTTTTCTATCTTAACTAAACTCAATCTTTTTATAAACTCAAGATTAACTGTATTAAGCAAATCTTCAAACATTCTATAAGCCTCATTTTTATACTCTATTAATGGATCCAGTTGACCATGACCGCGAAGGCCAATACCCTCTCTTAAAGACTCTATAGCAGTTAAATGATCTATCCAGTACTTATCTATAACATCAAGGTAAATATTTTTTACTACATCGCTCCAAATTTCTTTATACTCATCTTGGTTTTTTTTGTAAAAAGTCTTAAACTCTGATATCAAAAAACTATAAACCGCAGAACTATCAGATGATTCTATTATTTTTTTAGCCTTTCTTTTGTCTAAAAATGGAAAATCAGATATCACAGCATCTGTAAAATCATCTAGCTGTTTATCTGAAAAAGATTTGGTTAACATATAATAGTTGTTTAAAAGTATATTAGCCTCCTCTTCCACCAAGTTTTGTATATGCTCATAAAGTTTTTTAGAAGATGTTTCTGAAAGATGAATTATCTTAGAGCGCAGATCGTAGACAATCTGCCTTTGTTTGTTTAAAACATCATCAAACTCAACCAAATTTTTTCTAATATCAAAATTAAACCCTTCAACCTTAATCTGAGCCTGAACTATAATCCTGGTAACCATCTTATTTTCAATAGGTTGATCTTCTGGCAGTTTTAAAAAATTCATAACATTAGCTATCTGTTCTCCCCCAAAGATTCTCATAAGATCATCTTCCAAAGAAACAAAAAACCTTGACTCTCCAGGATCGCCTTGTCGTCCTGATCTACCTCTAAGCTGATTATCTATTCTTCTGGACTCGTGTTTTTCAGTGCCTATAACATACAAACCGCCTAACTCAACCACCTCTTTGCGCCTATTTTGCCAATCTAACATCTGTTTGTTAAACTCTTCCTGAAGTTTTTGTCTTTGTTTATCTGATTCAGCTTTAAGCAGTCTTGTCTTAAGCCAGTGGGTACTTGGAGCTTCACCGCCCAAAACAATATCTACTCCTCTTCCTGCCATATTTGTTGCTACAGTTACAGCTCCTTTTTTGCCTGCTTGAGCAATAATCTTTGCTTCCTTTTCATGGTTTTTAGCATTCAACACATTATGTTTGATTCCTGCTTTTGTTAATAATGATGATAAATACTCATTTTTCTCTATAGAAGAAGTACCTACTAAAACTGGACGGCCCATCTGATAAGCTTTAGCAATCTCTGCTACAATAGCATTGTATTTAGCTTTTTGAGTTTTATAAATTAAATCATCTTTATCTTGTCTTATTACAGGCTTATTAGTAGGTATAACCACAACATCTGCATTATAGATTTTATTAAACTCCTCTGCTTCTGTAGCGGCTGTTCCTGTCATACCGGATAGTTTTTTATACTGTCTAAAATAATTTTGAATTGAAATCACTGCCAGGGTCTTGGACTCTTGTTGCACAGCAACGCCTTCTTTTGCTTCTATGGCTTGATGCAAACCTTCAGAAAACCGCCTACCTTCAAGCAACCTCCCAGTAAACTCATCTACAATAACAACCTGCCCATCTCTTACAATATAATCTTTATCTCTTTTAAACAGAGTCTCAGCCTTTAAAGCCGCCTCGATAAAAAACAAAGTTTCATAGTCCTTCTCATAGAGATTATCAACACCTAACAAACTTTCTATTCTTTTGATTCCCTCTTCTGTTAGATGAACAGACCTTCTTTTTTCATCTATAATAAAATCTTTTTCTGGATCTAATTTCTTAACTAATTTGGCATACTCATAATACTTAGAAACATCGTCAGAAAAAGGAGCAGAGATAATTAAAGGAGTTCTGGCTTCATCTATCAAGACAGAATCAACCTCATCAATAACAACAAAGTTAAAACCATTCTGAACCTTTTCAGAACTTGAACGGACCATATTGTCTCTTAAGTAATCAAAACCAAACTCACTGTTGACACCATAGACAATATCAGCTTTATAAGCCTCTTTTCTTGAAACAGGCTTTAAATGCATAAGTCTCCAATCAATTGAAGTTTCATCTAGGTACTGGGGATCATAGATATAGCTTGACTGCGACATAATAGCTGATGTTGTCATACCTAAAAAATTAAAAACCGTACCCATCCAACCGCAGTCTCTTCTTGCTAAATAATCATTTACTGTAACAACATGGACACCTTTTCCAGTTAATGCATTAAGATATAAAGCTGTTGTAGAAGATAATGTTTTTCCTTCTCCTGTCTTTTGTTCTGCAATTTTGCCTTCATGCAAAGCAATTCCTGCCATTAACTGAACATCGTAGTGGCGTTCTGCCAAAACTCTTCTGGCGGCTTCTCTAACTAAGGCAAAAGCATAAGGCAAAACTTCATCTAAAGTCTTTTCTCCAGACTGAACTTGATCCTTTAGCTTTTGTGTTTCTTTAGCAAAATCTTTATCCTTTAAAACTCTGACATCAGACTCCAGATTATTAATCTCTGCTACGATCTTTTGATACCTGGAGATTTGTTGATAATTAAAGTCCAAAAATTTTTTAAGAAAACCTAACATAATAAGACCTATTACTTGTTAACATGCAACTGTTCCAAAAGCTCTTGAGGAATTATGATAACCTCTTCAGCAGAAATGTTATCAAGATGTGCAGAATCACTAGCTATAAATCTATATACAACTCTGTCATTCTCTTTAATTTTACCAAAAACAGCTTTCTGAAAAGAGAACTCATCTTTGTCTTCAGATATTATTTGAAGATCTGTGCCTCTGTCAATCTCAACAACTGTTTGATTTCCCAACTCATCTATTGCTAAAAATGCCGAATCATCTTTTCTAACCTCCATTACTGTTCCACTAGCTATGTTTTGAAAATCCTGACGATAAAGATTCAGAACATGAAACTCATTGTCTATATTATTGCCTAAACCTACTAAGTAATCTTTTTCATTAAGATCTGAAACGCTTATCTCTGTTGTTTTGGAACCAGACACATCAAAGACCTTTAACAGTTCTGAGTCATAGTTAATAAAAATTTTTTTATTATTGTAGTTCAACTCAAATTTATTACTGTCTTGATTGACTGAACTTAAAAAACCAGACTCAACATCAATAGCAGAGGCAATATTTGAGTTAATCTGAGAACTGATTCTTTGTTTAATTTCTTCAACTTTTTTATCTTCTGTAACAGCTGAATCAGTTTGTGCCAAAACTACAACTGTAAAGCTGATTATTAAAATAAAAGGTATCAAAATAAATTTAAATCTCATAACTTTTTAGGGAAAATAATAAATCTTTAAATCTTTTTGCAAAACAGAAAATGTGTTATTCATAGTGTACAGGACTATCTTAACTGTATTTTCTGCTGGCGCCAGATTAAGATCTACACTAACATTGCCGGATTTCACAAAAGATACATCTCTATCATAATTTGATACAATAACCAAAAGGCCATCAACTGGCACAGTAAATTTAAGTGTGTATTTATCCTCTTTGCTGATTATTTTATTGTTTTTTTGATCCTCAACCACAATATCAACAGACTCTGCTATTGAATCAGATTGCTCTTCAGATGGCTTTTGGTTATTAAATATCTTCTCATCAATATTATTTGTTGTAGGATTGCTGTTTTGTTTATTGCCAAAGATTGCAAACAAACCCAGGCCCAAACCAACGATTGTTCCTAAAATTAAAGCAAAAATTTTTTCTTTGTTCATATCATTGTTATTTATTTTAGCAATTTTACTTCAAAATTAGTAGTTATTTATTTAGCATATACTCTGTAAAGATCTGAACCTATTTTTTTAATTTTGACAATCTTAATTGAACCAATCTCTGATGTATTTGCAACATGAGGTCCTCCGCAAAACTCTTTAGAATACTCTCCAATAAAGTATACCTTAACCTTGTCAGGATACTTTTCTTTGAAAAAAGATTTGGCTCCAATTTTATAAGCCTTTTCTTTTGGCATAATCTCATATCTTACAGGAAGTCCTTGTTTGATTTTTTCGTTAACAATCTTTTCTAATTTATCTTTAAAGTTATCGTCTGGTTTCTGATTGCTGTAGAAATCAAACCTTAGTCTTTCTGCTGTAATATTTGATCCTTCCTGTCTTACTGTCTCACCCAGCAAATCTGTAATTGCTTGATGAATTAAATGAGTTGCTGTATGGTATTTAATAGTCTGTTCTTCTTTATCAGCCAACCCTCCTTTGAATTTTTTAAACATAGACCTTCTTGAGATCTTTTTATGTTCTTTCACATAGTTGTTAAACTCTTCCTGAGATAAACTCTGGCCTCTTTGTTCAAATATTTCTTTGGTTATTTCAAATGGAAAACCATAACTTTGGTAAAGATCAAAAGCCAACTTTGGCGAAATCTTGTCAATATCTTTAATTTTTTTAAATCCCTGCTTTATGGTTTGACCAAATTTAGCAAACTCTTGGGCAACTATGCCTGAAATATCTTCTGCGTTGTTATCTTTAAAATAAACATCATGGTACATCTTTATTATCACTGATATAGATTTTTTAACATACTCAAAACTAACCTCATCTTTTGCTTGATAAATTTTTACAGCCAGTCTTCTTAATAATCTCCTTAAGAAATAACCTTGTTCTTTATTAGATGGGACTACTCCATCTTTAATCAAAAACACAGCGGCCTTAAGGTGGTCTGCAATAATACGCAGACTTTTTTTATTATCAGAATTACTATAGTTAAAACCTAAATCAACCTCAAGTTGATTTATTAAAGGCTTGTAAAGATCTGTTAAAAACACATCTGGGTTATTACAACAAGCGGCTAAAATTCTCTCCAAACCACCTCCAAAATCTACATTTTTGTTAGGCAGTTCGACAAAACCAGACTCTGTTTTTTTATACTGCATAAAAACCGAGTTGCCTATCTCAATAAACCTGCCACAATCACAGTTAGGATGACAATAATCTCCAAATTTCTTGTTGTGCTCTACAGAGTCAAACTTGTAAAATATTTCACTGTCAGGACCTCCAGGTTCATTCACAGGCATATTCTCAGGCACACCTGATCGCGACCACCAATTCTTTTCAGCAGGATATTTAAATATCCTTTCTCCAACCTCTGCCTGAATACCGTATTGTTTAAAAATCTTCTTCCAGATTAAGATGCTTTCTTTATCTTCTGGCAATTTCTGCCAACCTGAAAAAACAGTAACATAAAGGTTGTTAGGATTTAAACCAAGTTCTTGAACTAAAAACTCAAAAACCCAGTTAAGTTGTTCTGTTTTAAAATAATCGCCTAAAGACCAGTTACCCATCATCTCAAAAAAAGTAGTATGTCTGTTATCGCCAATATCTTCAATATCCTGAGACCTAAAACAAGGTTGAATATTATAAAGTCTCTTACCCAAAGGATGTTCCTGTCCTAAAAGATAGGGCACTAACTGCTGCATGCCAGAACTGGTAAACAAAGTTGTAGAGTCGTTTACAGGAATAAGCGGAATAGGCGGTACCCATTTATGATCTTTAGATTCCCAAAAACTGCTGAATCTTTGCCTAAGCTCAAAATGATTCATAGGTAGTTATTATAAACCTTAAACACCTTATTAGCAAGATTGGCAAAGTTATATCTAACCAACAACTTTTCTCCTTTTTTAAGTTTTTTAGTTTTTTGTTTGGTATCTATTTTGTCAAAGGTTTTGATAATTTTGATAAGACTCTCATCAACTCTAGGATCAAAATAAAAAAGACTGTCTTTATAAAGCTCCTCAAAAACAGGAATTTTTGATGCAATTACAGGTAGTCCGGCAGAAAAAGCCTCAATTACTGGCAAACCAAACCCTTCTGACAAACTGGGAAAAATTAAAGCTTTGGCTTGTTTATAAAAATAAACCAGCTCCGAAACAGGCAGATTGTGTTTAAAAATCAACCTACCCTTTAAGATAGCCTCAGCATACTTTGATTCAATACTGGCTGAAAAATAATCATCAGGTCCTACCAAAACCAACTTGCTATTTGTCTTTGCTTTTAAAAAGCACTTAATCAAAAAATCAACATTTTTATGAGGATAAAAATTTCCAACATAGAGAAAGTAATTCTTAGTTTCTACAGTATTAGTATTATCTAAACAATCCAGAAACTCTTTATCAACGCCGCCGTATATAACAGAAAGTTTGTTTTCTGATATATTAAACTTATCGCAGATCTCATCAGCTACTGTTTTTGAAGGAACAAAAATGTGTTTTGAGTTTGTAACTGCGTTTTTAATAAGGAATTTATACATCCTATACTTAATCTCATAAACAATAAAGTTTTTGGTAGAGGCTTTTCCGGTTTTAAAGTTATAAGGTATTAGATCATGCAAAGTAATTAAAAAATTCCTTTTATATAAAACCGGAAATGAAAAGTAAGTAAAATGCATTAAATTAAGGTTATCTTGGTAAAGTCTTATTAAAAATTTAGATTGTTCAGAAAAACTATGCCAATTAAAATCCGCAGGAATAAATCTAAAATTATCTGCTGTGATAAATTTTTTTAAACGATCAACTTCAGAACTTCTAGAATACACAAACACCTGCCAAGTAGTTGACGTATAATTCTGCAGATAATAAAGCATATTTCTGATATGAACGCCAACACCTGTCTGAAAAGCCAATCTAGCGTCAATACCCAATCTCATTATTTGTTTTCAAAAGAACTAATTTTTAAGTCAAGCGCTTTAACCACAATATCTGAAAGTAGTTTAGGATATTTTTTATAAAGATGTTTTAAAAAATAAATTTTTTTTGCCTGCCAAAAGTAAAAAGATGTCTTTCGGCGTATCTTTAACAAAGGAGACTTCATACCACTTCTATATTTATGATGAACTGCTTTGTATTTAGGATAATAATAAATCTTAAACCCTTTTAATCTAATTCTTAAACAAAGATCCAGATCCTCACCATACATGAAATAATCTTCATCAAAACCAGAAACTAACTCAAAAACTGATTTTTTTACCAGCAAAAACGCTCCAGACACAGCCTCAACCTGATGAACAGAAGACATATCCATACCAACAAGATGATACCCGCCGAATAATCTATTTAAAATCGGCAGTTTACTAAAAATTTCTTCTAATCCAAGCAAGTAGCTTACCGACCTGAATAAAGTAGGATCGCCTCTATGACAGGCTTTATCAAGTTGACCATCATCTAAGACCAATTTTATGCTTAAAGCTCCAGCTTTGGGGTCTTTATCTAAAAACGAAATTAACTCAGAAAAATCTACATCAATTAAATCAACATCAGGATTTAGAAACAACAAATAATCTCCTTTGGCAGATTTTACTCCTTCATTGTTTCCTTTACTAAAACCAAAATTGCCCTTGTTTATTACAACAGACAAGCCTTTATACTGATCTTTTAATTTATTTGCAATAGCCACTGTATCGTCTGTTGATTGATTATCTACAATCAAAACCTCAAAATTGTTGAAGTTGTATTTTTTGCAGTTTTTGTAAATTGAGTCTAGACAAGATACTATATCTTTGCTTGAATTAAATGTTAAAATGACAATTGACAGCATAGCAAAATTATACAAAATTCAATCGCAATTATGAAAGCTGAATCCTATAAAGTCTTTTTACTTAGTTTGATAATAGTATTTTCAGTTGTTTTTACGCTAACATTTTATAAATTTACTGAAATACCAAAAAACCTTGATTTAGATGAAGTAGAGTTTGCCAGACTTGCCCTAGATTTGGAAAACAAACCATTTACACCTTATCATGAATATGCTACAGGTCATACTACTTTTTATTATTATTTGATTCTACTAAGTTTCAAGCTATTCACTCCTACTAACTTCAGCTTAAGATTGGTCTCAGCTGTTTTTGGCTTATTGTCTGGCCTTGCTTTAGTAGTTTTGGCAAAAACTATATCTAAAGACAAAGTCTTTATACTTTTTTTTCCTATCATAGTTATAACCCAAAGATGGTTCTTTAACTTTGCTAGGTTTGGGTTTGAAGCAACATTTTTACTGTTTTGGGAGATATTAGCTGTTTTGTTTTTATTCAGGTTTTTGCACAGGTCAGATTATAAAGATCTAATCGCAGTCTCTATTTTTTCAGGATTAGCCTATAACTCTTACGCGGCTGGCAGAGTCTTTTTTTTAGTACCAGTGGTAACTATTTTAATCTTAAGTAGAAAAAATAGATTCAAAAACCTATGTATCTTTACAACTGTCTTTGCTCTGGTAACTTTGCCATTGAACCTTTACTTTTTAACCAAAACCTTAGATATTAGAGCAAAACAGCAAATATTTTTATTTGACCAAAACATTAAACTAAACGAAAAACTGCTGTTTATAATAGAAAATCTTAAAAAATATCTTGAGATGTTTTTAACTAAAGGAGATGTTAACGGAAGGCACAATTACCCTTTAAAACCTGCAATAAATTTGATCATTGCTTTGTTTTTTATTTTAGGGTTATCAAAGTCTGTTAAAAACATTATTTTAAAAAAGTTTAATAAAGCAGAGTTTGTTTTCCTAACTTGGTTTGCAGTAACCTTATCTTTATCATTGATAACTTACCCCTGGGAGAATCCTAATATGTTAAGAACTTATTTTCTACTGCCAGCTTTAGGTTACTTTAGTTATGAAGGCATTAATTTAACAGTTGCAAAACTGAACCTATTTAAATACCGAATAATTATCTTTACTTTACTGATTACAGCAAGTTTAATCTATGATGCAAGAACCTATTTTCTTTATCAAAGAGAGGTTTTTTATCACTCATTTAAAGTTATAGATACTTTGGATAAACTCTACTTAACCGATGGTCTAAAACTACTTAATAATGAGGAAATTCTGGAGTTTAAAAAAAGATATAATTATTAACTTTATCTAAAAATTAAAGATTAACTACTTTTTATGTGTTTGGTTAATTATCTTGTTTGAGTATAAAAATTATCGCTTTGGAGATTGTTTTTTTCTTCTGGCTTTACCTCCAGTACCAACCTTTCTTCTTTCTCTAACTCTTGGATCTCGAGTAAGCAGACCTTCGGATTTTAAAACAGGTCTATAACTTTCGCTATCAACCTTGTTTAACGCTCTGGCAATGCCATGAGTTATTGCGTCAAGCTGTCCATCTAAACCTCCGCCTTTTACAACAATTGATATGCCAAATCTATCTAATGTATCTGTTAGCTTTAATGGTTTTAAATACTTTTCTTTCTCCCATTGATGTAAAAATACTTGTTCAATGTCTTTGCCATTAACTATGATCTCTCCTTTTTTCAACTCATAATTTCCTACTTTGATTTTATTCTGCTTGCCAAAGATGTACAACCTTACTCTGGCAGTAGCAGATTTTCTTCTTCCAACTGCTTCGTAATATTTTAAATTAGACTTTTTTGGCATTATTATGTTTTGTTAAACTTATCACTAAAACTATGGTTTTCATCTGCAAAAACATAGAGTCTTGCCAACCTTCTTTTTCTTAGCTTATTCTTAGGCAACATACCTGAAACCGCTCTTTTGACAACTTCATCAGGTTTTCGGTTAATCAAACTCTTAAAACTTTCAATCTTTAAACCACCTGGATAACCAGAATAACTTTGATATGCTTTTGTTTGTCTTTTATTTCCTGTTAATTTAACCTTTTTAGCATTGATAACAACAACATAGTCTCCCATATCAAGGTTTGGCACATAATTAACCTTAGTTTTGCCTTGAAGTAAAAGAGCAATCTGACCTGCTACCCTGCCTAAAACTTGATTTTTAAGATCTACCAGATGCCACTCTCTTTTAATCTCTTTTGCTTTTACTGGTTTTGTTGACTCTGTTAGTTTGTTTGCCATAGTTTAATTATTTTTCTAAAACTTCGCTCTGTTTTTGTTTGGTTTTATCTGATCTTGATGCTTTTGGTTTCGGTTTAGTTTTGTCAGCTTTTGCCACCTTATCTTTAGTTTTACTAGCTGGTTTTGAAACTGATTTTACAATAGGCTCTACCCATTGCAATCTTACAATCAAACTACTATCACCCTTTCTATAACCAATCCTTTTTAAAGTAACATAACCTCCAACCCGATCCTTAAATTTTTGAGCAACTCTCTCTGTCAAAAATTTAACTGCTTTTTTATCAGCCAATTTGCTTAATAACAAATTATAGCTGGCATTAGTATTCTTTTTTGCTTTAGAAACATAACTATCTATTGTGCTTTTGAGGACTTTTGCTTTTTTAAGAGTTGTCTCTATCTTTCCGTGTTTTAAAAAATTAAGCACAAGTTTTCTTACCACTGCTCTATTGTGGTCTTTGCCTTTGGCAATTTTAATTTTATTTATTTTATGCTTCATATTTACTCCAGTTTAAAACCCAACTTATCTAATTCCTCCTCAATCAACTGGACGGATTTTTTACCTAATCCCTTCATAGTCTCAAGTTTATCTTTACCGTATTTAACCAAGTCAGCAACAGTTTCAATTTTCTCTCTTAACAAAGCATTGATAATTCTGGAAGGAAGATTTAACTCATCTATTATTATAGACTCCATTTGTTTTATTTCTTGTTCCTTGGCAATCTCCTCATGAGATTTTTCTTCTTTTTCTTTTGGTTCGTCTTTGCCTGAAAGCAGGTATGAGAAATGATCTGCTAAATAATTACTAGCTAATTTAACTGCTTCTTCCGGTTCTATACTGCCGTCAGTCCAAACCTCCAAATTAAGTTTATCATAAGCAATATCTCTTCCTTTTCTTGCCTCTTCAACAGTAAAATTAACTTTTTTAATAGGTGAGAAAAATGCGTCAACATACAAAACTCCAAATCTTTTATCTTTAATATCTTCAGCAAACCTATGACCAACTCCTTTTATAAGCCTAACCTTCATATCAAAATCTGTTTTAGGATCAGTGATTTCTGCTATTACTAAATCTTTATTCACAACATCAGCATCACCCTGAAGATCTTTGGCTAAAATCTTACCAACACCTTTTGCTGAAACCGACATTTCAACCTCATCTTCCCTAGCTTTTACATATAATTCTTTAAGATTTAGTATTATATCCAAAACAGATTCTTTAACGCCTTTTATTGTCTCAAATTGATGAGTAACGCCTTTGATCTCAACCTCTACCACAGCGTAACCTGGAATTGAGCTTAACAAGGTTCTTCTTAAAGCCAATCCCATACTATGACCAAAACTTTGAGGTAATGGTGAAATACTAAACTTAGCGTAAGTGTTATCTTTTTTTTCAATTTTTGTTTCAAAATCTACATTTAGCATAAAATTATTAAAAAATTTTTAACAACTAATTACCTTGAGTAATAATCAACTACCATTCTCAAATCAACTGTTTGTTCAATATAACTTTCATCTGGTTCTGAAACTACAGTTCCTTTATTTCCTTCCCTCTTTAACCATGACGGAACCATTAAGTCTTCATTCTCTAAACATTCTTTTATATAAGCAACATTTTGTATTTTATCATTTGAAAAACCAATCACATCACCAACTTTTACTTGATAAGAGGCAATGTTTACAACCTTGCCATTTACTGTAATGTGTTTGTGACTAACCAACTGCCTGGCTGAAGTCCTAGTTGGAGCAAAACCAAGTCTATATACGACATTATCCAATCTTTTCTCCAGAATTTGAGATAAAAGTTTTGCAGTATTACCTTCCATTCTTACAGCCTTATCAAAATATGCTGAAAGCTGTTTTTCATTTAACAGAAACATAAATCTTAATTTTTGTTTTTCCAGCAATTGTAATCCATACTCTGTATATCTTTTTCTTTTTCTACCATGTTGACCAGGTTTGATATTCAACTTATTCATCATTCTTTCAAAACTCTTTGAACCCGGTGTAATCAAACCAATATCTGCTCCTAATTTTCTGCTCAATTTAAGTTTTGATCCTGTATACCTCATAGTTGTTTTATTATGTTCTTCTAACTTTCGGTGGTCTTACTCCATTATGCGGTATTGGAGTTATATCCACCAACTGATTAATATCCAGATCTAAGGATTTCAAAACTCTTAAAGCCGCATCTCTACCCGGACCAATACCTTTAAGGTAAACATCGGCTGTTTTTAGTTTATATTCATCTATAGCTCTCTTAAGCGCATTCTCAATTGTTATGGTAGCGGCATAAGGCGTAGCTTTTCTAGTACCTTTAAAACCAAACATTCCACTTGACATTGTAAACAACACCTTTCCCTCTCCATCAGTAACAGTAATTAGCGTGTTGTTGAATGTTGCAGTTACATATACCCTGCCCATTTGTACAACTCTGGTTTCTTTGGTTTTATTTTTTTTCTTAGGCATAAGTTATATCTTTAAAAATTTATTTATTTTTCTTCTGTTTCTCAATTTGTTCAATTTTTGCCCACATCTCTTTAGTAAAGGTACTAACAGTTCTTCGTCTACCTCTTTTAGTTCTAGCATTAGATCTTGTTCTTTGACCCCTAACAGGCAATCCTTGCATATGCCTTAAACCTCTGTAAGATCTTATCTGCTTTAATCTGTCAATATTGTTTTTAATCTCTTCTCTTAACTCTCCTTCGAGTTTATAGTTATCTCTTAAATAATTATTAAGCTCTCTTAACTCCTCTTCTGAAAGATCCTTTAATCTCTTTTTTTCATCGATTTTAAGATCAGCAATTATTTTTTTAGCTCTAGACCAACCAATACCATAGATCTTTGTTAATCCGTACTCAACACGGTAATTGTCATCTATTATAACTCCAAAAACCCTTGCCATAATCTAAATAAATAATTAATAAACAGATACAAATTATAACATATAAACTCAACCTTGTCTTTGCTTATGTTTTGGATTACTGCAGACTATAAAAAGTCTACCTTTTCGTTTAACAATTTTGCAATTCTCACAGATTTTTTTAATACTAGCTCTTACTTTCATAAGATTTTTCAGGTTTAAATCTATATATAATACGCCCCCTTTGATCATCATAGGGGGAAAACTCAACACTTACTTTGTCGCCAGGCATAATTCTTATAAAGTTCTTTCTCATTTTACCAGAAAGATAACATATTACAACTTTATTCTCCATTTCTGGTATCTCTACCTTAAACAAAGTATTGGGCATAACCTCCAAAACTGTTCCTTCAAAAATATAGGTGCCTTTATTTGATTGTTTCATAACACTTTATTATACCAAAACTTTAAATTTATTATTGGTAAAAGCTATAGTATGCTCAAAACAAGCTCCCAAACTATTATCATCGGTTTTCAAAGACCAGCCATCTGCTTCATAAACATACTTTTCGGTTGATTCAGCATAAATAATCTCTACTGCAACAACCAAACCTTCTTTTACTTTAATGTGTTTTAAAGATTCATCTGGAAAATTAAAGATATAAGGATCTTCATGAAGTTTTCTACCTACACCATGACCTGTAAGGTTTTTAATCACAAAATAATTATTAGATCTAATCTCATTAAACACTGTTTGAGCATAAAGATAAAAATCATTGGTTTTTTTTAGTGTTTCAATGCCTTTTTCTAAAGCCAGTTTGCCAATAGCCAAAAACTTTTCAACCTTTTTATTTGCTGAACCAATAACAAAGCTTTCAGCATAATCAACACATAAGCCCTTATACTCTAAACCTAAATCTACTGTTAATAAATCAGATTGTCTGAGTTTTCTCTTGCTAGGTGGTGTATGCACTAGTTGCTCATTTATTGGCAGACAACTGCTCCAATTATACCCTGAAACTCTCTTAAAAGCAGGAAAGCCTTGTGTTTTAATAATCTGCTTTTCAATAAACCTATCAATCTCAAGCGTTGTTATTCCTGGTTTTATAAAAGATCTAATCTGAGGCAGTATGCTTTTGAGTTTTTTACCTGATTGTTCAAGAATTTTTAGTTCTTCTGCGGTTTTGTAGATTATCATACAAAATAAATCTCTCTATATAAATCTTCTAAATGCTCCTCAAAATCTTCTTTTTCTGAATTGTTAACGATCAACTTATCAGCCAAAGCAATTGTAGGTCCCATATTAGTATCTAGAACTTCTGACCAATCTCTTTCTTCACCTGTAAGCTGATTGCGAGAGCCTCGTTTTGCCACTCTTGAGTATCTTTTATCTTTGTCTGCATAGATACATATAAGATAGATCTTAGCTGATTTGTAGTTTTGTTTAAGATATAAATACTCCTCCCATGAACGCAGACCATCAATGACTACAATATTGCTTTTTTCAAAAGCCTTATCTATTTTTTCTTTATTTAATAAAGCCATTGCCGCCATTCCATATTTTTTTCTGTACTCTATGCGCAGTTGTTTGTGAACCTCATTGGTATGAGGCTTGCCTAATTTCTCTACTAAATCATTTATAATTGCTCCAAATTTTACAACAGGAAAACCTTTTTGAGCAAAATAATCAGCGGCATAAGATTTGCCAGAACCATTTAAACCAACAAAAACTACTATTTTTTTGCCTTTTTGCCTCCAATCCTTAATTCTATTACCAACTAAATGCTTGCCTAAACTCTCTAAAATCTCTTCATTTACTTCTTTTAGCTCTTTGCTACCATCAACAACTGCCAGTAAACCTTTCTGCTGATAAAACGCCAACACTGGTTCTGTTATTTTATGAAAGATCTCTATTCTTTTTTTTACAGCCTCAAGCGTATCATCTTGTCTGGAATCATCTTCTCTATAGGCTAAACGCCACAGAGATTCTTTATCATCAATTTTCAAATAAATGACTTTATCGATTTGGTCTTTGAAGGCTTTTGCTTGATTAAGCGTTCTAGGAAAACCATCTAATATATAACCATTTTTATATTCTGGTCTTTTAAGATAACTATTTAAAATCTCAATAGTCTTGTCGTCTGGAATCAACAAACCAGCATTTATTGTCTCTTTTATATATCTTCCCAGCTTGGTTTTCTCTTTTGAAAGTTTTCTAAAAATATGTCCGGTTGAGATATATGGTATATGAAGTTGTTTGGACAATAAATTGCCTTGAGTAGATTTACCTGCTCCGGGTATTCCAATTAAAATGATTTTCATAATTAGTGCAATTTTTTCATCTCTGTATGTTTTGTATGCTTATTGCATTCAGGACAGTGTTTGCTAAGTTCAAGTCTGTCTTGAGAATTGTTTCTGTTTTTTTCAGTAGTATAATTGTGTTTTCCACAAACACTGCATTTTAAACCAACCTTTATTCTAGAACCCTTTTTGCTTGCCATAGGTTAATAATATACCAAATTTTTATAAAAATTGTCTTGAAAATTAATTAACAAAACGGTCATATTTTTTCATCACCAATTGAGCTTCCAAAGATTTAAATGTCTCTAAAACAACACTTACCACGATCAAAATACCAGTACCTCCTATAACCAAACCTTGAACACCTGTAATTAAAGAAACTAAAGCGGGAAGTATTGCAATTATACCCAAAAATACTGCTCCAACTAATGTAATTCTTATTAAAACAGATTGTAGATACTCTTTTGTATTTGAACCAGGCCTTATGCCAGGAATAAAAGCTCCTTGCTTTTGCAGTTCCTCTGAGATCTTGCTTGGATTAAAAATTAAAAATGTATAAAAAAAACTGAAAGCAACCACTAATATAAAATAAATAAAATTATAAGCAAAACCATCAGGATTAAAAAACCTAATTAAAAACACAGATAAATCAGATAACCACTTAACTGGAGAGAACTGGAAAAAATTACCTATTAACTGAGGAAATAAAACAAATGATACAGCAAAAATAATTGGAATAACACCAGCTTGATTAAGTTTTAATGGAAGAAAATTATTGGCTCCTTGATAGACTCGAGAACCTCTAATTCTTCTGGCATAATAAACTGGTATTTTTCTGACAGACTCATTGATAAAAACAATTGCGGCAATAACTAATACAGTAAGCAAACCAAATATTATGATTGAAAAAAACATTTCATTTGTGATCGTAAACAGAGTTCTGCCAAACACAACAGGCAATCTAGCTAAAATACCTGCAAAGATAATTATTGATACTCCATTACCTACGCCAAACTCAGCTATAAGTTCACCTAACCAAAGAAGTATAAATGTTCCTGCAGTTAATGTGGCAATAAAAGAGATAAGCTCTAACAAATTCAACTGGCCAATAATCTGTTGATTCTTAAGCAATACATAAATGCCAATTGATTGCAGAACTGTCAACGGTAAAGTCAAAAACCTAGTGTATTGATTAATTTTAAATCTGCCATACTCTCCTTCTTTAGTAAGCTGTTCCAACTGAGGGATAACTGCTGTTAACAGCTGAATCATAATAGAGGCATTAATATACGGGTTTATACCCAAAGCCATAATAGAGAAGTTTATTAAAGTGCCTCCAGAGAATATATCAAGCAATGATAAAAATTGGTTTTGTGCAAATAAAATTCTTAGCTTATTAATGTCCACAACAGGAACAGGAATATAGGCAAATACTCTAAAAACTAACAGTATAAATAATGTAAACAAAACCTTTCTTCTTATATCTCGTTCACGCCATAATATTTGAAGGAACTCATTTATTTTATTCATATTATTACAATTATATCTAAAGATTTATGAATTTAGGTCAGCTTTATTTTCCAACAACACCCTGCTTGCTTTTGGTGTAAACCTAAAATTTTTTGCAAATCTTAAACCTTTAACCTTTAATTCACCTCCATATACAATTTTTACTAATGGTCTATCTTTAGCAGTTTGTTTTGTTAACAAACCTTTTTTTACAAGTTTTGCAAGGGTAATTTTCTCATTGTCCGAAAAAACATTTAGTGCTGAAACCCTGAAAGACACAGGTTTAACCAACTTTCCTTTATTTTTGCCTTTGCCTCTTAAAAGCGGAAATTTTTTTACCATTCGGTTTTGACCACCTTCAAAATGCAAAGGAACTTTTTCTCGTGCTGTCTGATGCCTTGTTGTTCCTCTGCCTGATTTCGCACCTTTTCGACTAGACAACCCCCTACCTAATCTTTTTTTCTTCTTGGAAACTATTTTTTTTAAATTATTCAGAGACAACATTTTTATTTAGCTTATTTAAATTTCTAAAGGCTTTAATAACAGCATAGGCATTGGATAATTTATTGCGTGAACCAATGATCTTGACAGAAACATCTTTAACACCGCCTAACTCAAGTATTTTTCTGACAACACTGCCTGCTTTTAATCCTGTACCTGTTGGAGCTGGTTTGAAATAGATTTTAGCTGATTTGTACTTAACTAAAATATCTGAAATTAATGTTGTACCCCTTAAAGGAACTGTAACCATATTTTTCTTAGCCCTAGATACAGCTTTTTCTATTGCCGCAGGCACCTCAACAGCCTTGGCAATGCCTATGCCAACTTTATGGTTTTTATCTCCTACTGCAACTAATGCAGAGAAGGTAATATAATTACCACCAGGTGTTTTTTTGGAAACCCTTCGTATGTGCAAAACTTGTTCGTCAAATTTTTTTTCCTCTGCCATAGATAAAATTAAACTTTTATTTTTGCTTGTCTTAAACCTTCAACAAGCGCTTTTACCCTGCCATGATACTTATACTGACCTCGATCAAAAACTACCTCATCAATTTTTTTCTTTTTTAACAACTCGCCTAGTTTTTTACCAACTTCCAAAGCCTGATCAGTTTTAGTCATTTTTTTATCTATTTCTTTTTGTAATCTTAAACTATCATAACTTACTACTACAGCTCCATTTACATCAATTGCCTGAGCATATATATATTTGTTTGATCTAAAAACTGCAACTCTAATTCTGCCATTTAGACTTCTTTTTACTTTATATCTATTCCTTAGTTTTCTTCTAAGTTTTGGGTTAAAGTTTTCAACTATACCTCCCATATGAATCTATTATGCAACTTTAGCCTTTTTACCAGGCTTTAACTTAACAACCTGACCTTCATATCGTATGCCTTTGCCTTTATAAGCATCTGGCTTTTTAAGATGCGCAATCTTGCTGGCAACCTCTCCTACCTTTTGTTTATCAATACCTTTTACAATCACTACTCTATTTTTCTCTACAGCAAAATTGACGCCATCAACTTTATTGAAAACAACTGGATGAGAAAAACCTAATTTAAAAACTAAGTCCTGTCCATTTAGGCTAACATTGTAACCAGTACCTATGACCTCAAGCCTTTTTTCCCATTCTTTTTCAACACCAACTACAGCATTATAAATTAGTTTTCTAATCAAACCATGCTGGGCTTTTACCTTCTTTTGATCAGATTTTCTTACTACCTGCAAAACTCTATTCTCTTTGTCATAGGAAACCTCTATTTTATCTGGTAATAGAATATCAACAGTCCCCTTAGGTCCTTTTACCACAACCTTATTTTCTTCAATCTCAACCTCCACAACAGTTGACAGCTTAATTGGCGCAAATCCTATCTTTGACATACCTTAATATATCTCAAATAATAACTCACCACCTAAATTCTTTTCTTTAGCTTCATAATTAGTCATTATACCCTTGCTTGTGCTTATAATTAAATAACCTGTATTTCCTTTTACTGCATTGATCTCTTTTGCTTTTATATACCATCTTCTTCCTGATTTAGAGTATAGTTTGACATCAACTAAAGCTGGTGTGTTTGCCTCATATTTTAAATCTATCACCAGTTTTTTCACTCCTTTGGAAATCTCTTCTTCTTTAAAATCAGCTATATAACCGAGCTCTTTCAACTTCTTAAGCACCTCAACCCTCATTTTAGAGTAAGGAGACTCAATCTGCTCCTTTTGGGCTAAGTAACCGTTTTTTATTCTGATTATTAAATCATTTATTGCAATAGCTGACATATTTGAAAATTATGTTTTAGTTATAACTCTTTTAGTAACCTTACCATGGCCTCTAAAAGTTCTGGTGGGTGCAAACTCTCCTAATCTATGTCCAACCATATTCTCTGTAATTAAGATCTCTATAAACCTTTTGCCATTGTGAACTGCAATTCTATGTCCCACAAACTCAGGCGCAATCATACTAGATCTTGCCCATGTCTTTATTGTTTGGTTCTTACCTTCTTCTTTTTGCTTTAAAACCTTTTTTAAAAGATTTTGATCCACATATGGTCCTTTTTTCAAAGATCTGCTCATAATTAGTTACCAAGAAACTTTTTTAACTCCTGGAATCTCTCCATTTAATGCTTTTTTTCTAAAACAAATTCTGCACAATCCAAATCTGCGCATATATGACCTAGTTCGTCCACATAGAGAACATCTATTAACCTCTCTTGTTTTATATTTTTGCTTTTTCTGAAATTTTGCAATATCTGATGTTTTTGCCATAATTACTCTGAAAATTTAAATCCTAATTTTTTATATAACTCTATAGCCCAATCTCTTTTTTCTGACCTAACAACAACAGTCACTTGTAAACCTCTAATTTTATCTATACTGTCAAAGTCTAATTCTGGAAAAATAAGTTGTTCTGTAAAACCTAAATTAAGATTACCATTTGAATCAACGCTGTTTAGTCTTATACCTCTGAAATCTTTTACTCTAGGAATTACTATTTTAACTAATTTTTCCAAAAAATCATACATTCTTTTATTTCTTAAGGTGACTTTAACTCCAACTGGAAAACCTTTTCTAATTTTGAAACCAGCCTCGGCTTTCTTGGCTTTTGTAATAATTGGCTTTTGTCCTGTTATTTTTGTAATCTGTTCTGAAACTGCTGTTAAAGCATTCTTGTTAGTTACAGCCTCTCCCACACCAACATTTACAACAATCTTTTCAATCACCGGAACTCTAAATATATTGTCAAGTTTTAACTCTTGTTTTAATTCTTCTCTTAATTTGTCTGTATATAGTTGTTTTAAACCTGTCATACTTGAGATCCGCATTTTTTGCAAATTCTAATTTTTTTTTCATTTTCTATCTTATAACCTAATCTTACTGTAGACTTACACTTGGGACAAAGAAATGCCACCTTGCTAACAAATATTGGCCTGGGTAAATCAACAACGCCTCCTTGAGGGTACTCTTGAGATTTTTTAATATGTTTTTTATACATATTAATACCTGGTATCAAAACCTTGTTTGACTTCCTATAAACCCGTTCTATTTTTCCTTCTCTACCTCTATCTTTTCCGTATATTACTCTAACTGTATCTCCTTTTTTAAGTTTCATATTTAATACATCTCAGGCGCTAATGCCGCAACTTTTAAAAAACCCAGATCTCTAATCTCTTTTGCTATAGGACCAAAAACTTTGGTGCCTTTTGGGTCTTTTGTCTCTTTTCCCTGCAATATTACACAGGCATTATCATCAAATCTTATATAACTTCCATCTTCTCTTCGCTTTTCTTTTCTAGTTCTTACAATTACTGCATATAATATATTGCCTTTTTTAATATCGCTTTGAGGATCAGCCTCTTTTACTGTAACTGTAATTACATCTCCGATGTAAGCATACTTTTTTCTGCCTTGTCCGGGTATGCCAATTAACATAACTTTTTTGGCACCAGAGTTATCTGCAACTGTAAGCATTGATCTTAACTGTAACATAGTTTATGCTCGCTCAATTTTTTGAATAACTTTAAAATGTTTGTTCTTTGAGATAGGTCGGGTTTCTTGGATTACAACTGAATCTCCTTCTTCTAACTGAAAACCATTAGTATCAGCCTTGTATTTTTTGCTTTTAAATACAGTTTTTTTGTATTTAGGATGTGAAAATTTCTGAACCACTTTTACAACCACTGTCTTGACCATTTTGTTTGAAACTACTTGTCCTGTTAATATTTTTGCCATAGTTTAATTAACTTTTAACTTTATCACTGCTTTTTTCATTTTTAATTGTTAGTAAAACAGCTAACCTTTGTCTTTTATTACTTAACGACATTGGATCTTTAACCTCTGCCGCATTGCTACTCATCTGCAAAGCTAAATTTGCAATCTCTTTTCGCAATGCCTGCTCTTGCTTCTCCAACTCTGCTAAACTTAATTTTCTGTATTTTTTTTGCTAATTTACTCATTCTTTTCTTTCTACAAACTTCACAGGAACAGGTAATTTTGTTCCTACAACTTTTAATACTTCTTTAGCTGTATTTTCATCAACACCATCTAACTCAAACAAGATCCTGCCGGGTGAAACAGGAGCTACATAGTGAGAAACATCTCCTTTGCCAGCTCCCATACCAACCTCAGGAGGCTTTTTTGTATATGGCGTATCTGGAAATACTCTTAACCAAAACTTGCCTTGCTTTCTAGTAGCTCTTGCTAAAACTACTCTACATGACTCAATCTGACGATCTGTTATCCAACTAGATGACATTGCCTTGATACCATAGCTTACCAAAACTTAATCGATCTGCCTTTATAGCAACCCTTCTAGTTTTGGGTCTAAATCTTCTTCTATATTTTTCTTTTTTTGGAGACAACATAGTTTATTCAGCAATCCAAACTTTTATCCCTACATAACCTGACCTTGGCAATAAAGCCGGATACTCTGCATAACTAATTCTTTCTCTAATCGTAGAGGTGGGAACATTTCCTTCTGAAAACTTTTCAGATCTAGCAATTGCGGCGCCATTTATTCTACCGGCTAGTCTGACCCTTACACCTTTTGCTCCTGCTTCCATAACTCTGTCTATGGCAAAATGAACAGCCGCTCTATGTGGAAAGTTTTTAATTAGTCTTTCAGCAATTGTCTGGGCTACAAAGTACGCATTGAGATACGGTTTTTTTACTTGTTCTATTTTAATATCAATCTTGGGCATATTCTTTTTGTTAAATCTCTGTTTTGTGGTTTTTTCAATAATCTTTATAACCTTCTGACTTAACTCCTCCAAACCCTTACCGCCTTTGCCAATGATCATACCTGGTTTTACAGCATATAAAATAAGTTTTAAACTATTGATACCTCTTTCAATCTCAACATTTACCAAATTGGCAAAATAATAATTTTGCATTAGAAACTCTCTAATCTTTATATCTACCAAGAGATTGTTTTTGTAATCTTTTTTGTCTACAAAAAACCATCTTGACTTCCAATCATAGAGAACAGCCAATCTGTATCCGTATGGATGAACTTTTTGTCCCATTATTTTGTTTTTGGTTCTAAAACTTCCAACTCTATTTTAATATGAGAAAATCTTTTTGTATAAGGTTTTGCTCTACCTCGTGAACCTGCTCTGTACCTTTTTAACTTAAATCCTTCTTCTATGACAATGGTTTTAAATTTTAGCATATTTTCTTCAACTTTAAACTTGTTTTTAGCATTATCTACACAAGACTTTATTGCTTTATATAAAAACTGCGCTGGTTTCTTATTCATTAGATTCAGTTTGCTTAAGGCTTTAGAAACTGGTTCTTTCTTAATCTCAGGCACTATAAAACGCAACTTTTTTGGCGTTACTCTAACATTTTTTATATAAGCTGAAACTGTTTTCATTTTCTCTTGTTTACTATAAACTTGTCACTGTATTTATTAGGTTTTCGTGTTTTTACGCCTCTGGCTGGCTTACCCCAGGGCGTCTTTGGTTTTCTACCTTCTCCGGTTTTACCTTCACCACCTCCATGAGGATGATCATGCGGATTCTGAGCTACTCCTCTAACTGTTGGCCGTATACCTTTTAGCCTATTCCTTCCAGCTTTGCTTATATTTTCAAACCTATGACCAGCATTGCTTATTCTACCAATAACAGCCATACAATCTGCAAAAACTCTCCTAACTTCTCTAGACGGCATCTTAAGATGAACATATCTGCCTTCTTTTGCAAGAACAACTGCGTAAGATCCAGCTGACCTTATTATTTGAGCTCCTTGCTTTGGGTAAAGCTCAACGCAGGAAACCTCCATTCCTAAAGGAATATTCTTTAAGTAAGTAGCATTGCCTGGTTTGAACTCAATCTCTTCTCCTGATAAAATCTTGTCTCCTATATTAAGACCATCTATATGCAAAATATATCTCTTTTCGCCATCCTCATACTCAACCAAAGAAATCTGAGCATTTCTATTAGGATCGTACTCAATTGTTTTTATAGTGCCAACTACATCAAACTTATCTCTTTTCCAATCAATAAGCCTGTAATATCTTTTTTGTCTTGCCCCTTTGTGCCTTGTTGTAATTTTTCCCTCATTGTTTCTGCCTGATTTTTTAGGCAAAATCTTAATCAATGATCTCTCTGGCTCACTTGTTTTTGCATATAGTTTTGTGTCTATATTACTCTTTTTTGCCATAATTTAACAATTAAACTTTTGGAAATAAATCAATATTGCCCTTAGAAACTTTTATATAAGCAATTTTTCTATCCGGCATTTTTTTAGTCTGCATTTTTCTACCAACTCTTTTAATTTTACCTTTTCTTATAAAAGTCTTGACCTCTGCTACCTCAACTGCAAAAATACTTTCAACCGCTGATTTTACCTGATGCTTATTAGCTCTTCTGTCTACTTCAAATACATAAACACTATCCTTTAAAAGTTGTGAACTTTTCTCTGTGATTATTGGTTTTTTCAAAACATTGTTAATTTTCATTTTTATTGTATCTTTTCTGTAAAATTTCTAATCCGGATTTTGTTATCATAAC
Source organism: Patescibacteria group bacterium (assembly GCA_026004415.1). Classification (GTDB taxonomy): domain Bacteria; phylum Patescibacteriota; class Microgenomatia; order UBA1406; family GWC2-37-13; genus BPJC01. Next base: position 280,505 of record BPJC01000001.1, on the reverse strand, counting down.
ATTCTCTGCCAACATTAGAATATATGGGTTAATATTATCAACCGTAGCACAGATTACCTCTTTTACATTTCTTATTGGTTTAAAGACATCATCCTCTGCATCAGCAGAGGTTATTATAAGCAGTTTCTTACCATTCAACTGTTTATCTGTTAAAAACTTAACAAATTCTTTTGTTTTCTTAAACCCTGCCAACACCTCATCATCTAAAACAACTAATTGATTGGCTTTCTGTTTTAAACTTAATGCTGAAACCATAGCCAATCGTTTTTGTTTTTTATTTATTTTTAGATTGAATACTTTGCTTTGAGGTCCGAAAACAACTCCGCCTCCAACAAAAATAGGAGCTTTTATATCACCATGCCTTGCTCTACCCATCTTTTTTTGACTGTAAATCTTTCTAGTAGAACCTGAAACCTGACCTCTTGTTTTAGTATCAGCTGTCCCTTTTCTTTGATTAGTTCTATATACATAAATATACCTGTTAAGCTCATACTCATTGATCTCTGAATTAAAGACATCTTTATCAAGCTCAATACTATTGACTTTGTCTTTTTGCCAATATGGAGCTGAAACTCCGCCTTGTTTTGATTTAACAGTTGCCCTTGGCATCTTTATTTTCTAGTATAAAATTTTAATGCTGGTCTAACCTGAACAACACTACCCTTATAACCAGGAATTAAACCTTTTAGTACTAAACTATTTTTTCCTACTGAAACAATAGGCAAATTTTGCACTGTAACCCTAACTCCACCCATTCTACCTGCCATCTTTTTACCTTTAAAGACTCTGCCCGGAGTTGTTCCTGCACCTATAGAACCAGGAGCTCTTAATCTGTCTGATTGCCCATGAGTCTTGGGACCTCCACCAAAATTAAACCTCCTGACAACGCCTTGAAAACCCTTTCCTTTACTAACTCCAGAGACATCTACAACATCTCCTACCTTGAATAAAGACTCCAACTCAAGTTGTTGCTTTTCTCTAATTTCTATGTCTGATAACTTCAAACTAGATTTACCTTTATCAGCTATTACCTCTAAGCCTAAACTTGAGTTTAGAAACTTTTCAAGCCTAAACTCAGAAGTAACAGACACATTATCTTTAATACCAAGTTTCTCTAACTCACCCTTTAATGGCTTTGAGATCTTTTTGTCATAAACCATACCTACCTTAATACTAAAGTAACCATCAGATTCTTGAGTTTTTATGTCAATTACATAAAGATTGGGCACATATATCTCTGTAACTGGAATCGACTGTCCATTGTCATTGAAAACCCTTTTCTGTGTTTTTTTAATACCTAAAATAAAACCTGGCATCTTATCAAATTAAATATTCATAAAACTTTTAACCTAATGCATCTTAATCTCAACAGCTACACCAGCCGGTAACTCAAGATGCATTAAAGAGTCAATTGTCTGATTAGTAGGATTGATTATATCAATCAATCTTTTATGTATATGCAACCCAAAATGCTCTCTTGAATCTTTATCAATAAAAGGAGACTTTATAACTACATACACCTCTTTTTTTGTTGGCAAAGGCACTGGACCAACAACATTAGCACCACTACCTATTGCTGTCTCAACAATCTTTTTACAGGTTTCATCCAACAATCTGTAGTCGTATGATTTAAGTTTGATTCTAACTTTTCCTTTTGGCATAGTTGCTAAAGTGCAATTTTAGAGATTAAAAAAAGGGTGGTTTTTAAACCACCCTTTTTTTCTTTTATAACAATCTATTTCAAAATTTTTGTAACAACTCCGGCTCCAACAGTTCTGCCTCCTTCACGGATAGCAAATCTGGAACCTTCTTCTAAAGCTACTTCTTTAATCAATTTTACAGTTACCTTCACATTGTCTCCTGGCATAACCATCTCAATATTAGACGGCAGAGTAACCTCGCCTGTTACATCAGTTGTTCTAATATAAAACTGAGGTCTGTAACCGCTGAAGAATGGCGTATGTCTACCTCCTTCTTCTTTTTTAAGCACATAGATCTCAGCCTCAAACTCTGTATGAGGTGTAATTGATCCTGGCTTGGCTAAAACCTGACCTCTTTCTACATCATCTTTCTCAACACCTCTTAAAAGAATTCCCACATTATCTCCTGGAAGAGCCTCATCTAAACTTTTTCTAAACATCTCAATACCTGTAACAACAGTCTTATGGGTTGGCCTTAAACCAACAATCTCGATCTCCTCGCCAACCTTTAAAGTACCTCTTTCAACTCTACCTGTAACAACAGTACCTCTACCTTGAATAGTAAAAACATCTTCAACAGGCATTAAGAACGGCTTATCAGCATCTCTTTTTGGTTCAGGAATATATTCATCAACTGCTTTCATTAACTCTTCAATTGATTTTAAGGCTTGTTCATCATCTTCTAATGCCTTAAGAGCAGAACCTCTAATTACAGGAACCTCATCGCCTGGATAACCATAGTTTTTAAGAAGATCCCTTACTTCCATCTCAACAAGATCTGCGATTTCAGGATCATCAACCATATCAATTTTATTCAAAAACACAACTATAGCCGGAACATTTACCTGCTTTGCCAAAAGAATATGCTCTCTTGTCTGAGGCATTGGGCCATCTACGGCAGAAACAACTAAAATTGCACCGTCCATCTGAGCGGCACCTGTAATCATGTTTTTTACATAATCCGCATGACCAGGAGCATCAATATGAGCATAATGCCTTTTTTCTGTTTCGTACTCAGAGTGATGAATACTAATAGTAAGACCTCTTGCTCTTTCCTCTGGAGCCTTGTCAATATCTTCGTATTTTTTATCTTCTGCTAAACCTTTTTTAGATAAGTAGTGATGAATAGCCGCTGTTAATGTTGTTTTACCATGGTCAACATGACCAATTGTTCCAACATTAAGATGTGGTTTGTTTCTTTGAAATTTATCTGCCATAATAATATTTGTTAACTTATAAAAATTTATGCAAAACTTACAAATATCTTTGCCTTAACGATATAGTTTACCTATTATAATATCAAAATATTATTAAATCAACTCCAACTTAAGCAGTACTGAAATAATATTTTATATAAATTATAGACTAGAAAATTTATTTGTAAAGCAGAAAAAATTAACCAGTTAGTAATTCAAGTTTAAACTAGAAACTGAAAATAAATAAAGTTTATTAAAGTTATCTGATATAAAAATTGATTATATATTGACAACAACAACCGAATCAAAATTAAATAAAATGCTGAAAAATAATTCAAAGTATTATAAAATAAGACAAAGTTAAGTATTTTTCAAACTATGAACTTTTTAATAAATTATGCTATAACAGCAGGCATTCCAACAACCTGGTTAGAGTATTTGTTGCTTTTGCCTATATTTGCTTTAATTATTGTATTTATGCATTATATAATTGGGTTAAGAAGTTTAGGTTTAACAACACCTTTAATTTTAATATATGCTTTTTTGGAGCTTTTTAAAAATAATATTCAACCTAATCTCTTAATTAGTTTAAGCTATGCATTAATCATTATTCTTTCAGCTACATTAGTAACCACATTTATTTATTTTTATCTCAGGAACTCATTGATGCATTATAAAACTAAAATCGCCCTGGCAATATCATTATCAGCAATAATCACTCTTATGGTAATTTATTTTCTACAGTTGTTTATCTCAATCAATACCACCAATCTTAGCGCCTTCACTATTATAGCTTTAATCTTAAGTATTGAAAATTACTGCAAATACATCTTGAGAAAAGGTGTAAATTATGCATTAAAACTCTTTAGTTTAACTATTGTGTTAGTCATAATCTGTGTTGGAATTGGAATAAATAAAAACTTTATCATCTATTTATTCACCTATCCTGTGATCTCATTTATAGCTGTTATTGCAATTATGATCATTGGTATATGGAAAGGATTTAGATTGACTGAGTATTATAGATTCTGGGAATTATTAAATAAAGACACCTCAAATGATAATGAGAATTCTTAATAAATTAGCCCTAATACACAAAAACAGAAAAAGAATTCTGTCCATAAATAAGCGCAATATTGATTTTGTGAAAAAGTACAACTCAGAGACAACCTTCCATATCTGTGACAATAAGCTATTAACAAAAAAAGTTCTTAAATCAGCAAATATTCCAACTACTAATTTAATCAAGATTATAAAAACCAATAAACAAATTCAAAATTTAGACATAAACAAACTGCCAAACCAGATTGTGGTCAAGCCAGCCAATGGAGTAGCAGGCAGAGGCATTGAGATCTTTTTTAATCGGGATAAAAACAACAACCTAATCAGAGCAGACGGTAGTAGAGTATCTTTAGAAAACTTTAAGATCTATCTTGAAGACATTCTCAATGGCACCTACTCTTTAGGAGGTAGAAATGACTTTGTAATTATTGAAGAAAGAATCAAAAACTATAAAGGATTCCGAAACTATACCTTTAAAGGAACACCTGACATCAGAATAAATTTATTTAAGTATGTTCCTGTTATGGCTTATATAAGATGGCCTACTAAAGAATCTAAAGGAAAAGCCAATATGGCATTGGGTGCTGTAGCCTCTGGTATTGATATAGCCACAGGAGTAACAACTCACTCTGTATATGGCAAAGCCAATGGCGGACGAGGAAAAACAATTGAGTATGTTCCTGAAACAAGATTAAGATACTCAGGTGTAAAAATTCCTTATTGGAACAAAATACTTAAATATGCGGTTGAAGCTTCTAAATCAGCCAAACTTAGGTTTGGCGCAGTTGATTTTTTAATTGACAAAGAAAGGGGTCCTGTTGTAGTAGAGTTAAATGCCAGACCAGGACTGTCAGGCCAGATTGCCAACAACGATGGTATGCTGTGGAGACTTGAGAAAGTAAAAGATCTTCAGGTAAAATCAACAGAACATGCTATTCAATTAGGAAAAGCACTGTTTGGCGGTGAGATAGAAGAAGAGATTGAAGCATTAACCGGAAGACCCGTAATCGGACTCATTCATCCTGTCACTATATATGGTAAATCAGAAAACAAATTAGTTAAAGTAAAAGCCAAAATTGACACAGGAGCAGATTCCTCATCTTTAGACAGTAAAGTTGTTTACGATCTAGGTTTTAAAAAAGAGCTTGATGCTTTAACACAGTTAGGACTGCCTAAAAATTTTGAAAACATAGATCAAGCTAGAAAAGAGTTTAAAAAGATTCAAGAAAAGTATCTGCCTAAAATTCACAAAGAGTTTGAACATATACATCCAGAGCTGTTTATTATAAAAGCCGCAAATGGTTATACATTAAGATATGCATTAAGACTTAAGATTGCAATTGATGGAGAAACTAAAGAAACCATAGTTACTATAACCGATAGATCAACCTTAAAGTATCAAATGATTCTAGGGAAAAGAGATCTGAAAAACTTTATAATAGACCCTCAAAAGATTACTATCTAAGTTTTTAAATGAACTATTTTTTTTACCCTGTTTAAAATTAGAATAAAAAACAACATAACTACAAATAAAGACAAAAACATAGCAAACTTAGATAGACTGTTATCTAAAAAAAGACTAGGTATACCCAGTATAAATGTTACTAACCAATAAAACACTGCAATTCTTCTTCGGCCCCAGCCGATCTCAAGCAATCTATGATGAAAATGACCCCAATCAGCCATAAAAGGAGACCTTCCTTGAGCCAACCTCCTTGTTATAGTATAAACCGCATCAATAAATGGAACAGCTAAAACAAGAACCAAGGTTCCTAACTTTGCCACAGACAACAAAGATAAAATAGCAAGATAAAAACCAGCCAAAGACCCGGCGCTATAACCAGGCAAAATTTTTTGAGGATAAAAATTAAACGGTAAAAAGCCTAAAAAAGCTCCTGCCACTATAAACGCCAATAACATAGAATCAGTAACTGAAATGTCGTAAACCGAAAACCTGCTGGCTAACAAACCCAAAAAAATTGAAGCAATAGCAACAAAACCAGGCATCTGACCGTCTACTCCTTTGCTCCAGTTTACAGCGTTGATTAAAAAAACAATCCAAATTATGGACAACAAATTAGATAACCACAAAAAATTATGCTCCTTAAAGAGAACAAATTTGAATGCATAATTAGTCAAAACAATAGGTTCTCCAAAAGGATTTGAAATAAAAGGAATACCCAAACCTCCCATAACAGCAATGACAGAGGCAAAGATATTTAAACCAAACCTGATATAAGGAGAAACATCAGATCTATCATCCCACAAACCAGTAAGCAATAGAATTAAGCTCGACAATAAAATAGCTAATAAAATCTTATTTATTGTTATAAAAAGAAGACTACTGATAAAGACTGATAAAAATATTCCTACGCCCCCAGCTCGAGGCAAAACTCCTTTATGGGTATGGGCAGGATGATACCTAACTCTTTTATCAGTAAGCAATTGGTATCTTTCAGCAAACTTAATGACAAAAGGAACTGCTGAATAACTTATAACAAAACTTAAAATCAAGGCTAAAATATAAACCATCTAAATAATTAAAAGCAAAATTCTAATGATTAGATAAGCAGAAAAGACAATAATAAATCCGTTTATAAAATTAAAAAAAGGTCTTAGTTGTTCTTGAGACTCAGCAAAATATTTACTCATAAGAAACTCATTTATAAAAAAGAATAGATTAGCCAAAATTAAAGGAGTAAACAAAAAGTATGTTCTTACTAATTTATCTTCATCATCAAGGTAGGAAAACAACAATGGCGCTTCTGGAGGCAACAATCTCAACAAGAAAACAAAGAAAGCAACTAATAACAAATCTATGGCAATAACCAGTCTTTTCATAATCAATAGCTTTTAGGTATTGGAAACTTTCGGCATAATTTGATAACCTCTTGTCTTAATCTCAACAACTCAGGTTTTGCTTTTGAGATAATATTATTACGATAAACTGCTTTTCTTTCCTGCTCATCTTTAAGTTTTAGTTCTTTTTTAAGTTTAGATCCAAGCGATATAACTTTAAAAATTATCTCTGATATTAACTTCATCTCTTTTTCTTTTAAACCACGGCTAGTAATACCAGGTGTACCCAACCTTATGCCTGATGGAAAAAATGGAGGATTAGGATCAAACGGAACAGAGTTTCTATTAACAACTATATTAACCTCCTCTAACAACTCAGCCGCTGTATTACCAAGCAGATTAAAGTTTCTTAAATCAACAAGCAGTAGATGAGAGTCTGTCCCTCCTGAGACTAGATTAAAACCAAATTTTTTAAAACTAATCTCAAGTTGTTTGGCGTTTTTAAGTATTTGTTGGGCATAGGTTTTAAAACTTTTTTTACTTGCTTCTTTCAAAGCAGTGGCAATACCTGCGATTGTATTAAGATGTGGCCCTCCTTGTAAACCAGGAATAATTGCCTTATCAATCTTTTTATTAAGTTCAGGATCTTTCCTAAAACCTTTTTTAGTTACCATTATAATAGCTCCTCTAGGGCCTCTAAGTGTTTTATGCGTTGTTGAGGTAATAACATCTGCATACTCAACCGGAGAAGGATAGACTCCAGCGACAATAAGTCCTGCAATATGCGAAATATCAGCCATAAGATAAGCGTCTACTTTTTTTGCAATCTCTGAAAACCTTTTCCAATCAAGCAATCTAGGATAAGCTGTTGTTCCTGCAACTATTATCTTAGGTTTTGCCTTTATAGCTAACTTTTCAACTTCATCATAATTTATAAAGCCATCTTTGCCAACATCATAACTTACAGATCTGAAAAACACACTTGAGGCGTTTAAATTCGCTCCATGCGTCAAATGACCACCAGCAGACAACGACAAACCCATTATAGTTTCTTGAGGTTTAAGCAAAGCAAAATAGACAGCTAAATTAGCAGGTGATCCAGAATAAGGTTGAACATTAACATACTCTACCTTGAACAATTTTTTTGCTCTTTCTTGGGCCAAAAGCTCTACCTGATCAACAACAGTCTGACCTTGATAATATCTTTTATTAGGGTATCCTTCAGCGTATTTATTGCCCAAACAAGATCCTACAGCTTCCTCTACAGCTAGACTTACAATATTCTCAGAAGGAATCATCATTAAGGTCTGATCTTGTCTTTTTTTTTCTGCTTTAATTAAACTGTAAATTTCAGGATCTGTTTTCTTTAAATATTTCATTAGGTTTTAATTTAATTTTTAATTGTTTCTTGCAAAACCTCTTCAAAACTTCTAAAAGAAGTTCCAATACTGCTGGGTTTTAAAGCATTATACTGAGGCCTTGGCGCTTTACCTTCATAAAACTCTGCAAAAGAAATTGGTTCTATTAGCGATGAATCAAGATTATAGTATTTGCTTATAAGCAAAAATGATTCATAAGGACTGTAGTCCTTTCCTACCAAATGATAAACTCCAGGACTATAATTTTTGATTAAAGACTCAAAACCAAAGGCTAGATCATCTATAAATGTAGGATTAAACCTCATATCCTTGACAGCTTTAATCTTGACTTTATTCTCTAGCAATTCTTTAATAGTTCTAAAGATATCTTTTTTATGATGATTATCTACCCTATAAGGATAATCAAATCTTGCTATAACTGCCTCACTGCCAACTATTTCTTCTGCCGCCCATTTGGTTTTTCCATAAAAACCTAAAGGGTCTGGTATTGAGTTTGTATCATATGGACTTTCAGACAACTTGCCTGGAAAGACAAAAGCGGTGCTAGCATAAATAAATTTAGCTTTTTTTTGCTGACATACCTCAACTAAGTTTCTGACTCCAGCTACATTGATACTATAACAAAGGTCTCTTTCTTCCTCTGCCTTATCAACATTTGTATATGCGGCCAGATGCAGAACAAAATCAAAGTTTAAGTCCTTCAAAAACTCATACACTGCGTCTTTTTTAGTAATATCAAAACCATCCTCGTATTTTGGTGTTATCAACTCAAATTTGTTCTGCCATAGATCAACAATCCTGGAACCAACCAAACCAGTAGAACCTGTTATTAAAACCTTTTTCATATTAAATTTAAAGATTAATTTTTATATTGTTTTTTCAAATAGTTCTTAAACTCGCCAGACTTAATTCTTTGCCACCATTGCCTATTGTCAAGATACCATTTAATAGTCTTTTTTAAACCTGTCTGCAAATCTACCTTAGGCTTCCAGCCAAGTTCTTTATTTATCTTGCTCCAATCAACCGCATACCTTACATCATGGCCAGGTCTGTCTTTTACAAAGGTAATCAAATCCTTTGATTTTCCCATCAACTTAATTACCAGCTCAGCCAATTGCAGATTTGTAATAGTCTGATACATACCTCCTATAAGATAAGTCTCACCTTCTTTTCCATCTTTGAGAACTAGATCTATACCTCTACAATGATCAGTAACATACAACCAATCTCTGGCATAACGACCATCGCCATAAATTGGAATTGGTTTGTCTTCAATTAAGTTTGTTATCATTAAAGGAATAAATTTTTCAGGATACTGATAAGGACCATAATTATTGCTACAGTTGGTTATAGTAATAGGTAATCCATAAGTTCTGGCAAAAGCTCTAACAAAATGATCACTACTGGCTTTTGAGGCTGAATATGGGTTGTTTGGTTTATAACAAGTCTTTTCATTAAACTTTTCCTCAGTCTCTAAAGAGAGACTGCCAAAAACCTCATCAGTCGAGATATGATGAAACCTTTTAATCTTGTATTTCAAAGCCGCATTAAGCAATGTTATAGTGCCAATTATATTTGTAGTTATAAAATCAGCAGAGCTGTGAATAGATCTATCAACATGAGTCTCTGCGGCAAAATGAACCACAACATCAACTGATTTCATTAGTTCTTCAACAAGTTTTTGGTCACAGATATCTCCTTTAACAAAGGTATAATTAGGTAGATTTTCAATATCTTTAAGATTGTCTAAATTGCCTGCATAAGTTAGTTTGTCCAAATTGAGCACTTCATCATCAGGATATTTTTTAAGCCAATAATGAATAAAGTTTGACCCTATAAAACCTGCTCCCCCAGTTACTAAAATACGCATAAGTTGTAAAAATTATAATACTTAAAAACCAATTGTCAAAATAAAACAGATCTAATTTTCTTGATCATCTCTATACCTATGGTTTATCAGCTTATCAAGTATTAGCCAACGCCGTTTTTTCTCTTCAAAAGGCACATTATCTTCCATTACCTTAACAGCGGCTGTAAAAGGTCTTTGTGAATACATTGCAATATATGCTTTTGAAAAACCAACCATTTTTGCTAGTTTAACTGTGTTTTCAAACTGTTTATCGGTTTCTCCACAAAAACCAACAATAATATCTGTAGTAAACTCAACTGAAGGAACTTTTTTTCTGATCTTATTGATTAAGTTAAGATAATCTTTACTGGTATACCAACGATTCATTCTTTTTAAAACCTCGTCGTCTCCTGACTGCAGAGGCAAATGTATTACTCTGGTAATGTTTTCATTTCTGGAGATAACATCAATTAACTCATCTGAAAAATCCCAAGGATTTGAAGATATAAAATCTACTTTTTTAAACCCTAGTTTAGCTACTTCCTCTAGTAAAAAAGGAAATAAAGTAGGAATTCTTAATCTCCCAAGGTGTTTCACATAAACAGGCTTAATTTTTTTGCCATTAAACGAGAAACTGCCAACATAAGAGCTGTCTGTGTCAAAGTAATTTTTGCCAAAATCACGCATTACTTGAATATTTTCTTGGCCCATAATTAGATCGGCTCCATAAGAGTTTACATTCTGGCCCAACAAAACAATTTCTTCGTAACCTTTATTTTTAAGATTTATACACTCGTTGATAATATCATTAAACGGTCTGCTAATCTCTCTGCCTCTAGTGAAAGGAACTACACAGAATGTACAAAAATTGTTACAGCCATTGGAGATCGGCACCCAAGCCTTTTTATTATCTTGCCTTAAAGGTTCGTTATCAAAACCAACTTCTTCAATAGGCATAAACTCATCTACAGACGGCATAATACTTTTAAGTCTTTGCAAATACTTTCCAGTCTTATCTCTAAAAGCCAAACCAACCATACAACCAGTAACAATAATTTTGAAAAACTCATTGTTTTTTTGTTTTTGTCGTTTAAGTTTAGCTAAATTATTAACAAGACCATAAACCCTATTCTCAGCCGACTGCCTTACCATACAGGTATTTATGACAACATAATTGGCTGTATCAATTGCTTTTGCAGGTCTAAAACCCCGGCTTTCAAATGCCTTGGCAATACGCTCTGAATCAGCCACATTCTGTTGACAACCAAAAGTTTTTATATAATAAGTCCTAGATTTCATAACGATTATATTTTACTAAATTTAAACTGAGATTTATAATTATGGTTTAAATGACCAATCGTATTTTAAAACTACAAAAACAAATAGATAGATTAAGCTACCATCTTATAACTAATCCAGTAAACATAAGTTATCTCTTGGACCTAAAATTCAACCTAAAAGACAAAGAATGTCTTTTAATATTAAGCAAACGCCAAGCTGTTTTAATAACCTTCCCTATGCTGGGATCGTTTTACAAAAATATTTGCCAAAACTTAAATCTTGAACTTAAAGTAATCAAACAAAAACAAGAACTGATAAAGTTTTTAAAAAATCAAACTAAAATCAAAGCAGAAAAATTAGTTTTAGATAGTCAGGATATTAAAATAACAGAATACTTTGATCTTAAAAAACATTTATCTAAACAAATAACCCTCGGCCAAGACCCCACCTACAAACTTAGAGCTCTAAAAGAAGAACCAGAACTTAATAAAATTATAAAAGCTCAAAAATTAACAGGTCAGATACTTAAACAAACAATTGAGTTTTTAAAACAGAACCTAAATAAACAAATTACAGAAACAGATCTTGCTTGTTTTATTGCAGAATCAGCTTTAAAACACAAATGCTTAAACCTAGCTTTTGATCCAATAGTTGCTTTTGACAAAAACTCAACCAACCCTCATCATAGAGTAAGCAATAAAGTAATTAAATCAGGCGTTTTGCTTATTGATCTAGGAATTGTTTATAAGGGTTATTGCTCTGATTTAACCAGAACCTTTTTCATAGGTTATCCCACCCCAGAGTTTAAAACAATTTACGACATTGTTTTAAAAGCATTGAATAAATCATTCCTTTTGGCCAATAAAACAACTGGGTTTCACAACTTACATACTAATGCTGTTAATATATTTAAAAAGCACTCTTTAGACCAGTATTTTATTCACAGCATAGGACATGGCATAGGCAGAGAAATTCATGAAGAACCTTTTACCAATCCGTCAGTTGAAGGCAATTTAGTAAAAAATACAGTATTTACATTAGAACCTGGTCTTTATTTAAAAAACAGATTCGGCATAAGAATTGAGGATATTGTAATCAAAAAAAGTAAAGTTAATGAAATTAATGTATTTGACAAAACATTGGAAAATATAATTATTAAGCCAGCGTAGATTGTTTAAAACATTGGACAATTCTACTTGGTTCAACCTGAGCGCCAAGTTTTTTAACACACATTCCCAATACTGCATTAGGATTCTTCAAGTACAACTGCTGGTTTTCTTTAATTATTTCCTCTATTGCTTTTTTCAACTGTTCATCACTCATCTCTGCCGGCAGATAACTTTCTAAGATCTTCAACTGTTGCTGGTACTCCTCAACTGCCTCTTGCCTATTACCTTTTTTGGCATACTCTAAAGATTCAGAAAGTTCTTTTTTTATTTTTCTCAAAACCTGAACAACATCGGCGTCAGTTAATTCTCTTTGAAGCTCGATTTGTTTATTTTTTATTTTTGACAGTATATACCTAACCACTTCCAAGACCATCTTTTGACCTTTTTTTAAAGCATTAATCTGATCAGATTTTAATCTTTGGATAATTGACATAATAAAAGTTTTAAACTTTTAACCAATATTTAATGAGTGCCGCGGGTGGGAGTTGAACCCACACTCCCAAAAAAGGGAACAGGATCCTAAGTCCTGCCTGTCTACCAGTTCCAGCACCGCGGCAAATTATAATAAAAATTTGAAAAGTTTTAGTATGATTATTATATAAAAATATTTTTGAATTAAAACAAATCAGTTTAGTATAACTAAATTTAAATAAAAGGAGTTAATATTATGCTAATACAAGCTATAACAGCATCTTTTCTAGTAAGCCTTGTATCTCTGATAGGCATATTATTTATTGTTTGGAAATTAGATAAACAAAAGAAACTGCAGTTTTACTTAATAAGTTTTTCTGCAGGTAGTTTTTTAGGAGTGGTTTTTTTTGATTTACTGCCTGAAGCATTAGAGTCTGTAGAACACCCTGAAGAAGTATTTACAGCCACGCTTTCAGGTCTGTTATTGTTTTTCCTTATAGAAAAGTTTATTCACTGGAGACACTGTCATCTGGTCAATGAACAACAACACAAACACCATTTAGCCTATTTAAACATTATTGGCGATATACTACATAATTTTTTAGATGGCCTTGCCATTGCAGTCGCCTTTTTTTCTAATATAAAACTTGGCATAACAACAACTTTTTCAATTATAATGCATGAGATACCTCAAGAATTAAGCGATTTTAATATTTTGCTCTTTTCAGGATTGTCAAAAAGAAAAGCTATTGCCTATAACTTTATAACAGCCTTAACCTCATTGTTAGGCACAGTTTTCGGGTTTTGGTTTTTAAATATGTTTAATCATTATCTGCCTGTTTTAACTAGCTTGACAGCAGGAGGATTTTTGTACATTGCAACATCAGACTTAATTCCAGAACTACATAAAAGTAATAATCTAAAGGAGGCTATTACTCAAATTCTTTTGCTTGCAACTGGATTGTTTGTTATAATGTATCTGTCAAACTATGTCCACAACCACTAAATTTTTACTAAAACTAATATGTCAAAAAAGTACAAAGTTACACAAGAAGGTCTTAAAAAAATACAGGAAGAGCTTGACAATCTTACAAATGTTGTCAGACCCAAAGCAGTTGAAAGACTTCAGACTGCAAGGGCTTTAGGAGATCTTAGAGAAAACAGCGAATATCACACTGCCAAAGATGAGTTATCAGAGATTGACTCAAGGATCAGATATTTACAAGAGGTTTTAGCAAATGTTGAGATAGTTGAAGAAGAAAGCAAACCTGATATAGTACAAATAGGAGACACAGTTGAATTAGAAACTGATAACAAATCAATAACTATCACTATAGTAGGAGATTTTGAGGCAGACCCAGCAAATAACAAATTTTCAGCAAACTCTCCTTTAGGACAATCTATTTTAGGAAAGAGCTTTAATGAAAAAGTCTCTGTAAAAACGCCAGCAGGAGAAAAAAACTACATCATCAGAAAAATCAAAAGAGAATAAAGAGCTCAAATAGATTAAAATATACAGTATGCATAAGATAATATTAAGTTTTGTAATAGTTTTATGCTTATTCATAACTGGTTATATTTTTATAAGCATTTTTAATCAACCATCTGAAACTAGCAGTAACTTAATCTTTGACACCAAAATAATTCTACCTAACAAAAAAGTAATCCTTGCACATCTGGCAGACACGCGAGAAGAACAGATTCAAGGTTTATCAAAGATTTCAGATATAACCTATGATCAAGGCATGTTGTTTAAATTCAACGAACCTGGATTTTATGAGTTCTGGATGAAAGATATGTTATTTAGTCTAGATATTGTCTGGATTTCTTCTGATTTTGAGATTATAGATATTACAGAAAATGCCAAACCAGAATCTTTTCCAGAAACCTTTTCTTCTAAACAACCAGCTTTATATGTTCTTGAGGTAAAAGCTGGTTTTGTCAAAAAAAACAATATTAAAGTTGGAGATAAACTCAAAATAATTTTTCCTTAAAAAATAGTAGTTTTTTGTTATAATAGCAAGTATGAGCAGTTTAGAAAAAATCAGGCAAGAAAGACTTAAAAAACTTAAAGAGCTAGAAAAACTAGGTCAAACTGCCTACACTTCATTTAACCAAAAAAAACAACCTATTTCTAAAATTAGAAACCTTAAAGGAGAAACAGTTTACACAGCAGGCAGAATCTATAGCAAAAGGGGGCACGGCAAACTAATCTTTGCTGATTTAAAAGATGAAACAGCAAAAATACAGCTAATGTTTAAACTAGACACAGCTGGTCAAAAAGTCTTTAAAATATTACAGCTTGTTGATATTGGAGATATTGTTTATGTAAAAGGAAAAGTAGGAGAAAGCCTAAGAGGAGAGATCTCAATCATAGTTGAAGATTTTAAGGTTTTGACAAAATCCCTAAGGCCGCTTCCTGAAAAATGGCATGGTTTAAAAGATGTTGAAGAAAGATACAGAAGGCGTTATGTAGACCTTTTAGTAAACGATGAAGTTAAAGAGATCTTTCTTAAAAGAACTAAAGTGGTACAACTGTTAAGAAAATATCTTGACAAAGAAGGATTTATAGAAGTTGAGACTCCAATACTGCAGACTATTTACGGAGGAGCTACAGCAAAACCCTTTATAACCCACCACAATGCCTTAGATATAGATTTGTATTTGAGAATATCAGATGAGCTTTATCTTAAAAGATTAATTGTAGGCGGTTTTGAAAAGGTCTATGAAATTGGCAAAGACTTCCGTAATGAAGGCATGTCTCGAGTACATAATCCTGAGTTTACTATGATTGAGTTTTACTGGGCATACGCAGATTACAACAAATTAATGGAATTTACAGAAAAACTACTATCACAAATAGCCAAAGATATAACAGGAAGCTATAAAGTCTCCTATCAAGGAACTGTTTATGATCTTACTCCACCTTGGCCAAGAGTAAGCTATACCAAACTGTTCAAAGATGAAATTGACCTTGATTTATCAAAGATTAAAACAGAGGAAAAACTGCTTGAAGTTATAAAAAAAAGAAACCTACTTGCCAAAGACGAATTAGAGATAGGATATGCAAACTTAGTTGACAAAATCTATAAAAAACACTTAAGACCTAATATTAAAGGCCCTGTATTTCTTATTGATCACCCAACAGAACTTAAACCATTGGCCAAAAGAAAAGAAGATAATCCTGATTTAGTAGCCAGCTTTCAAGTGCTAATAGGAGGAGAGGAGTATGTCAATGCCTACAATGAACTTAATGATCCTATAGACCAGAAAAACCGCTGGTTGCAAGAGGAAGAAGCTGGGGAAAGAGGAGCAGAAGAACATCAAGTTTTAGATGAAGATTATATTACTGCGCTGGAATACGGAATGCCGCCAACAGCAGGTTGGGGGTTGGGAGTAGACAGATTTACAGCATTTCTAACAGACCAACCAACAATAAAAGATGTTATACTTTTCCCAACCTTAAGACCAGAAAACAATGAATGAAATTACGAAAAAAAAAGTTCACCTCATAAGCAAATTTTTAAAAAAGATCAATAACTTAACAAATTATTTAATTGAACACAAAAGCTATGAATTTATTGCCTTAATATTGTTTATATTCACTGCTTTTTATGTTAACTACCCAGATGAGTATGTGAACTTATTGGGAGGAAAAGCTCTTTTAAGCGGAAAAGTAGCATACAAAGAGTTCTTTGATCATCACATGCCATTTGCTTGGGTTTTATCTGCTTTAATTATGATTTTAAGCCATAACTCCTTGTTGTTATTTAAATTTGTTTGGGCTTTACTGCAGTTTGTATTTTTATGGTTTATGGTAGGAAAAATTATTGAAAAATACGCTGACAAAAACCTTTATAAACTCTATAAATATTTTGTAATAATCTACCCTATTGTAACAATGTATTTTTGGTTGCATTTGTTTCTGGCAGATTCCATAGCCAGTCTTCTGGCAGCAGCTACAATCTGGCTTTTGGTTACTTTTTCCCTAAAACAGAAGGTTGATAAAAAAGACATTTATATAACAGGAATATTTATAAGTTTTATTGTGTTAACATCGCTTACATATATCTACTGGGCAATGTTTGCCTATATCTGGCTGTTGGCTATTTTTGCCAAATCAAAACCTTGTCTAAGGTGTTATCTCAAATTTGTTTTTATAAACGCTTTACCATATCTGTTGCTAGCTGTTTACATAATAGCTACCAACTCAATCAAAGAGTTTATTTTCTCAAACTTTACCTACAACACTGATTTTTATATTAGTATCCCCAACTATACAAAAGGCAGATATTTAAATCCTTTAAAAATGTTATTGACTCTAATATTCAATTTTTGGGACAAAACAGTTCCGGTTCTAGCAAGAATTGGAGACCTTGACCTTTATTTTCCACACACACAGTTTTTTGTTTTATCTGCGCTTATAGCTATTTACCTTTTATTTAAAATCTACAAACTGTATGGATTTTTATTTTTCTTAATGATCTCAGTATCTGCTCCAAGATCAGAGATAATAAATTTAGGTGAAAGAAATTACCAAGCAGGAGTGTTTATAATGACTGCAACTGCTGTATTTTTTATCATACTCCATATTTACAACAACATAGAGGCTAAAGGTTTAACATTAGTAGTTGTTAAAACATTACTTGTTGTCAACATTATTTATGCTTTAAGTAGCTTTATTTTCTTTAGCAAAGATTTTTATGAAAAATTTTTTTATGTTTACACGCAAAAAATGCCAAGAAATTATGACAGAGACTTTACTGCTGAGTTTGTAGATGAAATTATTGATAACAATGATTTTTTTTGGATTGGACCATACGAACCGCATAGAGAGTTCTTTGTAAAAAAAGGTCAACTGCCGGGCAAATATCCTACACTGCTACCTCAGTTTGCAGAATCTGAGTTTTTAAAAAACGATTTTATTGATCAATTTGAGAAGAAAGAACCTAAAATAATAATCTTCAAACATACTGCCTCAATCTTTATGACACCTGCAGAACAATTTGGTGCTTTCTTTATTGATTATCTATCAAACAAATACATTAGGTTGTCTGATACAGGTTTTAGACTTAAAAAAAACCTCTCTGATTTTGATTTAAAAACTGATCTATATATAAACAAAAAATATGCAAATGAAATACTTGAAAGATTAACTCAAAAAGGTTATCTTGAATAGTAATTGAAAAAAATTAAGTTTTGGGTTATTATAAAGCAGTATGAAAATAACAATTATCGGACATGGCTATGTAGGACTCGTAACAGGTTGCGTTATGGCTGATTTAGGGCACCAAGTTACTGTAATTGGCAGAAACCCTGAAAAAATACAAAGACTCAAAAATGGTGATCCAATTATCTACGAACCTGGCTTAAAACCTATTTTAAAAAGAAACCTAGCGTCAAAACACATAAATTTTAGGCTTGACTACGAATCAGTCAAAAACTCCCAAGTTATATTTATTGCTGTAGGAACGCCGCCAAATCCAGATGGATCAGCAGATTTGTCTGCAGTAATTGAGGTTGCTGAAAAAATTGCCCAGTATTTATCAGACAAGCATTTCACAGTTGTATCTTGCAAAAGCACTGTTCCTATAGGCACAAATAAAATGGTTGAAGATATTATCAATAAAAAAATTAAAGGCAAAAAGATAAGTTTTGCCACAGCTTCATGTCCAGAGTTTTTAAAAGAAGGATCTGCTGTAAAAGATACCTTATCACCCGACAGAATAGTAATAGGCTCAAACAACAAAAAAGCAATTAAAATACTGATTGACTTACACAAAAAACTGCCTGGAGAAAGAGTAATAACCGATCTGCAATCTGCAGAACTTATCAAATACGCCTCAAACTCAATGTTGGCAACAAAAATATCTTTTGCCAATCTAATTTCATTCTATGCAGAGAAAACAAATGCAGATGTTAAAACAGTGCTTCAAGCTGTTGGACTTGACAAAAGAATCGGACCTCAATTTTTAGGAGCTGGAATCGGTTATGGAGGTTCTTGTTTTCCAAAAGATGTAAAGGCTCTAATACATATGGGGAAAAAATTAAAGATAGACACTTCCTTAATTGAAAGCACTGAAAAAATTAACCAACAAGCTAAAGACAACTTCCTAAATAAAATTGTGAAAAACATAAGAGAAAAAGATATTGCAGTTTGGGGATTATCATTCAAACCAAATACTGATGATATCAGGTTTTCTCCTAGTCTTTATCTTATTGACAAACTGCTTAACCTCAAATTTAAAATAACTGTATATGACCCAAAAGCTATGGAAAATACTAAACAGATTTACAAAGATAAACTGAATTATGCAAAAGACTGCTATGAATGCTTGAAACAAAAATCAGGGTTAATAATTGCTACAGATTGGCCAGAGTTTATTTCAGCAGACCTTAAAAAGGTAAAACAGTTGTTAAAGCACCCAGACATCTTTGATGGCAGAAATATTTACGATCTCAAAACTATGACAACATTAGGATTCAATTATTACTCAATCGGTAGACCTACAATTAAATCAACTACTTAAAAAAGCAGTTTTGTGCTAAAATTATAATTTGTTAAAACTTAAAAATTTTTATGAAGACTGTTTTAATAACATTACCAACTTACAAAGAATACAAAAACCTTAAAACCTTAATACCTGCAATTCTTAAACAACAAAATAAAACTAAAATTTGGGAAATTAAGATCTTGGTAGTAGACAGCAACTCTAATGATAAGACCGATGAACTTGTAAAAGAATTTCAAAAACAGTACCAAGATAAAATATATCTTTTAGAAACACCTAAAGAAGGTCTTGGAAAAGCCTATTATAAAGGTTTTAAATATGCTTTAGAAAAAATTAAGCCTTATGCGGTTTTTGAGATGGATGCAGATTGGTCTCATAATCCAGACTTAATACCAGAGTTCTTAAAACAGATTGAAAAAGGCAATGACTTTGTTATAGGATCAAGATACATTAAAGGAGGCAGTATACCAGACAACTGGGGTTTTCACCGCAAAATTTTTTCTGTATTAGGCAACTTAATTATCAAATTTGGTTTTGCCAAACCAAACATAACAGACTGGACATCTGGCTATAGATGTATTAAATCTTGGGTTGTAAAACAAGTATTGGAAAAAGTCAAAAAATACAACAGTTATGTGTTTCAAATTGCAATATTAGATAACGCATTAAAAAACAATGCCAGAATCACTGAAATACCTCTAAACTTTAAAGACAGAGAAGAGGGTTTCTCAAAAATAAACTCAATACAGTATATATTGCATACTTTATTCTATGTTTTTACCCACTCGCCTTTCTTGCTATTTATTTATGTTGGCAGTATTGGCTTTATTGTAGATTTCTCTACAAGCTGGACACTAATTCATATTCTTAATTTCAACAAAGTTTTAAGCAATGGCATTGGCGCAGAAACAGCAATATTCAGCAACTTTATGCTCAACAATTTCTTTTCCTTCAGACACAAAAAAATTCAAGGAAAACTTACAAACTATATAAAAGGGTTTTTGAAGTTCAACCTTATCTCAATTGGCAATGTGCTAGTTCAAATGTTTGGGTTATTCGTACTTTTAAAGATCTTTGGAGACAAAAATATAAAGATATATGCCTACTCTGTACCAAGCTGGATAATATACAAAGTCTTAATAATCATTTTTTTAATTATTCCTCTATCTTACTTTCTTTACAATAAGATTATCTGGAAAAAATGAGTTTAGATTATCTAGCAGAATCAGTAGCATTACTATTGGCATTATCCTCAACAGATGAATCAATCTTTACAGCATAGTTTGACGAAATCCAACCCTCAGCAAACTCTCCAGACTCCAGATCCTCTTGCCTGCCATTAAATTTGATTTTATACCAACCGTTTTCTTCATCAAGCAGTTCAAACTCAGCTCCATTTTTTACCCTAGCTAACTCTTTACCAGACAAACCAGCTTCAGACCTTACTCTTAACCAGCCAGTTGCGTCTGCATTTATCTTTACATAAGTCTTTGCCTTATTTTCTGCGCTAGGCTGAGCTGAATCTGTAGCTTGTTCTTCAGGAAGATCTATACGCTTTTGAGACTCATCTAAAGCCAGCTTAAACTTTATTCTTAACACCTTGCCCTCAACAACCTTTACCCTTTCGGACCTGCTAAAGAAAAAAGGCAAAGAGGCTTTAACCTCATGATCACCCACAGGAACATCTACCAAACTAACAGGAGCAACTCCTTTTTCATCATTATCAAGATAAACAATAGCTCCAGTTGGGTCTGTTTCAATAATAAGATTACCTTTATCTTTATTAGTTTTTTGATCCTCAAAGTACATTAAACTTACTGCGGTCGTAGCTGAATTTTTACCCAGATTAACCGACAAATAAGTATCGCTACCTGCCATCACAGGCACTTTACCTTGCCAACTATCAGTATTTGGAGCAATGCCTTCAGGAATAAGTTTTACTGTATACTCACCAACATCAATCTGAAAAGATTGCAAAGGTGTTCTGCCAACATCATTATCATTAATAAAGATACTTGCAGAAGGCGATGACTCTATAATAATTCTTCCAACTTTCTGTTTCTGCTCGAAAACAGAAAAAATAGCTCCTCTGAAAAGAATAACTAAACCAAATCCAATAGTTAAAACAATTATTATAAGTATTTTTGTTTTCATATTTCTAATTTATATTTTATACTAAAAAAACAATCAATGCAAAAAACAGGATTCAACAGATCCATAGCTGAGTTTAGTTTAGACTACGGCAAATGTCCTCCATATTTATTTGAAAGAATGGTAAAACTTGCCAAAATTATTGTTATTTCAATAATTGAAAATTTTTCAGCTGAAGAACTAGTCTACAGGCTATCAGATTCTGTTTGGTTTCAATCATTAGGATCAGTGCTAGCCTTTGATTGGAACGCATCAGGATTAACAACAACAACATTAGGAGCATTAAAACAAGCAATTTCTGAGATAGGACCAGAACAAGCAGGCATCTTCATCTGTGGTGGAAAAGGCAAGACTTCTAGAAAAACTCCTGATGAGATTTTAAAATACAGTTACCAACTAGGTCTTAACCAAGCACAAACAGACAATTTAATTAAAACATCAAAACTTACTGCAAAAATTGATTCTTCTCTGGTACAAGATGGATTTCAGCTTTATCATCATAATTTTATTTTTACTAAAAAACTAAACTGGACAGTAATACAACAAGGAATGAACACCAAAATAAAAAGAGCCAGAAGATATCACTGGCATTCTAAAACAATTAAAAAAAATTTTTTTGAAACACCTCATGCCACTATAGCAACCGAGATTATCTTGCCTAATGTCTTCAATCTAATTGATAAAAAAACCAAACAACATAAAACAGATCTCTTGACAATTGTTAATCAAAAAAAAGATCTTTTTGTAGAAATAAAAAGAATTAAAAATATAAAAACAGGAGCACAACTGTCATTACTAAACTTGTCTGATAATGATTTTAAACATCATTCTATTGAAACAGAACACTTTACCAAACTGCCAACTCAAATAACAAAGATATTTGAAGACAAAAGATTTATTAAAACAATTGAAACTGTAACTGACAAACCCAACAACAATCTAGAATCTTTAGTCCTAACAAAAGGCGTTGGCCCCAAAACCATAAGAGCATTATCATTACTAACAGAGATAATCTTTGGCTCAAAACCATCATTTACAGATCCAGTAAGATACACTTATGCTTTTGGAGGAAAAGACGGCATACCCTACCCAGTTAATAAAACAGTTTATGATAAAATAATACAGATTATGGAAACAGCAATTAAAAAATCATCAATCTCTTTTTCAGACAAAAACAAAGCTCTAAAAAGATTAGAACAAAATTTTGCTTATGATAAAACCAAAACTATCGCTTAACATATCAGAAATAATTAAGACTGATCTAGAAAAAACTATAGAAAAACTGTACCAACTTAAACTTGATAAAAACAAAATAAAAGCAAGCCTGCCTAAGGATCTAATTTTTGCAGATTACACTAGCAATATTGCATTCATCATTGCACAAGAGCTCAAAAAATCACCTGATAAAATAGCCAAAGAAATTGCTGAAAACTTTAAATCAAAATTAGTAGACAAAGCTATTGCAGAAAGAGGTTATCTAAATTTTTGGCTTAATCCAAAAGTTTATTTTAAAGTTTTGGCAAACAGCTACGAAAGAAAACTTTTTATAAAACAAGACAAAACCGTTGTCTGCGAATTTGGACAGCCTAACACTCATAAAGTTGTACATATAGGCCACCTTTACTCATATATACTAGGATCAGCTTTAGCTAACCTTACTGACACTTGCGGCTTTAAAGTTAAAAGGGTAAACTACCAAGGAGATATAGGAGGACACATAGCAAAATGTATTTATGGACTTTTGCAACAGAAACAAGAATACCACAAGTTAACAAAATTAGAACAAAGTCAAGAAACAATAATTAAAAGAGGACTTTTTTTACAAAACTGTTACTTTATAGGTAACAAACTTTATGAAGATAAAGTTGAGATTAAAGAAAAAATCAATAGAATTAATCAAAAACTCTATAACAATGATAAAGAATTTGAACAAATCTATAAAACAACAAGACAATGGAGTTTAGATTATATTAAAGTTCTAGAAAAAAAATTAAACATTGTATTTGATAAATATTATTTTGAAAGCCAAACATATAAGATAGGCAAAAAAATTGTAGAAAAAAATATTGGAACAATATTTGCAAAAGATCAAGGCGCAATAATATTTAAAGGCGAAAAATACGGTTTGCATACAAGAGTTTTTATAAACAAATACGGCATTCCTACCTATGAAGCAAAAGATCTAGGACTTATACAACTGAAAATAAAGGATTTTAAACCAGATTTAATGATTATAACAACAGCAAAAGAACAAACAGAGTATTTTAAAGTTGTCTTTAAAACTGCTGAGTTGATTTATCAAAAACTTAAAGGAAAAATTTTGCATATTGGATTTGGTATGGTTAATCTGAAATCTGGCAAAATGTCATCAAGATTAAACAATATTATAACTGCCTTTGATGTTATTTCAGAGACTGAGACTAACATAAAACAAAGTTATGACACTGATGACAAAACAACAGAGATATTGGCAAACTCCGCAATAAAATTTTCTTTTCTCAACACAGAATCAGACAAAGATGTTTTCTTTGATTTTGACAAAAGTATTAGCAAGGAAGGCAAATCAGGTCCTTATTTGCTCTACTCATTAGTTAGGGCCAAAAGCATACTTAATAAAACACAAACTAAGTACGATATTCAAGACCTTAAAAACCTTGTTGATTCATACAACAACCTAACAGATACTGAAAAACTTTTTATAAGAAAACTATTTTTGTATCCTGAAACACTTAAAAAATCCTTGGAAACTTTTTCAACCCATCATCTTACCCAATATTTATTTGATATTGCCCAAATCTTTAACCAAAACTATCAAACAATACCAATAATAAGTACTAAAAACTTGCAATTGAAAAAAACCAGGTTATTCTTAACCAAAATATTTGAAAGCATTTTAGAGTCAGGGCTCAACATTTTAGGAATTCAGACTGTAGACAAACTTTGACTATGCAGTATGAATGCATAAACTGTGGCTACCAAACAGCAAAATGGCTAGGCAAATGCCCTCAATGTCAATCTTGGGATAGCTTTGTAAAATTAAACAAATTTCAAGATACAAACAAAAAATTAGATACTAAACCCGCCGAACTTATAACAATAGATCAACTGGAAAAATCTAAAAAAAACACGATAAGACTCAAAACAGGCATTAAAGAGTTTGATAGAGTTTTATCTGGCGGTATTGTTAAAGGATCAGTTACCCTATTTACAGGAGAACCAGGCATTGGCAAATCAACGATTTTATTACAACTTGCAAATAATCTAAAACTGCTTTATGTCTCAGCAGAAGAAAGCCTTGAATTTGTCTATGACCGAATAAAAAGACTTGATCTTAAATCGTCTAATTTGATTTTAACAGAAAGTAAAGAAATAAACTCGATTCTTGCAACTTCAAATAAAGGCTTTGATTTAGTAATTATAGACTCAATTCAAACAATCTACACATCAGAGATAGAGTCTCCACAAGGATCAACATCGCAACTAAATGCCATATTAAACAAAATTATTGAGTTTGCCAAACAAAATAATGTAGCCTTTATAGTGGTTGGCCACAGAACAAAAAGCGGAGACTATGCAGGACCAAAAACTTTAGAACACATGGTAGATTGTGTTTTATCACTAGATGGCGACAAACACCTAGATTACAGAATGCTGTCAACAACTAAAAATAGATTTGGCCAAACCTCTGAGGTTGGAATGTTTAAAATGACAAACAAAGGACTTGTAGATAACTTTGATCCTTTAATATTTGTTGACAAAGACTCAAAACCAAAAATTGGACGCGTAATTACTGCAGAAAAAAAAGGACAAAGAGTTATATTTTACGAAGTACAATCACTGGTAGTACCAACCTTTTTAAATATTGCCAGAAGAGTTGCAAAAGGCATCAACCAAAAAAAACTAATACTGCTTCTGGCTGTTATAAAAAAATATCTTAATCTCAACATTGACAAATACGACATTTATGTGTCTACTACAACAGTTTCCAGTACAAACACAAACCAAATTGATTTAGCTATAATTGCCTCAATCTACTCATCCTTAAAAAACAAACCCTTTCCCTCAACAGATTTGTTCATTGGACATGTTGATTTGTTAGGACAAATAAGAGTAAACGAAGAAACCAAAACAATTGCTAAGACAGCAAAACAAACAGGTTTTAAAAACATAATAACAGAAAACAAAACCAACTTGAAAGATCTAATTATTAATCTTTAAACCTCAACAAAAATATGCTATAGTGATAATAAAATGTATCAACAATCTTCAATCAATAAAAATACAAACAACACTAAATCATCTTCTCCTGTTAATTTTACTCCCTTATATAAAGATGAGTATGCAATTCACAAATTTTCAAGCTATGATCCGGAGAAATACTCTTATAAACCGCAGATTAACTATACAAAAATAATAACAAATATAAGCATAAGTATTTTTTTACTAATAGGATCTTACTTTAGTTTCTTATTGCCTCAAATACCTAACTACAATTTCATAAAAGAACTATACGATGATACTCCAAAGGTTAAGATCGAGATCCAAGAGTTAGGAGAACAAATCGAGGCATTTTACAATCTGTCAACACAAGAAGAAAAGCAACAACTATTGCTTTACAACATACCAGACAATTACAACACCTTAACCAATAGTTACTATTCAGCCAATATCATATTTGCAAACTCAAACAAACCGATTATCAGATTTACCCAACAGAATACAAATATCCAAGATCTATCTACTCTTTTTAGACTGCTTAAAGAAAAAACAAACTCTATAATTGATAAATCCCAACTAGCCAAAACACAACTTGAGAACTACCAATCAATAATAGACAAAAAATCTCAAACTAATAACAAAGAACTGCAAAAACTAATAAATCAAATAAATGATAACAACACAAAAGCTAAAAAATTTGTATCAGAGTCAGAAAAAATGTCAAACTACTATTACAAAGTTTTTGACGCTATGATTGTTTTAATCAATCAATTATATTTACTTAAACAAACAATTGAGAGCTCGCCAAACATACAAACCACACAAATTCTTACCCAAATACAAGAATTCGAATACATTAGCAACCAAAAATACACTGAACTCAAAAGAATAACAAGCAATGAACTTCCTGAAAACAGCGAAAATCTTCATAGTGCAATACTTGAATTTACCCAAAATTTTATTAACTTATCTAAACACTATAAATCTTTTTTTGAACAAAAAACATCAGCTCAACAGTTTATTGCTGAATTAAATAATCTATCAGTGCTACTAGATGCCTCTATTGCAAAGATTAATATTTATGAAAGTGATTTCTGGCAAAATAACAGATACTTAAGAAGTTACAAACAATATGCTAACAACTACCAAGACATCCAAAATGAATTAGAAAAACAAATTACAAAGAAAAAACTACCATTGCTTTCAGATATTGCAGTATTTTTTGAGTAAAAAACTAATGAATAGACTCTAAAACAAACCTGCCATTGTCGTAAAACACAAGTATAGGCTCAGTAGTTATAGGTAAAGAGACTCTATATTTATCTTCAGGGTAAATAACTTTACCAATATAAGCAGGTAGAGAATCCTTACTTTGAGAAACTAAATATATTCTATTCTTAAACTCAGGCATATAATAAATAAACACAGGATAATCTTTATAATCTTTTAAATAAATGGCTTTTTTGTTTTGGGCATAGATCTTTATCATACCTAACTTAAAAGCCCAATTGTACTTTTTTCTTTTATTTATTAAATGGTTTAAAAAAAGCATATTCAAGAC
The DNA here is from genome assembly GCA_026004415.1 of Patescibacteria group bacterium. GTDB lineage: Bacteria > Patescibacteriota > Microgenomatia > UBA1406 > GWC2-37-13 > BPJC01. The sequence continues at coordinate 253,217 of BPJC01000001.1, read as the reverse complement.
CAACAAAAACACCAAAAGACTATAAAACAATTTTGATTTAGATTGGTATCTATTTATCAAAAATAAAAATAAACCAGGAACCGTAAAAATCAAGTACCTTGGCACAAAAGATGGTTTAAACACTGAGATTGATAAGGCAAAAACAACAGGAATTAAAGCCCAGCAAAAGAACAAAAGCCCATCTTTTTCAACAAACTTTCTTTTATCCTTTTTGTAGTTTTTAAAGAGATCAAAGATAGCCCAAGCCAAAAATACATTTAAGATTAAAGAAGTTATGGAAGTTAAGCCAAACTTAGGCTCCCATCCTTTAATATAACCTGTTAGAACCCAAAAAAAAGACTCAAAATACTCATAAGGCGTCAATGGTTGAACCCAAAAATCAGAGTGAAAAATATAGCTTTTAATATAAATTAAAAAAAATAACCAAGGACTAAACAAAACCAAAAGAAAGAAAACATTGTTTAAAAAAGGTCTATGTTTTTTGCCTTTATCAACAAACCTACAGAACAAGTACTGAGAGATTATGTTAAAAACAAAAAAATAATGCGTGAAGATACCTAAAAAACCAGATATTAAATTAAGGCGCCTGTCATAAACTAAGATGCTGTAATAAAAGATTAAAGATAATAAAACAAGCATTATATAAGGTCTAGCCTCAAAAGCATAATATAAAATGCTGGGAAAAGAAGCAAAAATAAATGTTAATATATACAGAATCCTGCCTTTTAATTTGAGTGCTTCCAAAATCAGAAAAAACATATAAATACAAGCAAGATATAAAATAAATGACAAAGACCTAACTGCCAACTCAGAATCACCAAAAAAAATCATCCAGAACTTTAACACCAGATAATATAAAGGCGGTGTAAAATCTTTTGCAGATAAATAAAATATTTCCCCTACATTTTTTTTAGCTAATAAAACACTAAAAGCCTCATCTCTCCAAAGACTTTCAAAAAACCACTTAAAAACTGTATGTTTGTAAAAATAATCCAGCATATTCAGCATGCATTACACCTTTTCAGTAACTTTATACTCAATTTTTTTATTTAAAAACAGCCTAGTATGAGCTTCTAAAGCAGGCAGGGCAGAAAGCAAAAAAGAAACTACAGGTAAAGCATACCACTGAACAAAATAAAATGGTATATAGGAAACTTTCATTTTTTTATTTAAATTATGTCTGATTTTAAAATCAAGATATATATATACTATAAGAAACAAAGTAGACAAAGTCAATATAAACGCAGAGATTTTAGGCAAATAATAACCAAAAGTAGTTTTAGCAAAATGCTGATTAACTAATGTTGGAATATTCGCCGCTATCGTAACAACAAAAAAAGTAGTTGGCCACAAAAGGTGAGTCTCTGTAATATAAGTAAGTTTTCTCACTTTATCAAAAAAATTCACCTTTGATCTCCAAAAATTCTCTAAAAAATAGATTACATCTGTCACGCCCCAAGCCCATCTCTTTTCCTGTTCATAACGATTAAAAAAGGTGTTCCAAACAGATCCAGCATAAACAGCGTCACCGGAAAGCAAAGTGTATATAGGAACTGTTTTTATTCTTTCTCCATACTTTAAAAAAGCCTGAATATAAATATGCCAATCCTCAGGTATAATATCTGTATCCCAAAAACCAATATTTTTAAGCAACTTCAAATTGACAGAGTAGGTTGAGATCTGAATCAATTTATCTTCTTGAGATAAAAACGCAAGTCTTAGTATAGATGATATTGTAGCTTGCAATCTTACAAAAAAAGGCAAAACCTCAAAATTATTATATAAAAGCAAAGGAGCCCAATAAAAATGAAAATCTTTTTCAGGATCATTCAAAAACTTGTATGTTAAGTAAGATAAATAATTCCTAGACAACAAACTATCAGCGTCGCAGATAGTAACCAAGATCTTACCAATATCTCGATTTCTTTTTTGGTAAAAATCGCACATCTTTCTAACTGCATAGCTTTGATTACTTGCCTTGCCTACAACCTCTCCAGGCATAATTTTATGATAAGTTGCAAACAATTTTAATTGCCCAGCAAACTTATCTTTTAACAATTTATACTTCTCTTTGGCTCCTTCTTCTCTCTCCTCAAAAGCTAAAACTATATGAATATTTTCTTTAAAAGGATAATCGCTCTCAACAATCTTATTCAAGGTTTTCTCCAAAATATGAAGCGGCTCCTTATAGTTAGGGATCACAATCATATGAAGAATATCCTTTGCTTTAATCTGTTTTTCAACCAATAGTTTGGCAAAATCAATAGTGTTGGCATAGATAATTCTTTTGTAAGATACCACAGCATAAAAGGCTACTGTAACAGCTTTATAAAAAAAATAAAGATCAAAGGCTATTATAAAATAAGCCACCCAAAAAGGATTAAAAAAAGACATCCAAACAGGAAAAAGAATTACATTCCATGTTATAACAGGGATCAAGATTTCATAAAACCTTCTGGTCATTTCTTATATTATATCAATTATTAATCAAATCAATAACTTACTGCCAAGCAGGACATATAGTTCTAAATGGACAAAAGTCACAGTGTCTACCAACATTAGGTTTAAAATCAGAATTTTCAATTTCCTCAATTGTTCTTAAGATTTCGTCTGAAGCAGACTCAATCTCTTCTTTAGTTTTCTGAAAAACCACCTTATCAGAATCGGAAAGATAATAAAAGGCAAGCTCTATTTTATCTACATCTTTATTAAATGTATGCTTTTGACAAGCGGCTAAAGCGTAAATGGACAACTGCAAACTTTTTTTCAACATCCTATCATTGGGTTTTTTACCTGTCTTATAATCAATTATCTGAATCTTATCTCCTATTCTATCTACTCTATCTATTTTGCCTGTGATAATTTTATCTTGAATCTTAAAATTAAAACTTTTCTCAAGAGCAATTATATCCAATTCTGGCGAATGAAGTTGATCAAAAAATTTTTTTAACACTGTTTTTGCCTCTTCATAAGCTCTTTTTTCATGGTTTTTTGATGCGTATCCAACAGGAACCCATTCTTGGTCAAGCAAATCATATAAGGTATCCAAATTTACATTTTTGTTATTTTTGTACATTAAATAAAACTTGTACAATACTTTATGAATACTTTCACCAAATGCCAAAGCGCTGTTTGGAGCAGAAGGCAGTCTTAAAACATACATATACTTATACTGTAAAGGGCAGGTCTTGAAACTCTCAAGTTGGGAGTATGAATATTTTTTGTTTAAAATAGAAGAAAACTGAGAATCTTTGCCAGATTCAGAGTTAAAACTAAACAAAAACAACTGAGAATCAGTTGATTCAGATTGAGAATACCTACGATTTATAAACTCCTCATCAAATATTTCATATAAAAAGGGTGATAACTTTTTCAATCTTTTACCTTCAGCGTAGTACTTTGCCGCTGTCAAAAACAATCTCTCTTTTGCCCTTGTCAAAGCAACATAAAACAATCTTCTCTCCTCTTGAATATGAAAATCACCCTCTGGCAAAATCTCTTTAATAAGTTCTATAGGAACCTCAATGGGATCAGACTGATTGCGAGACGGGAATCTTTCTTTAACTAAAGAAACAACAAAAACAGTATTAAACTCCAACCCTTTAGCCGAGTGGACAGTCATTAAATTTACAGCGTTATTCTCAATGAGAAAATTATCCTGAACAGCCGAAGGAGAATCTCCCATCTGCAAACACATATTAACATACTCAACTGCCTGAAGCACTGTTAACTCCTTGTTCTTTGTCTCTAACTCTTTTAAATAAGAAAAAAACCTTGAGACATTTAAAAGTTTTTCTTCATCATATTCAGATTTAACTCTATTTAAAGTTTTAAGATACCCAGTTTTTTCAAGAAAGTCATAAAGCAAAAAACCTGCATTCTCAGTCTCAGGAGCCTGAAGATGCTTATCAAAAATCTTAACTGCTTTGACTAATTGCCTAATGCTCTGTTCTCTAATTTTAGGCAAATATTTTTTATAACTTTCTTTATTAAACTCAGATTGAATTTCAGATACAAAATAAGATAAATAAAGTTTTAAAGCTACATAAAAAGAATAATTTATCTTTTTGCTAAAATCTAACAATAACTTCAAATCAATAGGATCTATATCAAATACCGACATCCGCAACACTCTATACAACGAAACAGAATCAGAAGGATTGCTAATAAAGTTCAGATACGCAATCAGCTCTTTTATCTCAGGTCTTCTAAATAACTTTAAAGAACCAGACAACTGATAAGGAATTCCTTTAGACACCAAAACTCTTATAAACGGCTCCAACTGATTATTAGCCCTAGCTAAAATAGCAAAATCGCTATACTTTAATTTATGCTGTTTAACTAATGACTCAATTTTTTCAACAACCTTCTCTGCTTCAAGTTGTTCATTATCAAAAACAAACAGATCTATCTGACTACCAGAAAAACTCTGATTTGCAGTAAGTTTTTTACTAATCTTTAATCTATACTCTAAAGTGTCTGGATTGTTATTTTGAATAAGATCATAAGACAAGTTCAATATTGATTGATCAGACCTATAGTTTTCTATAAGAGTAATCATTTTGCAATCAGGATAATCTTGTTTAAAACTCAAAATATTAGAAACAGACGCTCCCCTAAACTTATATATTGCCTGAGAATCATCGCCGACAACAGTTAAGTTTGGCTTATCAGAGTTTGGAGCCAGCAACTTGATTAACTCATACTGAATTAAATTTGTATCTTGAAACTCGTCAATAAGTATATACCTATACAAAGATTTATATTTGTTCAAAATATTTTTACGAGTTTTAAAAAGTTCTAATAAATATAACAAAAGATCTGAAAAATCCATAAAACCATTATCAATCTTTAATTGCTGATAAATTTTATAAGTGCTTGACAACTCTTTATGTTTTTTAAACTCTTCATCTGTCTGCCAATCAGATTTATTTTTTACCCAATTGATATAGTCATCTGCAGTTATATTCTCATCTTTTAATCTGGAAAAATACTTTATGATAGCTGATATAAACTTAGAAGGATTACCTAATGGTCTAAAATACTCTAAAGGAAACTCAAACAAATGCTTTCTAAAGAAGATAATAGCTTCAGGATCAGTAATAAGTTTATAATCCATAGGAAGACCAATATTATAAGCCTCGTCTTTTAAAACTTTATCAGCAAATGAATGAAAGGTTGAGATACTCATCTGAAAATAACCATAAGGCAGACTTTGATCTACTCTATCTTCCATTTCTCTTGCGGCTTTTTCAGTAAATGTCAACGCTAAAACAGACTCAGGATTAACACCTAAATTATTTATAAGATACTTTATTTTTTCAGTAATAACAAAGGTTTTACCAGTACCAGGACCTGCAATTATTAACAAAGGTCCGCCAGTATACTCTATAGCTTCTTGTTGTTGCTTATTAGGTTTATACATAGATTATTTATAAAATCTAAATTAAAATAGTATTTAACAATAATATCAAATTTTAATCACAATGAAGCTAATAAGAATTTTTTGTCTTACAACGATTTTAATTTACGCCTTATTTATTCCAAAAGTTTTAGCAAAAGACAACAAACTTGTCTGTTCTGACAACGACTGTAGCAATAATAATCTCTCTTTGTTCTCAAACTCAACAAACTGGTACCCAGGCAAATGGGAAACAGATTATCTAGAGATTGAAAACAAAGGCAAACTACCTATTGTTGTTTTGTTTTCAAGTTTTAATAATGCAATCGATGCCTCTAAGTGTAAACTTGACGAAAAACTTCAAATAATTATTTCCCAACTATCCCAAAAAGGACTAAACCAAATTATCTGGGGAGGATCTTTAGTAAATTTCAAAAACACAAAAATAATCAGATCAAAAGAAATATCTGGAAATCAAACAGAAAAATTTAGATTTCTAATCTCATTAGATCAACAAACAGGTAATGAATGCCAAAAAGCAAAAACAAACTTAAACTTACAACTACAAATAACATCTGAAAACAGCAATCAATATAACACCTGCACAGAAACAAAACCAAAACCACCAATATTAGAATCAGCAAATTGGGTAAACAATGAATACATTAAACTAAAATGGAAAACTGCAGATGAACAATCTAATTACTTTGTTATTAAATACTTGGATCAATTTGACAAAGAAGTAATTATCAGCAACGCAGGAACAAAAACAGCCAGAGAATTTATTTTCTTCCCAACATCAAAAACCAACACATACAAATTTACAATCATTGGAGGCAATGACTGTGCCTTATCTGACGAATCAAACCCAATTATAATCAATCCTAAACCAAGCACAATAAAAAATACAAACCAAATACAAAACAATACTAAACCCATAATAGAACAAACATCAGACATCATCAATAATAATAAAGATATCCAAGAAACTAATAAAGACCTGGCAACTATCACAATAAAAAAGACAACTAACAAAAGTCAGAAAACAAAAAATGAGTTAAAAACTAACCGAAACAGCAATAACAAAACAGAAAACAAAACAATCAATGAATATGTTAAACAAGCTCAAATTATTGCAACAGATATTACTGCCAAAACAGTTAAAACAGTAGTATCAATACTACAACCAATAGTGATAATAGTAGTATCAGTAGTATCTTCAATTATCTCAATATTTAGATAACTCCAAAATTAAAAAATATCGGCTCGAAATTTATTTTAAAAGGTAGAAGATTTTATTTTGAAGAGAAAAATCAGCTTGCGTATCTTTTAAAAATCCCCCAAAATACCAACTGGCGGTGTGTATTTGAAAAAATCCTAACCGATTTTCTAAATAATTGGCTCGGCGGGCGGAATTCCCCCCGAACCCCTCTTCCGCCCGCCTCGCCCTGAAGCGGAAGCGAAAAGGACGATTTCAAGTTTTTCTAATCCGACTTTGTCGGATTGCTCGGCTTTGCCGAGCTTGGCGGCAAATTCCTTATTTGGTTTCTTCCCAAACAAAATAGGTGATCTTATCGTCTTGTTCTTCTAAATATCCCTCTGGTTTAAACTGTTGATCGTTCAAAGTTATTTCAAAGATATGACGAATATATTGGGATTGTAAACCGGGGTAACTAGGAGAAGAAAGTAATTGTTCCTCGACACCTGTTTCTACTAAAGATATTTCTCCTTCTATGCCGAGCTCTTCTCTTACCCCACGAATCATTGCATTTTCTGGATCTTCACCCGGCTTCATTTTTTCTGATACTGCTTGTCCCAAATTTCTTCTTCTCTCACGACCATCTTTGAAAACCTGCTTATATTCTTTCAAACGATATTTTTTACCGTCGGGTGAAATATAGAAAATATCGGCGCCGCAGACTAAAACCCTTCTTAAAAGTTCCCCTTGTTCGCCTTTTACCAAAACGGTTTCACCGCTCTCAATTTCCTTTTGGAGATGCGCTAATGTTTTTGCTTGCCCTTTTCCCCATTCAGAAACATCAATCCCAGCACTTTCAAGTTGTTGCCGTAATATGCTAAGAGCATCTTTCTTTGATTGTTCTAAATTTTGCATAACAGAATTTTCTCTTCAAAATTTATTTTAATAAATCCTAAATAGAAACGATGATAATTTTCACAATTTGCTTTTATGATAACGGACATTATTTTCATAGCCCTACCTTAAATCTTGTTATTTTTATATTATATCTCACACCTGGCTTCTTTGCAAATCCTCTTTTCCCGCCCACCTCGCCCTGAAGCGGAAGCGAAAAGCCCGCCCCGTAGTGAACGCGAAGCGTTCTACTACTGGGGGACGATTTTAAGTTTTTCTTTGGCGGCAAATCATCAGAGTCTTTCGCAAGCTCTTTGAAGTACGTTTTTTGTAGTATTGTTGAATTTCCAAAAACAGAACTAAATAGATCAACGTACATTTTGACGGCTTCTTCTGCGTTGTCTATAAACCCAAGACACGTTGTAATGGTATTTTTCATATTTCTAATTTAATTAGATCATAGTTTATGCGGCGCGGAGTTATGTTCATGGGCAATGAGCCATTTTCCCCGTATTTTCTTTAATCCCAGCGTCAAACGGCATATCGGCTTCTTTGAACCACCAATGCGCAACAAGCCGGTCGCAAATGCTACATCATTTCCAGCGGTAATTTTTAGATCTTCAATAATAAAAATGTCTTTACTTGGTGCACCGTACCGGTAGAACAAATCCCACGTCTTTTTGTACGCCGCAAGCCCTTTCGATTGCAGTGGTTCCGGCACATCAAACATTATAATGTCCTTTGTATGATTGGCGAGTATGCCTTTTATATCTCCAGAGCATACCGCCTCTTCCCACTGCTTTATCACCTCGAGTATTTGTTTCTGGTTTGTATAGTTTAGATTTTTCATTTGATTTTCTTTGGCAGCATAACAACTTTACCGTATTTGATAGTGTAGTAGCACATCACCGTTCTCAAAGATTCTTGTTTCGAGGAGTTTTAGCGGATGTTTATTAGTGATATTTTGAAATAGGGGCTTTCCTTTGCCAAGAATGACTGGATGAACCAGTAAATGATATTCGTCGACTAAACTTAAATTGGTGAATTGCTGTACGATCGACGCACTCCCCGCAATGAGCATATCTTTACCCGGATTATTCTTCATTTTTCTTATCTCATCCGCATCGATACTTGGTCGAAATTCCGTATTTGCCTATTCTGGTTCAAGTGCGGTCTTGGCAAACACAATTTTTTTGAGATTATTAATAACTGATGCAAACTCGGCGTCTCCCTCAAATGCGTTAGGATTGGTGTCGGCGGTCGGCCAATATGCCGCCATGATTTTATACGTAGTCGCGCCCAGAAAGAGCGTGTCAATTCTTTTGTATACTTCATCTATAGCTTTGCCCATGTCTGGGGTTAAGTTTTCACTAACCCAATCCATTTTATCATCTGGGTCAGACATGAGGCCATCAATGGTGTAAAATTCCGTCGCAATTATTTTTCTCATATATGTATTATACTTTTTTTGTTAAAAATTGCCACAGTTCGTATTAATGTTCATGCGGAACTGAGATAGGTGTCATTTAAGTTCCTATTTCTCAATTTCGTACGTAACGTGTGTTGTTAAATCTGAAATAATGGTATTAGTTATCTTAAATCGTATGTCGTCTCTGATATTCAAAAACAAAGGTATACCACCTCCGAAAAACACCGGAGAGTAGTGAATGGTGAATTCATCTATCAGTCCAGCGTTTAAGTACTGCTGAACAACATTGGCGCCGCCGGCTATCCGTATGTCTCTGTCGCCTGCCGCCTTTTTTGCCTGTTCAAGCGCGCTCTCTATGCCGTCGTTGACGAAGTAAAATGTAGTGCCGCCCGGACGCTCCCACGGCTTGCGAACTGTGTGCGTCAAAACAAACACAGGCGTGTGGAATGGCGCTTCTTCCGGCCAGAACTTTTCACCGCCTTGGAACATGTTATACCCCATGATGCTTACGCCTGTGCGGTTGAATGTTTCTTCAACGAGACGATTTTCTTCGCCTGTTTTGCCGTCTTCACCGAGTTTGAGATTCTCGCGAAAAAACTTTTGTTCGAACACCCAGTTTTGTAGCGCCATCCACTTGTTGAGCCACTGCTTATATTCCGGGTTATCCGCGTGCTCCATATCCATCCCTTCCGGGGCGATGAAACCATCGAACGACATACTCATGTCAAAAAATACTTTGTTCTTTTTCATAAGTTTATTTTAACAATTCTTCAATTGAAACGTCCAACGCTTTAGCGATTCGCTATAACTTGAACGCTTGGTTTTTGCACAAAGTCGCCTTCAATTTTTGTAAGGGTGGTGTGCTTAACACCAGACTTTCTTACTAAATCGTCTTGCTTCATACCAAGTTTATTGCGGTATTTTTTGATATTCTCACCTATTGTTTCTGGCCAAAATAAAGTTCGAGCCGACATTTTTTCAGGTTCTTTGGCGGTTTGCCTTTTCGCTTCCGCTTCAGGGCGAGGCGGACGGAAGAGGGGTTCAGGGAGAATTCCGCCCGCTGAGCTCGTTAATGAAATCGATTCGGATTTTTTCAAATACACACCGCCAGTTAGAAAAAGAGGTCGCTGGCGAGCCCTCGCAGAGGGCGAGCCAGCTTCCTTAAATTCAAACTGGCGGTGCCTGTTCGAAAAAATTCGAACCGATTTCGTCCAAAACCGATAAAACTCGCGGGGCGGGCGGCATTCCCCCCAGACCCCCCTTCCGCCCGCCCCGCGGAAGGCGACCTTTTCGGATTGGACGATTTCAAGTTTTTCTAATCCGCCAAGGGCGGATTGCTCGGCTCTACCGAGCTTGGCGGCAAATTCTTTTATATTCTAATTATAATATTATGAGTTAAAACTATACTTCCGTTCACGCTTCTGAAAGGCTTCTTTTCCACCCTCCAATATTTCACAAACATGCTGACGTATACCTTTTCTAAATAATATAGCTTTTTCTTTGACTTCTGATAATTCAAAAGCATTTTCTAAAGCACCAGAAACATACTCAAATTTAAATTTTTTATTATCTCTTCCTTTTTCTTGTCCTTCTTGATTCGCAACAATAACTTGCTCAGCATCTGCACCAACAACCAAATTGGGATTGTGTGTCACTATGATTATTTGTCGTTTCTTTTTCTTGTTTTTCACAAACGAAACAAGATCATCATAAACAGATCTGTTGTCTAAGTCATCTTCCGGTTGATCCAAAAGTATAGGCCATTCTTCATTACTCAAATCAATTAGAATACGCAGAAGCACAAGTCCTTTTTTGCCGGGTGACATCTTATCCAAAGGATCGTTCTTGTAGGCAATTTTAAAATCTAAATCAAAATAATTCTCTAAAACTTTTACGATAGCATCTTTCGCTGCTCTTCCTTTAATTGTTCTTATTTTACCATCAAAAATACCATTAAGAAGGTTGCTAATAAAATTTAAGTGACGACTTGGATCAAATTGATATTCGTATTCATCTTTCCACGCCACATCAGTATTGCGTTTTATATCCGGCTTATTTAGAAAATTATTTATGACTTCTTCATTGAATTGTTGTTCATTAAACCCAACTGAGACATTCAAAGATATGTCTTCAAATTTATTTTCATATTTCTTAAATTCATTTCTTATCGTATCGTAGATACTAAAAATTTCCTTATATGTATTAATAAGATTTCCCTTTTCTTTATCATAAAAGTTCTTTTTTGATTCAAGACTTTTCTTTTCAAGAGTAATTTTATCAAGTTTCTTTTGTTCGTTTCGTATTGCATCGTTCTTTTTTCTCAATTCGTCTTGCAACTTAATTTTTGCCATAAACGGTGCTAGATTCTTCTTAATTTCTTCTAGCTCTTTTTTGTTAATTTTAATTTTTTCATCGACTGAAGCAATTATTTTTTCAACAGATATCCGTAAATTTTCCTTTATTTGAGCAATTGCACTAAACTCTTTTATAAAATCTTTCTTGATCTCTTCATTGCCGAGATAAGAAGATTGCTCATCGCGCAATCTTTCTAAATCTTCCAATTGTTTGACCAAATTTTGTCTAAAAGCAATGAGGGTCTTTTTATCCTCAAATAAAATAGCAATGTTTGTTGTAGTATTTTTTTCTTTTTCTATTAGCGTCTCGTACTCTTTAATTTCTTGGTCAGAAAGTCCAGATTTATTTTTTATATGGTCAGCTTCCTTTTGTAACTGAGCAATGTATTTTTTAATCCCGCTTTCCTTGCCGAGTTGTTTTATATTTTCTTCTAATTCATCAATTTCTTGTTTAATTTGAAAAATGTTAGCAACAATTGCCGGAATTGATTTTGACAATCTTTTAATTTTATCTAGATTGTTTTCATAATTTTCTCGTATTACATCGTCTTGTAATAAGACATCCTTAACAAATTTATTTAGTGTCTCACGGCTCTTAACATTTTTCTCGGAAAGTTTATTGAGGTAATTTTGTGGTATATATAATATCTTCCTTTCCTCAGAATGATTATCACCCTCAACATTTTTAAGATAAGTGCTCTCACCATCCGCCCATACTACTTCAAAATTAAAATCTGGAGAATCATCAAAGTTGTATTGAGTAGCAATGGAATAATCAGCAAATCTAGTTTCTACTTCTTTTCTGTCAATAGTTTTGGCTATGTAATACAATAGTAATGATTTTCCAGTCGATTTTCCGCCGATTATAGTAGTTAAATTTTTATTGATTTCAATAGGATCTGAGAGGAAGTTGTCTTGCCCGGTATTATCAATAAATCGTACTTTATCAATGATGTAATAAGATTTTTTCGGTTCTGGCTCCTCATAACCAAAAGCGACTCTATCAATTGGTTCGAAAATAATTTGCCTTAATCCTTCAAAAGTCGTATCTGCTTTTATCCAACTAAAACCATATCTTTCAAGATCATTGCCTTTTTGGTCTCTAACTACAAATTTTTTGCCTAATTTTCTTTCGCAATCATCAAAAGTATGACAGTCAGAAGTGGAGACTACAGGTTTTGCTTTGGCTATTTTCTCTTTGTTTTCATACCTATCCTTTTTCAAGAAATATTTTCTATTTCCTTCGTGTCCAAAGAATAAATCACAGAAATCATCAAAAATATCCGATAATTCTTTTTTGATATTACTGTTAGCATCGGCTCTATTACTTCCCATACCACTAGCAACACCAGCTATTAAAAATGGGCGCTCATTGCCAAATGAATCTTTAAGAGATTTTTCTAATTTCTCTTTGGTTATACTCACCCTATCATAGCCACCACAAGCCATAATATCGTCATGTGTACAATAAGCCACTGCATCATTAGATTTTTTATTTTTTAACGGGAGATGAATAAGGAAATTTTTTATTTTATTTATGTCGTATTCACTATCAAAAATAAGATGGCATTGTAGCTGTTCTGAATCTTGATTAACACTTATATCTAACCTAAACTCAACACAAGGGAAAAAAGTTTTATTCTTTAACTCTGGGATATCTTTTATTTTTCTCTGAAATGTTTCATAACTTTCAATAGAAAAGTAATCAGTTACACCAAAAACAGCGACATCTGAATTTCTGATATAATCAATAAATTTTCCCCATACATCAACTCCGTCTTCTGTCTGGTATTGATCAGCGTGTTTTGCTCCAGGGACATGAATTTGTAAATCCCACTTTCGCCAAATTGATCCTTTAGAAAAACTATTGTATTTCATAATTAACTAAAAAATTTGCTTAAATATATTCTCTAATTCTTCTTCAGTAAATCCGGTTATATTTCTGTGTGGTATTTCTAAATTATCTAATACCGTTGCAAAGCGTAGATATCCATTTGAAGACCTTAATTCGACCCATTCAACGCCTAAATGATCAAGTTGATTTTTATTAGTTTGCGATAATTTATCCGCCACAAAAACCCTACTATCTCTAGCTATCACTGCATCTGCACTTTCCGGGTTACCTTTCCCCATTAGTTTGACTTCACATTTATATTCTTCATCTCCTTTGACCAAATAAAAATCAATTTCTCTTTCAAAACTTAAATCATTATCAGTATTTTTACTTTTAATTCTGTAATTACTCCTATCTACCCCGAATAGCAAACAAAGAGTTTCCATTAATGGCTTTTCTACTCTTTTGCCAGCTGTACTCCATAAACCGCCTCTTAAAGCTGCTCTTTTTACCGCAAGTGTATTAATAACAATAAGGCTCTCGCTTATATTTAAATCAACACTTACTCCTTTCAACTTTATAGTTAGAGTTATGTTTAAATCACCATCATCCTCAATTAATTTTTGAATTGAATTATATAGAGTTTCGTAATGTTCAAAAGCTGCTTCAATGACAATTTCTTTTCTGGCTGAATTGTACATATTAGAAATTGTTTTTTTATTAAGTCCAGAATTGATAGCTATCTCATCGGATGACAAGTTCTCATTCAAAAATTCTTTCTTATACCAATCTGCTGTGATATTTTCGTTTTTTAATTTTGCATCAACTATTTTTTTAAAAAATTCTATCGCATACTGTAGAAATTCAGCATTAATAAGGGTAACGACTTCAATACGATAGTCTTCACCTCTTAATAATTTTTTAATAATGTTTTTTGTAACTTCTGATGATAATGTAATGCTCATATTATTGTAATTTTTTAGAATTATTAAAAACGCTATAGGTTACGTCTATAAAACCAAGATTTTCTTTAATTCTTTCAAAGTACTTTGGATCTATTTCGGTTAAGAAAAAATGTCTACCTAGAATTTGAGCAGCCTTCCCTAGGGTACCACTACCAGCAAAAGGATCAAAAACTAAATCCCCCTTGAAAGAATAAAATTTTATCACCCTTTTACAAAGTTCCAATGGAAAAACCGCACTATGCGTTTTGTCAAACACAGGATCGATTTCCCATACATTTGAAGTTTCGTAATCTCCAATTACCTTGCTTTCTTCAACTGTCTTTCGATTGTATTGTTTTATATTCCAATCTATTAGCTTATCTGTTTTTTTTCTGTATACCATAACCATCTCTGTTCTTGCATTAGGTTTATAAGCAAGTGGTTTTCGATGTTGTAAAAATCCAGCATTGCGATTTTTAACACTTGCTTCTGGTTTTACCCAAACAATATCGTCTATAAATTCCCACCCCATCTTTACAAGTAATGGATGAATATCATAAGGAATAGGATACCGTCTACTAGCATGTTGTCTGCTAACACGAGATATGATAATAGGCGAGGTATTTAAAATAAAGAAACGACCTTCTTTAGTAATTCTATGAACTTCCTTAAAAACTCTTTCCAAAAATTTCAAGTATTGTTCATAGCTTTGATAGATTGAATAATCTCTAGCATTATAGTAAGGCGGTGATGTAAAGGTAAGATGAACTGACTCGTCTGGGACGTACTTAATTATTTCTTGCACATCTCCAAGAACTACCTTGTTTCTAAGAAAGTCAGGAAATTCTGTATGTTTAAAGGAATTCTTTTTGGGGGCTTTTGGGAAAAATTCCTTTTTAATAACATCTTGAATTATTTCGTTGGGATGATCTTTTAGTTTCTTTAATTCTTTTGCGACTAACTGGTTGTTCTTAAAAACAAGAAGCCCCCTAATAGCTTGCATGACTACTTCGGGATCGGGATCTTTTAATAATTCAATAAGGAAAGGAATGGCTTTTGAGTTACGTAATCGACCTATAGCAGAAGTTGCCTCTCTTCTTACATCCGCACTTGGATCATTAGCAAT
This sequence comes from Patescibacteria group bacterium, assembly GCA_026004415.1. Taxonomy (GTDB): domain Bacteria; phylum Patescibacteriota; class Microgenomatia; order UBA1406; family GWC2-37-13; genus BPJC01. Next base: position 238,037 of record BPJC01000001.1, on the reverse strand, counting down.
AACTTTTTTAAATACAGGAAATAACGAAAATTTTCCCAGTTTAGCCAAATTTTTAATAGCTAAATATCTAATCTTTGCATCTTTATGATCTATTAAATACAAAAGTGGAGCATCATCAAAATCATATGGTAATTTACCTAATTTATTTAATACAAAAAACAACCTGCCATTATTTTCTGTCTTTACGAATGAATATAACTTTTTCGTGTCAGATTTTAATTCTTCAATATCTTCTTTTTTTATGCTTACATTATTCATATTTACTAAATTCATTTATATTAATTCCTCGATTGAAATATTCAACGCCTTTGCAATTTTTGCCACCACATATACCGAAGGTTTTTTAATAACCCCTGTCTCTATCTTGGTTAAAGTCGTATAAGGCACATCGGCCTTGCGGGCAAGTTCGTCTTGAGACAAACCAAAACCAGTTCTTAACTTCTTGATTTTCTTTCCTAATTTATTGCCTTGATTATTTTCCATATTTTGCTATCATAAAATTGTTGATATTTTCTTCCTTCATTATTATACTAACAAATATAATGAAAGCAAGCAAATTTTTACAAGTCAGAGATGAGAAAAAGCCCGCTTTTGGCCAAAATAAAGTTCGAGCCGATATTTTTTCAGGTTCTTTGGCAGTTTTTCAATCCGAAAAGGTCGCCTTCCGCGGGGCGGGCGGAAGGGGGGTCTGGGGGGAATGCCGCCCACCCCGCGAGTTTTATCGGTTTTGGGCGAAATCGGTTCGAATTTTTTCGAACAGGCACCGCCAATTGGTATTCTGGGGGGAATTTAAAAGGGCACGCCAGCCGATTTTCCCTTCAAATATTTTTTACCTTTGCGTGCAAAGCACGCAGGCCAAAAGCGGGCTTTTTCGAAATCTATTCTTAAGGTGAAACTATGAAATATTTCATTTATGCCAGAAAATCAACAGACAGCGAAGAAAGACAGGTTTTATCAATTGAAGCTCAGCTTGCTGAGCTAAAAGAATTTGCCGCCAAAGAAAAACTTGAAATCGTCGCCTCGCTTTGCGAGGCAAAAACTGCCAAAGAACCTGGCCGAACTGTGTTCGGCGAAATGTTAGACAGAATTGAAAAGGGCGAAGCCCAAGGAATTTTGGCTTGGCACCCTGATAGATTAGCAAGAAATTCCATTGATGGCGGAAGGATTATCTATCTGCTGGACACAGGAAAACTTAAAGATTTAAAATTTCCTAATTTTTGGTTTGATAATACGCCGCAAGGCAAGTTTATGTTGAATATTGCCTTTGGGCAAAGCAAATATTACATAGATAATCTTTCAGAAAACATTAAACGAGGGCACCGAGCAAAACTACGAAAAGGCATTTGGCCCAGCTTTGCCCCTCTTGGATATCTCAATAACCATAAGACAAAAGGGATAGATATTGATCCAGAGAAAGCACCGCTTATTAGAAAAGCGTTCAAATTATACGCAACCGGAGAATATACCCTGAAAGCAATTGCCATAATTTTAAAAGACGCTGGACTAAGAAGCTATAAAGGCAAGGTGCTTTCTGTTTCCTGTGTCCAGCGAATGCTTAAAAATCCATTTTACTATGGTGTCTTTAGGTTCAATGGCGAAATGTATGATGGAAGCCACGAGCCAATTATTTCCAAGAAACTTTTTGATACTGTTCAACAAGTAATGAATAACAGAGGCAAGAAGAAGCGAAAAAGAAAACACAACTTTGCTTTTTCAGGACTTATGCGTTGCGGAAATTGCGGTTGCATGATTACTGCTGAAATTCAAAAGGGACACATTTATTACCGTTGCACCAAGAAAAGGCAAAAATGCGATGAAAGATATTTGCGAGAAGAAAAACTTGTTGAACAGCTAAAAGCAATAATTCAAAAAGTCTCTTTACCTGATGATTGGGCAGATAAGATGTTGGCAGAAATTGAGAAAGAGAAGGAACAGGCCAAGCAAGAAACAAAATCACTTGTTCAAAATCTCTTAGAACAAAAAGCGGCAATTGAAAGAAAAATGGACAGACTGCTTGATCTTTACATTGAGGGCAAGGGCATTGAACCGGAAGAATATCAAGCTAAAAAACAGAAACTTCTTAATGAAAAACTGGAAATTCAACAGAAGATTAAAGATTTTGAACAAGCAGGAAATAATTGGCTCGAACCGATGAAAGAAATGATTTTAGCCAGTAACCAAGCCAAAATTCTATTGTCGCAGAGCGACAATTCTCAAATTCGAACATTTCTAAAAAATATCGGCTCGAACTTTATTTTAAAAGGTAAAAAATTCCAATTTGAAGGGAAAATCGGCTGGCGTGCCCTTTTAAATTCCCCCCAGAATACCAATTGGCGGAGAGGGGGGGATTCGAACCCACATTCCCAAAACTGGGAGCCGGTTCTCGAGACCGGTGCCTTAGCCAATTCAGCGCACTCCTCCAATTTTGTCGGGATGGCCGGACTCGAACCGGCGACCTCACGCACCCCATGCGTGCATTCTAAGCCATCTGAACTACATCCCGATACTTTTGAAGTATAATATATTTTACCAACTTAAATCTTTTTTTTAAATCTTGTATTGACTTAAAAAGAAATTTGAATTATTGTATTATCCAATTAAAATTAACAAACTATGCTTGCAAATCCAGAAACAAGACAAACAGAACACCTTGTAAACATTAGATCTTCTATTGAAGAATTATCAAACATATTACCGGAAATTGAGTTTGACGAGCATACAAGCAAACACTCAACATATGTAGGAAAACTAGCGTATTTGATCTATAAAAGACTGCCTCAAAATATTAGAAACATAATAAGAGAAGAAGTGGCCAATTACTTTGAAATAGATCCAACCTATGTTGAAATGATAATAGAAAAATTATTTGATCTTATAGGCAACTTCCACGACATAGGTAAAACTCATCCTGAGATTAGTCCACTCGTTATGTATAAAGGTAAGTTTAATGATGAACAAAGAAAACTGATGGAGGAACACACAACTTCAGGAGCAGAAGCAATTATAGAAATAACTAAAGTCAAACCACCAGAACAACTATCACTTCACGAACTTATCAATCCTAAAATAACCAACAAAAATGCAATAGCAAGACTGCTTGCATTAATAGCGCAAACTCATCATCTTGTCCCTGGCGGATATCCTTTTGATATTTTAGTCAATCCCTCAACTAGAATCAGTATTAACAGAATTCATAACCTAATTGCTGTCTTTACATTAGCAGATCAATTAGCCGCATTAACTGAAAAAAGAGAATATCAAGATTTTAAAATAGATGATCTTGATGAGGTTTTAGAAAAAATAAATAGCAACACTGACAAAGCAAAAGATAAAGCTAAAAAATTAAATGGAAGATCTAAAAGAACCATTAAAAATCTAAGAAAAAGATTTAAAAAGATATTAGGCAACATAGAGAATGACGGAGAATTTTTTAACCATCTAATCACGCTAAAAGAACAAATCTTTGGCAAACATCAAGAAAAATAGCTTTTGTATAACAACGCTACACAAATTAAGAAACCTAAAAAAACAAAAATTAAAATCACCTGCCAAAAAACCTGATAAACAACCCAAACAGCTTCTCCTTTAAAATAAGATGAAAAACACAGTCTTTCCGGAGGATTTCTTTTAACTAGAGAAAACTGTTGTAGAAGCCAGTAGACAACCTCACCTAAACTTCTTATACTCCAAAAACCAAAAAACAAGGTTGAAAAAATTAAAAAATTATTCAGATACAAAGCAAAAATTGAAGAGACAATCCAAAATATAGAAATTAAGGGAATATCAACCTTAACGAACATACCCAAAAGAAACAAATATGGAGTTAATTTAAAATCTTCTTTTGGAGAAAAAATATAAAAACAAAACAAAAAAATATTCAACAATAAAAAAAACAAAAGAAAAAAGTTAATCATAAATTCTTAGACTTAACTCAAACAGAACAAATGAAACATAAACTAAAAACAGCAAAAAACCCTCACTCTTTGTTATGTTTTTATCTGACATTGCAAAATAATAAAACAAAACAAACCCCAAAAGCATTAAGATAAAAAGAACCTCAAAACCATTTATCAAGCTAAAGGGTTTCATATTAAACAAAGTTAAAATACCAAAGATTAAAGTATTAGCACAAGCAGAACCAAAATAATCGCCTAAAGCTATTTCTTTATGTCCTGAAACAACACCTCTTATGGCAATAAACAGTTCAGGAAGGTTAGTTCCAATAGAAACTGCAAATAAAGATATTAAAAAAGGAGATACAGACATTAAATTTGCAAATAAAATAGTTTTATCTACTATTATTGAACTTGCAAAATATACCGATAACAAACCCAAAACAAACTTAGAAGTATCTAAAACAAAATTTATTTTGGAGTGAAAAATCAAATGCTTAAAGACCAAAAATGAGTCTTTTTTTGAATTTGTAAAAAATAAACAATGAGCAATATGTCAAAATTGCAAATAAACCTTCATAAGGATGAACAACTTTATCTGCAATAACTAATAAAAGGAAAAACAATTATAAAAATTGAAAAAATAATAGCTTTTTTAGTCATCTGTCTGTTTAACTTAACTCCTCCACCAACTAAAGCAAGAAATGGAATAACAAAAAAAAATATATAAAAAACACCTCCCAACAAATTACCCACAAAGATCTCAGGCGTTCCTTTCAGTACTGAGTTAATACCTACAATTATCTCTGGCAAAGAAGTAGCAATTACCTAAAACAAAAAAAGATACTATAAAAGGAGAAAAGTTTAGATTTTTGGCAAAATTTGACACAGAACTTACTATTAACCCAGACCCTACCCACATAATAGTAAAGAAAAAAATGTATATAAGTAGATCAATGTACATAAAAAGAATTAGTTGCAATTTACAATCAACACAACCATCAATTATTTTTTTAGATATAAAAAATATGCTAAGTAAAAGAAGAATCAAAGCAAAAAGCAAAATCTCTATTCTATGATCTAGTAAAAAAAATGAAAAACCCGAACCAACTAAACCAAAAATTGCCAGCAAACAATAAGAACAGGTCGTGCCAGCTAAAATTGCACTAAATAAACCAGAAAAAAATGCCAATACCAGCTCCAGAAACAGCTTTTTTACTTATACTGCTTGTATTTATCAATGAATAAATAAACAAAAGAAAACTTAAAGAAGACAAGGCTGAAAAAAATCCAAACAATACATAATCATTAATACTCAAAATCTTAAACTGTAACAGCAAATCTTGTTTGGTTAAGACAACAGGCAAAAAAACTGACAAAAAGAAAAAAACTAATTGCAAATAAAAAAAATAAAGCTATATAAATCTTTTTTTTAAAAACAGAGACTACAGCCAGCTTAATTACCATTAAATTATGTTTGATGTCCATAATAATAATATTAACATTAACCTACTTGCAACTCAATTACTCATCTGTGAGTCTTAAAATATAAGAATACAGATAATAAAGTAGTTATTGGCACAGACAAAACAAGACCAATACTTGCAGTAAGACTTCTTACTATATCCTCAGCTAAAAACTCATTATTGATAACAAACCACACAGGCTGACTGTTATTATAAAACAATATAAACATAGGCAAAAAAAGAACTTATATATACCAAAAACAAAGTATTAACCCAAAGATGTTTATATGATCTTGACCGATCTTCATAGCTGATCTGAAAATATCATCAGCAGATTTTTTAGTATTCAAAAACAACTCTTCAACTACTGAAACCTGAGAAATAGTAACATCATCTAAAACTCCTAAACAACCAATCAATACTGAAGCTGTAAAAATCCCTTTTATATTAAACAAACTTGGATTGCTAAGTTGCAAAAAAATTGCAGACTCATCGGCCATGCCAGATATTTTTGCAATCATTATAAAATACTCTGCCAAAATCATTGTAATAAACAAAGAAAAAAATGTGGCCAATCCTGCTATAAAAGTTTTTCTGTTTAAACCATGAGATAAAGGAAAAATAAAGCACAAAATAAATAAAATAGATAAAATAGAAACAACAAAAGGATTTTCTCCTTTGGCAAGACTAGGCAGAAAAAAATAAATTATAAACACAACCGAAGACAATAAACCCAGTAATGAAAACATTCCTTTTCTCCTAGCAATCAGAATAACCACAAGAACAAATATTAAAAAAATAAAGATCAATGAGTTTTGCCTAGCATAATCCAAAACCAAATACTGTTTTTTTTCAGAATCTAAAACCAATTCTGAAACAACAACCTCATCTCCAATCTTATAAATACGACTAGAATCAATACTACCCTGATTTAAAGCATTAATTGTTTTGCCTTTTAACTGGCCTGTTAAAACAATTAACTCCAAGTTCTGTGTTACAGTCTCTAAATTGTCTATCTTATTTACAGATTCGTTTTTTACATTAACTACCCTCGCCTTAAAAACTTTGCTATTGCTTTCAGCCAAAACAGTAAAACTGAAAATTAAGAAAAAAAATGAAAACAAACCTAATTTTCGCATAAGATTTAAGTTCATTTTACTTTGTATTATTATAAAGAATCACAAAAATAATTAAACATTAAACAAGAAGATAATTTTAATACCTAAAATCTCTGCGGGACCGACGGGACTTGAACCCGCGACCTCAGCCTTGACAGGGCTGCGCTCTAACCAGCTGAGCTACGATCCCAAACTTTAATATATTTTATCACAAGATAACAGTTGTAATTTGCTATCTTAATTCTTGGTCCAGGGGGGAGGATTCGAACCTCCGTAGGGAATTAACCCGCCAGTTTTACAGACTGGTGCAATTGTCCACTCTGCCACCCCTGGTTGATCAAGATAATTAGATTGATTTGTTGATTAAAACATTATATCATAAAATATTATGAAGATTGTTTTTTTTGATGTACAAAAATGGGAAAGATCTAAAATAGCCAAGGCTTATCCTTCAGCGATATTGGAAAAATCTCCTTTTGACAGCCAAACAGCTGAGAAGTATAAAACAGCAGAGATTATTTCAGGGTTTATTTACTCAAAATTCAACAAAGAAAACCTGGAGAAATTACCAAACCTTAAATACATTACAACCAGATCAACAGGTTATGATCATATTGATCTTAATTACTGTAAAGATAAAAAGATTTTAGTATCAAATGTTCCAGACTATGGAAGCAAAACTGTAGCAGAGTACGCGTTTGCTTTAATACTGGAAATAACAAAAAAACTTAATGAATCAATTCAAATGGCAAAACTGCAAAAACCTTTAAACAGATCAAAGATAAGAGGTTTTGAACTTTACAACAAAACATTAGGATTATTAGGATTTGGAAAAATAGGCAAGGAAACTGCAAAAATTGCTGATGGCTTTGGCATGAAAATATTGGTTTACAACAGAAGCAGATACCCAGAATTTGAAAAAAAATACAACCTTAAATTTGCTGACCTTAAAACAGTCCTACAAAAATCAGACATATTAAGTCTGCATCTTCCGCTAACTGAAGAAACTTATCATATTTTGAATAAAGATACGCTAAAACTCTGTAAAAAAGGATCAATTATTATAAACACTGCTCGTGGCGGTCTTATAGATCAATCAGCCTTGCTTTGCGCTATTGAGGATAACCATATTGCTATGGCTGGTCTAGATGTACTTGAAGAAGAAGATGATTTGCAAGAAGAAGTAGAGATACTAACAGGAAAAATAAACAGCAATCTTAATTACAAAGAGGTTCTTATAAACCATATACTAATAAACCATCCTAAAATAATAGTAACTCCCCACAATGCTTTCAACACCAAAGAAGCATTAGACAGAATAACTATGACAACAATATCAAACATTAATAATTTTTTAAAAAAGACGCCTACTAACTTAATATGAATCTTACAGAGATCTCATACTTTATTAGAAAGTATGGCATACTAATAGTTTTAGGAGGTATTTTTGTTATTCTGTTAATCTTTACTCTTAATTTACTGATTAGATTATCAAATCAAACAAAACAACCGACTACAACGAAAAATAAGTTAGAAATAAATCCTGTATTTGGAAAAATAAAACTGCCTAAACTAGAAACAGAACAAACTATATCACCAAATATTGAGTTTATATTAGACACCATAGAAGGAGTTCCAATTACAGCTTCAAATAGCGCTCAAGTTCTAAAATTTGAAAAGACAACACCAGTACTTACCTATCTTGAAAGATCATACCTTATGGCAAAAACATTGGGTTTTGATACAGAAAAACTACAACCAACAAGGCAAGACACCTTAATCAACTTTGAAACAACAGAAAAACAATTAGAGATTCAAATAACAGATTTTAGTTTCAAATACCAACTGAAAAATTCTTACCTAACTCAGATTGCACAAAATCTTTCTATTGCTAATTTAACTGAAAATGACCTGGTGACAATTGCTAAAGAAAAACTGAATGAAGTCAACAAATACACAGACAACTTAATTAACGGAAAAATGAACTTAACCTATTTGAAAATAGATGAAACAGGCAAATTTAAAGTAACAGAGACCAAACAGTCTGCCAACAGTCTCAGAATTGATCTTTACCCAAATGATATAAACGGAATACCAATTATAACTGAAGACTACGACAAAAGTCCAAATTACATAATTGTTGCTTTAGAAACCAAACAAATACCAGCAACTGAACCAACAAACCAAACAGATAATCAAAACCAGGATCCAGAACAAACTCCAACTCCAACTCCTACTCCAATAATTGAATCAAGGCCAATAATAATCTCAGCCAGTATTCAAGATAAAGACTTTAGCAATGAAATTGGAGTATATCCTTTAATCACAGGAGACCAAGCCTGGCAAAATCTTAAAGAAAAAAAAGCTATCATTACCTTAAAACCTGGTGAAGATACTACAAAAATAGAGATTAGCAAAATGTTTTTAGGCTATCTTTATGCACCTGATAAAAGCGAATATCTTTTGCCTTACTATGTTTTTTTAGGTAAGGACTTTATAGCTTATGTGCCTGCGATAACACCTGAATACATTGAGTCTAATTAATTAAGAAACGATACTGCTAAATTAGAGTTTAGCCAGTTAATAATTGACCTAGTCTCCAAGAACCTATCTGAGCTTCCCACTAAAATTATGACAATATCACCAGCCTGTGGATGCTTGTACAGTGTAACTAAGTTCTCACCTGCGTTAGGCGTAAACCCAGTTTTTAAACCTGCTACTCCAGGTATATCTCCCAACAACTGATTCACATTTTCAAGTCTATAAAAGGATTTAAAATCAGCATCTGAAATAGTAATCTCTTTTATGCCAACAACTTTTTTTAAAAAAGGATCTTTTAAAAAAGAATTAACAACTTTTGCTAAATCCGAAACAGTAGTATAGTGATTAGGATCATCAAAACCAGCTGGGTTTGTAAAATGAGAGTTTTGCATACCCAACTCTAAAGCTGTGTTGTTCATCTGATCAATAAAATCTTGGAAATTTACTCCATCAGCCAAAGCGTAGGCCGCATCATTGGCAGAATGAATCAAAATACCATAAATCAAACTTTCAACTGTAAAGCGTTGTCCAGAAACAATACCCATAACGCGACCTTCTGTAATATCTCTAGATACTCTAATTACATCATCTAGATCATAAAACTTTAATGCTGTTATTGCTGTAAGTATTTTAGTTAAAGAGGCAGGATATATTTTTAAATCCTGATTTTTCTGATACAAAACAATATTTGAGTCTTTGGTATAAATATAGACTGCTTTTGCTGTTAAAGCTAATACTGGCGCATAATCTACAATTGTATAAATTTTGTCAATCTTAATAAGTTTATCATCAGTTTTTTTTTGATCTAGTTTCAAACTAAAATTAGATGTATATAAGTTATTATGAATTTTTTTTGCTGTTAGATTGTCTCCTGGATAAAACAAAAGCAAAAGAACTAACAAAATAAATACTCCTATTTGATCAATTCTTGCCATATATTAAAAATACTAAATTTAGTTTATTCTTCAATCACAGCAATACCGAGCTCCTTAAGTTGTTCATCCGAGACTTTATCTGGCGCAGACATCACTGCAGTAACACCTCCAGAAGTAGCAGGGAAAGCAATAACCTCTCTAACCGATCTTTCATTTAAAATAACCTGCAAAAGTCTGTCAAAACCAATAGCAATTCCACCATGGGGCGGAACTCCATAACTGAATGCCTTAAGCAGATGTCCAAACTTTTTTTTCACATCAGCTTCTGAATGCCCCATAATCTGAAAAATTTTGCTCTGCAAATTAGGATCAGTAATTCTTATTGAACCTCCAGCAACCTCAAACCCATTTAAGGCTAAATCGTATTGATCAGCTCTGACCTTATCATACTCTCCTTGTTCTAAATACTTTAAATCCTCTTTTTTTGGCGAGGTAAAAGGATGATGAACAGCTGTCCATCTTTTTTCTTCATCACTCCATTCAAAAGCAGGAAAATCTACTACCCAACAAAAAGCCAAAACATTTTCATCTTTACTCTCTCTTATATCTGGTCTGTCTGTATTATATTTTTTTATAGCAGTTTGATAATCAATTATTGGAAATGGTACCTGCAATATCTTTTTCTCTGGAAAAACTTTTTCTATTATCTCAATAATCATTTGTTCTACTAACCGTCTTATATCCTCTTGAGTTACAAAAGACATCTCTATATCAATCTGCGTAAACTCGCCATAAGCCCTATCGGCTCTAGGATCCTCATCTCTAAAACATCTGGCTATCTGAAAATATCTTTCAACTCCAGCAACCATCAATAGCTGTTTGTACTGCTGAGGAGATTGAGGAAGCGCGTAAAACTTGCCTTTTTTTAACCTTGACGGCACTATAAAATCTCTAGCTCCTTCTGGTGTAGACTTGGTTAATATCGGAGTATCTACTTCCCAAAACTGCCTTGAAGCTAAAAACTTTCTTACCTCAGACAAAACCCTCTGCCTGTAAAAAAGATTCCTCTTCATTCTGTCCCGCCTTAAATCCAGATAACGATATTTAAGTCTGATCTGCTCATCAAGATCATAACCTAAATCAGATATATTAAATGGCAAAACATCAGCAGAAGATAATTTTTCAAATGAAACAACCTCAACCTCAATCTCTCCAGTCTCTAAATTAGGATTAACCAAATGTTGTGGTCTTTTTTTAACCTTTCCTTTTATATAAACTACATCTTCAACAGAAAGTTTAGACAAACTCTCATCTCCTACTAACTGGACTAATCCACTTCTGTCTCTTAAATCTATAAAAACAACTTTTTTATGATCCCTAATTGAGTTAACCCAACCATAAAGTTCAACTTCCTGATCAACTTTGTTTATTATATCTGTAATAAAATATCGTTTCATTAAAGTAAGAATTTATAAATATAATTATTATAACACCACTGTTTATTTATTCAATTATTTAGTTCCTTTGCCAATTCCTTTAGAATTTGTTTAGCTTTAGAAGATACTTTGCTGGGGATAGAGATCTTAAATACTACATATAAATCTCCACGACCAGAACCCCTAACATATGGCATACCTTTGCCTTTTAATCTTAACATTGAACCATCTTGAGTACCTGGTTTTACCTTTACCTTAACTTTGCCATCTAAAGTCTCAATCTCTGCTTCTCCACCCAACACTGCAGTAGGATAATCTATTGTCTCAACAACATAAAGATCCTGACCTTTGCGTTGAAATCTACTATCTGGCGAAACTCTAACTAAAATATCAAAATCAGAGTATCTTATTCTCTGACCATCATCAATACCTGCAGGAATCTTAATCTTTTTTTGTTTACCTTTTATAACTACTGTTTTTTCTGTTCCTTCAAAAGCCTCTTTAAAGGTTATATTTATCTGATACACATCTCTCTTCTTCCTATTAAAAGGCGAAGCTCCTCCAAAAAAACTTTCAAACACCTCAAACGGATCGGTGAAACCCCCAAACTCTACATCAAAAGGGTTTTCACCACCAAAAGTAGTATAGATATATTCAAAAGGGCCTTGCCTATAACTATAGCTCCTCTGCCTTCCAAAACCTTCACTGCCAGTGCCTGCAGATCCTGAAAAAGCTGAATGACCATAAGTATCGTATAATTTGCGTTTTTCAGGATCAGACAAAACCTGATAAGCCTCATTGATCTCCTTAAACTTTTTCTCTGCCTCTGGAGATTTGTTCTTATCAGGATGCCACTGCAATGCTAATTTGCGATAGGCTTTTTTTATTTCATCAGCACTGGCAGTCTTTGAAACTCCCAATATTTCATAATAATCTTTCATAAGTTTTAATCAACAACTTCGCCTTCCTCTGGTTTGTCATCAGAGCTCTTATCTTTACTGTCATTACTCTTATCATCAGTTCCTTTGTTATCTGACTGACCTTGACTATACATTCTTGCTCCTATTTCTTGGATATAATCTGATAAGGCTTGAGTTTTAGCTTGTAGATCATCTTTAGAAACATCATCTTTTCCAGTTAATTCCCTTACCTCAGCAATAAGTTGTTCAATTTTCTTCTTTTCATCATCTGATAATTTATCCTTATTGTCTTTAAGCATTTTTTCAGCTGTATAAACAATTGAGTCAGCCCTGTTTTTCTCTTCAATCAATTCCTTCATTCTCTCATCCTCTTGTTTATGAGCCTCAGCTTCTTGTTTCATTTTCTCAATTTCTTCTTCACTCAAACCAGTAGATCCTTTTATTGTTATAGACTGTTTTTTGCCAGTTGCCTTATCTTTTGCTGTTACAGTCAAGATACCATTGGCATCTAAATCAAAACTAACCTCAATCTGAGGCACACCTCTTGGCGCTGGTGGTATACCTTCTAAAATAAATCTACCTAAAGATTTATTATCTTTTGCCATTGGCCTCTCTCCCTGCAGAATATGAATCTCTACCTGAGTTTGATTATCAGCGGCTGTTGTAAAGACCTCAGATTTTGAGGTAGGAATTGTTGTATTCCTAGGAATCAGAGGCGTCATCACACCACCTAATGTTTCAACACCTAAAGTAAGAGGCGTTACATCTAATAAAACAACATCTTTTGCCTCTCCTGTTATAATGCCAGCCTGAACAGCCGCTCCTAGAGCAACAACCTCATCTGGGTTAATACCTCTATGAGGATCTTTGCCAAAAAAGTTTTTAACCTCTTGGATAATCTTTGGCATCCTAGTCATACCGCCGACTAAGATTACCTCGTCTATTTTATCTGCAGTTAATTTTGCGTCTTTAAGACACTCTTTTACAGGTTCAAATGTCTTTTTAATAAGTTCTTCTACTAAACTCTCTAATTTAGCTCTGGTAAGTTTGTAAACCAGGTGCAAAGGTTGATTGTCTTTAACTGTAATAAAAGGCAGATTAATCTCTGTCTCCATAGAACTTGACAATTCAATCTTAGCTTTTTCAGAGGCATCACGCAATCTTTGCAAAGCCTGAGGATCTTGCCTTAAATCTATGCCATACTCTTTTTTAAACTCTTCAGCAACATAATCTAATATAGCTTTATCAAAGTCATCACCACCTAAATGAGTATCACCATTAGTGGCCTTAACCTCAAAAACACCTTCTCCTAACTCAAGTATTGTAATGTCAAAGGTTCCACCGCCTAGATCATAAACAGCTATAGTATGAGAATGCTTTTTGTCAAGACCATAAGCTAAAGCCGCCGCTGTAGGCTCGTTTAATATTCTTTCAACCTTCAAGCCTGCAATCTCACCAGCCTGTTTAGTAGCCTGCCTTTGAGAGTCATCAAAGTAAGCAGGAACTGTAATAACAGCTCGTTCAACCTTTTCACCTAGATAAGCCTCAGCATCTGCTTTAAGTTTTTGCAAAATCATTGCAGAAATCTCCTCTGGAGTAAAAGTCTTGCCATCAACCTCAACTACCGCTTTTCCATTTTTGCCTTCTTTAATCTTGTAAGGCAACCATTTTATGTCTCTTTGAACAGACTCATCGCTGTACTTCTTACCCATCAACCTTTTGATGGAAAAGATTATCTTGTCAGGATGCAAAAGCATCTGTCTCTTGGCAGTATCGCCAACTATTCTTTTGATAGGATCAACAACTGAAGGAGTGACATTTCTTCCTTCTTGAGAAGGAATAACTTTAGGTTGTCCTCCTTCCATAACTGCAACAACTGAGTTTGTTGTTCCCAAATCAATACCAATTATTTTTCCCATAGTTTCAAAATATAAAAACTTTTAACTTTTCTTTTTAACCTGAACTTTTCCAACCTGCAAAACTTTGTCAAAAAGTTTGTAGGCTTTTCGGTAAACTTTTGAGACTGTGTTGTCTTCTTGATCATCTGAACACGATACAACATCCACAACCTCAGCCAACTCCGGATCGAACTTTTTGCCTTCCAACTCAACCTCAGAAACTCCAGAATCCTTCAAAAACTTCTTCATCTTATCCAAAATCATCTTTAAACCTTGATCTTTTACAAACACATCAGCTCTTAACATATCCTCATAAATATCTAAAAATCTTTGCCAAAAACTAAAGGCAACTTCTTGTTCAATTCTTTGCTTCTCTTGCTCTACCCTCTTGAGCAAATTCTGATAATCAGCCAAAGCTCTCAAATATTTTTGCTTATAATCATCAGCATTCTCAGTTTTTTTTGATTTACCAACCGGCATAAAACAGAAATCTTAAACTAATAACCTTCGTTAACTAAAATCTCGGATATTAAAGAAGACATATACTTAACCTTAGGAATCACCTCATCATAATAGATCCTTTTAGTTCCCACAACACCAATATAACCAGAAATAGATCTTCCCTGAAACTCTGCCATTACTCCAGCCAAGTTGTCAAAGGTAGGATCTTGAATATCTTCTTCGCCTAAAAATATCATTAAGTCTTCATGAAGTTTTTCAATTCTTTTTATAATATGGGTCCAAAACACATCATCTTCAAACTTTGAGAAAATCGTAGGCAACTTTTCTTCTTCCTCTAAAAACTCCTGAAAATTTAAGATATTGGCAACTCCAGAGAAATAAAGATCTCCTTCTTGACTTAACGCAATACACAGCAACCTAGTCTTTAAAGCCAAAACTCTTGTAGAGTTCTGCAACAGTTTATGAAACTCTTTTCTATCATCCCAAATACTATTTTTAAAACCAACTGCCTCTGCTGTTGTAATATCACTTGGCTCCATCATATGCTGAATATACAAACGATAAGCCTTTGCTGTGGGTATCCTGCCAGATGAAAAATAAGACTTGCTTAAATAACCCTTCTTAGCCAGTACCACCATCTCATTACGAATAGTTGCAGGAGAAGCTCCTATCTTATATTTTTTCTCAAGCAGTTCTGATCCCACAGGCAAACCTGTGTTAGTATACTCCTCAATAATTTTTTTTAAAATATCAAGCTGTCTCTGAGTTAAATCTATTTCTATCATATTTAGCAAAATAATACCAACTCTGCTAATATTTGTCAAGAGCAAAATTTACTCCAAAAAAATACAAAAAAACAAGATCAACCCATTTGCTCAAAAAAACCTTAAACAGATAAACTATAAAACTAATAAAGTATTAGATATCTAAAGAATCTTTCTGTCAGATAATAAAAGCAAAACAATCAATTTTAGACAACAGAATATTACTAGAAATAAAATGCCAAAATCAATAACAGAGTATATAAAAACTTACTACAAACATAAGACAGCCCTTTAAAATAACTTGGCATCTGTTAAAATTAACAAATTATGAAAGCATACACAGGCGACTTAAAAAAAGGCGATTTTATAAAACTTAATGGCAATACCTACCAAGTTACAGATACAGAGTTCAATTACAGAGGCAGAGGAAGCGCTCTGATTAAAATTAAACTTAAAGACATACAGTCGCTTAATACAATTACCAAAACCTTTAAAACCGACGATGAGGTAGAGGCTGTAGATGTAGTAATTAAAAAACTTACATTTCTGTACCAAGAAGGTTCTAAGTTTTATTTTCTAGACAACGACAATTACAACCAGTATGAAACAACAAATCAAACAATAGCTGAAATTCAAGGATTACTTCAAGAAGGGAAAGAGTATCTTTGCTATATCTCAGATGATAATATTTTACAGATTAAACTTCCAAACAGATTAAAGGTCGAGGTTTTAGAAACAGAAGCTGGAGTAAAAGGCAATAGAGTATCTGCAGGCAGAAAACCCGCAGTAGTAACCGGCAATTTAACAATTATGGTACCTTTATTTATAAACAAAGGCGACAAAATAATTATAAATCCTGAAACGCAGGAGTATATTCAAAGAGAAAAATGATAACTGTAGGTAAAATTCTTAAAGACGCAAGACTCAAAAAAAACCTAAGTCTTGAAGATATTGCTAAATCAACTTTAATCAAGATCAAATTTCTTAAAGCTGTTGAGTCTGGCAACTGGAAGATCTTTCCATCTAAAGTTTATGCCCAAGGAATTGTAAAAAGTTATGCAAAAACATTAAATGAGGATACTGAAAAAATCATGGCTTACTTTAGAGCAGAATACGACAGCTTTGAAAAACTAGAGTTTAGAGAGAAAAAAATAAATGAAAATCCTTTTGTCAAAATTAAAACTAGACTAAGTCTGAGTTTGTTAATCTTAAGCTCTATATTTATAATATTTTTAGGTTTTCAATTTTATTTGTTTTTAAAACCTCCAAAACTAATTATTAATTCACCCAAACAAAATAATATAACTGTAAAAAAAGATTACATTCAAATAGAAGGTCAAGCAGAAAAAGACTCGCAAATAAAGATAAACGATAATGATTTACAACCAGACCCTGAAGGCAAGTTTAGCCTTAAGTACCCTCTGCTTGAAGACAAAAACATAATCAAGATTAAAGTTATTGGAGCAAACGGTAGAACTATAGAAAAAACTTTTACTGTAATCAAACAAAATTAAGATTATTGATCTTTACTAGTAAAGATCTTTGGTTTCAACCAATCCTCTGGAGCTTTAGGCTGAGTTTTTTTATCTTGGTCTGTTTTAATTTCTCCAGAACCACGATTTTCTGCCACCACAGGTTGAGTTGGTTGAGTCACAACTGTAGAACCTAAATTTTTTGGAAAACCAAAACTAGTAAGTCTGTCTAATCTTGGACCTGTGTTGGAACCTGAACCTGAGGCTGAAAAAGCAGAAACAGATGAGGATCCAGATGTATTAAGTTGGTTTAAAACAGCATTAGCAACATCTTTTTTCACACCAACTTTATGAAGATACGATGCGATCTCAAAAGTTTCTGGCTTTACATTCATTGATCTGAAAAAATTACTGGCTGAGACTAAACCAATATAAAGATTTGTTGCTATATCTTGATCCAACTCAACTTTAAGTTTTGATATTAACTGATACACAATCTCAGAGATTGAAGAAAAACTAGTTGCCACAAAGTTTAAAACCCCAAAATAATTATTGCCAAACTGACGGTCTAGGTTTATAATTTGAGCTGAATCAATCAAGTCTTTTTTCTCGGTATAAATAGAACCGAGTTTTCTTAGATTAGAAACTCCTACTGTAATTATAAAATCAACTGAGCCTCCAACTCTATCAAACTTAACCTCTTTAGGATCTGGCGGAGTTGAGCCTTCAGCAGGAACCAAAACTATAACAAATTTGCCATTTTCTATTTTAGCGCTAACATCATTTACAGAACCCTCTTGGTAAGGAAAACTGATCTCAAGATTATTTCCTGATACTTCAAACCTTTGACTGAACTTATCAGATCCAATTATTTTAGAGTCTATTTTCTTTTCTGAGTAAAGATAAACATCTAAACCCTTTTTCATCAAAGCTAGATACAAACTACAAGCAGAAGCTAAATCGTCCAAAGAAGGAGTATCAGAAACTGCAATAATACCACTTTTAAGTTTTTCTAATTCAGCCGCTATCTCATCTAAACTGTTATTGTTATTATTTTGAAAACCACCTGGCATCTGCATCTTTTATTTTATAATTTATACTACAGGATATATTTTATCACATCACCCACTTTAATGTCAAGTTGCGGATAAACTGTGAAACCAAATTCTTGACCAGACTTTACTTCATCAACATCTTTTGCTCTAATTCTTAATGAGGAGATCTTTGAGGATCCTATAAGAGTATCATTGCGGTATATTTTAATCTGCATACCCAGCTTTAACTTGCCTTTAGTTACTTTGGCACCAAAAACTCTGCTTCCATCTTTAACAAACTGCGCCAAAACTTTTGCTTCTGCTTTTACTTTTTCCTCTTCTTCTTTTTGTTCTAAAAACAAAACAACCTCATCTAACTCATCAAGCAATTCATAGATTAAATCATAAACTCTAATCCCGATTTTTAGATCTTTAGCCGCAAGTTCAGCAGACTCCTCAACTTTCACATTAAAACCAAGTATTAAGGCTTTTGAAGATTTAGCCAACAAAACATCGTTTTTGTTTATAACACCAACATCTGAAGCTACTATCTCTAACCTATCATTCTCTGATATCTTTGATTCTATAGCCTCTAAAGACCCTAAAGTATCGGCTTTTACTATAACCTTTAACTTTTTCAGTTTAGATCTGGATAAAAACTGGCTAAACTTATTAACCGACTGCGTTGTTTGATCTTGAAATGATTTAATTTGATCCTTATCTGTTGATACAGGATCTCCTGCTTTTGGCAGTTGATTAAAACCTAAAACCTCAACAGGCTTTGAGGGATAAGCAGTATCAACCTGTCTGCCTAAATCATCAAGCATTGACCTTACTTTAAACTGTTGATTTGAGGTATATAAGGTATCACCCACTGATACTAAACCATCTTTAACAATCACTGAGCCAACTATTCCTGCTGGTGTTTTTTTGCTTTCTACTATATATCCTAAAAATGGAGCCTGATCATCATAGGTTAGTTTTCTATCCTCTGCCAAAAGCAAAACTGCTTCAAGCAAATCAGAGACTCCCTGTCCTGTTTTGGCAGATATTGGCAGACAAATTACATCTCCACCCATTTTCTCAGCAATAATGTTAAATTTGGCAAGATCTCTAATAACTCTGTCAACATTAGCTGAAGGCAAGTCAATTTTGTTTAAAGCTGTTATAAACGGTAGCTTTGTTTTTTTAATCAATTCTATTGATTCCACTGTTTGAGGTTTTACAGACTCTTTTGCGTCTATTACCAATATTGCCAAATCTGCAATATCAGAGCCTCTTGCTCTTAAGTTTGAAAAAACTTCATGACCTGGAGTATCAATAAAAGTTATTTTATCAACTGAGTAATCAGTTTTTCCCACAGTGATCTCATAAGCGCCAATACTTTGAGTTATTGCCCCTGCCTCTTTTTCAGCCAAATGAGACTTTCTAATATAATCAAGCAAGGTTGTTTTGCCATGATCTACATGTCCTAATACCACCACAACAGGCGGTCTTGGATGTTTTGCCATCTTTTTATTTTAACTTATGACTTCTCTGATTTTTTTTCAGCTTGTTGTGTATCTTTAAAAGAATTATCTGTTTCAGAAGTATCTGATTTTACCTGAATTATATCAATATCATAACCTGTAAGTTTCACTGTTAGGTTTACATTAACACCTTTTTGACCTATTGCTAAAGCGGCCTGATCTTCATTTACATATACTTTAGCTGTTTTATTCTTTTCATCAACCTCAATTTTTTCAACTTTTGCCGGAGCTAAAGCTGATCTTATCATTTCTTTTAAATCTTGACTATAATTTAAGATATCAATCTTTTCATTCTCTCCTAATTCTTTTGTGATTGTCTGAACTCTAACACCTTTCTGACCCACACAGGCTCCGACTGCGTCTATTATTTTGCTTTTTGAATATACAGCAACCTTTGCTCTTTCACCAGGAGCTCTAACTATTTTCTTAATCTCAACTGCTCCAGACTCAATCTCAGGCACTTCTCTTCTTAATAACTGCTCCAAAAGCCTGTTATCCCTTCTAGATAAAATAATTCTCTGATTGCCGAATTTATCCTCTCTAATCTCCTTAATCAAAACTGTGAAAACTGAATTAGGTTTGTAGTTTTCTTTATCAACTTGTTCCTCAACTGGAAGCAATCCTTCTGCTCTGCCAATATCCATATAAACATTACGATTGTCTCTTCTTATTACTCTTGCTTTAACAATGTCGCCAACTCTCTCTTCAAAGGCTTTGATTGTTCTTAATTTCTCAACTGTTCTTATTTTTTGTAAAATAACCTGTTTTGCTGTCTGAGCCGCAATTCTGCCAAAGTTTTTAGGAGTTATATCATTGCCTTGTTTATCTAAAATCTTAACCTCTCCTGTTTGAGGATCAATTTTTGCGAATATCTCTTCACTGTCATCATCAGTCTCTTTTCTATAAGCTACTAAAACAGCCTCTTCTATAGAAGCAAAAACATCTTCTGGAGCAATACCTCGCTCACTTGCAATTTGGTTTATAGCTAAGATAAATTCATTTCTTGTTATTACCATAAAATATATTTTACCACGAAGATAATTTTTTTGTTAAGCTGTTTGTTTTTTACAACTTAAACATTAAGCATATACTGTGTTTTTTACTTTTTGGCTTCTTCTTTATTTTCTTCTGGTTCTTGTTCAGCCTCAGGTTTGCCCTCCTGTTCAGCTTTTTCAGCTTCAGCTACAGGTTCTGCTGGAGTCTCTACTTCTTCTACAGTGTGCTCTGCTATAACAACCAAAACTTTGTCAGGGTCGTCTAAAATCTCATACTTATCAGATTTGGGCAGATCTGAAACCTTAATCTCAACACCACTTTCTTTTATGTTTGAAATATCAACCTTAATCTCAGAAGGCATATCCTCTGGTAAAGCCTCAACCTCAACTGTAGGAGACTGCAAAATCAATTCTGCTCCTTCTTTAACCGCCGGAGATTCGCCAACAACCTTAACATTAACCTCAGCTGAAACTTTTTGTTTAAGATCAATCTTTTTAAAATCAATGTGTAGAAAATCTGTTGTTAAAGGATGATACTCAATATGATTTATCAATACAGGCAGTTCTTTTTTATCAAGTTTGATATAAACGACTGATGTTCTACCAGCCTGTTTATAAACCCTATGAAACTCACCATGATCTACAGCCACTGCTTGGGATTTAAAATCTCTACCAAATATATTGCCTGGGATCTTTCCTTCTCGTCTCAGCTTTTTATTGGTTCTTTTTCCTGTTTTTTCTCTAACTTCTGCTTTAAGTTGAATTTTTTTGTCTGTTTTCATAATTATTCTTTGACAACTTCTATTAAGAATATTTTATCTCCTGATAAGTTTGTATTATATACAACTGCGTTATTTTTTACAACTCCATAAAAATTTTGATTAACTAAAGTTATACCATTATCTTTTAAAACCTCAAGTTCAAAGTCCATATTTCCAGCTCCTATCTGCTTTTGAACAATTAATTGATAAAAATTCCTACCTCTTTGTAATTTTTTGTCAATATAATATTCCAAACTGATTTCTACCTTCGAGTTTAAAGGCACAGTAAAAAACCTTCTGACAACCTCATAATCATTAGTCAAAAACTCTGATGCATAAACATATTTATCAACAGGCTCAAGTTTGCCATTAAAATAAAACAGCTCAGAGTTGATTCCTCTAGGCAAAAAAATTCTAAAATAATTTTTGTAATTGCCTCCTAAAAAAATAGTCTCAAGCGCGGTATTGTGTAGCAAATAATCTATTTTCTTTTTTATGCGACCATCAGCTTTAAAATCAACAGTTATCTTAAGACTCTCTTTGACATAATAATTGGCTTTATTAACACCTAAATTAGCAGATACAGGAAAAACTAAATCCGGAATGCAGTTAGATTTAGTCTGTACTAAACATTTTGGTAAAAACATTCTTCCTGACCAAAAAAGATTATCAAAAATTTTTTGGATACTAGGATCTTGAAAATAAGCCACTATATATTTTTCATCTAATGCAGAAATCAACTCTTTTATCAATTTTTCTTTATCTGCAAACTCTAAGTCAATTATCATCTGTTTGTAAAGATCCCCTATAAAATCTTTTTTTCTAATTGAACCCGGGAAAAAGTCTTTATGAACATAATACTGTGTCTTTACATAAAAGTTTTCGGCGTTTATTTTATCATTATACGAAGGCAGATAAACATCTCCGTAAGCAGAAAGCACCTTCTGAATAGCAGAGACTGTAACTACTAACATACCTGAAAAATCTTTCTCACCCATTTCAAGCTCTAAAAACCTTTTGGCAAACTCAAAATTTTCTAAAGTATCTGGTGAAAAATTTGAGTCTCTTAAAAACCAGTAAGGTTGACCTAAATACTGCTCTATTGCTTTTGGAGGCTGAACATATTCCTTAAGCTGTCCATCGGCGTCATAAACATCGTAAAATCTTAAATCTTTAACTCCTAAATATTTAGTTTCTACAATAGCAAAAGAACCCAAAAAACCACCGCCTGGTCTTAACTCCATATTATTGGCAAAAAAGATTAAATATTTTTTAGTTCTGTTAGGAAAGATCTGATCTAAACTTTCTACAATTGGCAAAAAATTATCTAAGGCGGAAACAACCTCATCTACTCTATTTTTTGTTTTTGATAAAAACGACAAACTTAACCAAAAGTTTGATCTTATTAATTTTAAATCTTGATCAATTTCAGCAAGATCAGTTTTTAAAGTATCATAAAGTTTATATCTCTGATCAATATCAGAGTTGCTTTTATCCTCACCAACAAAAAGCTCTAAAAACTTATTAAAATTAGACTGAATCCTGACTGCTTTTTCATAGCTTGAGAAAGACAGATCTGCTAAACTAAACAAACTATCGCTGTAACTTCCTATTAAAAAAAAATGATACAAAGGCCTTACAGGTTTATAAAAAAAACTTGAAATGTTAAGCAAATTTTTGGCTTGTTGAGCAGAGAAGTAATCTAACCTTTTGTAGAAAAAAGACAAACTTAAAAACAGACTAATCCAAATTAACAAATTATATAAAGAAAAAACTACAAGAGAGAATTTAAACAGAAAACTTCTGTTAAAAAATTTATAAACTAATACTTTAACTATATCTAATCTAAAACTTTGCTTAATCTGGCCTTTACTATCAATTCCAATTCGCAAAAAATTAACATTGGAATCTGAGAAGAAGAACCATAAGACTCTGTCTACTATTTTTTCTAACCCCAGATCCGACAATATCAAAGCAGTTTTGTACTGTTTTTTCAATCTAGTTATCTGACTGTAAATCTTAGATAGATCTTGAGTCCTTGAAGAGAAAATTAAAAAACACTTATCTAAATAAGGCAATAAGTTTTGAAACTGACTATAACTAGGATCAATAATAAAAATATAATCAAACTTTGAAAACGAAGTTGGCCTTGCCCTGCCAGAAAAAACAGTTACATTTTGCTGTTTTAGAGCTTTCTTTAACCATTTAGTAAATGCAGACTGACCAAAATCAACTATAATTGCTTTAGGTTGTTCATCTAATACTTCAGATTTAAACATAGTATAATAATTTTACTTTTTTATAATCTAAGATGTACCTGTAGATGATATTAGATTACAATAACTGTCAATTAACCTTAAACAAAATAAACAAAACAAAAACACTTATAGGAGGTTGTTTTGATCTCATACATTACGGGCATCTTGATTTTATAAGGCAATCGGCAAAAATTGCAGATATTTTAATCATTGCTTTGGAACCAGATGAAACAATAATTAACAAAAAAAGAAAGCCAGTACACAAACAACAACAAAGAGCTGAACTTTTGGATTGTTTAAAGTATGTAGATTTTGTAATTAAATTACCTGTTTTAAGAGGTTTTGATCAATACTTGCAGATGGTAAAAAAAATTAGACCAAACTATATTGCTGTATCAGAAAATGATCACAGATTACCGAATAAAAGGAAACAAGCAGAATTAGTTAATGCTGAATTGATTATAATTAATTATAAATTTAGATTTTCAACCAGTGACATCATCAACAGTTAGAGTTTTTATAGGTATAGACTTGCCACATAATTTCAAAAAACAACTTGACTCAAACTTAAGTTTACTAAAAACAAAGTATAAAACATTCAAATGGGTAGAACCTGAAAATTATCATTTAACTTTAGTCTTTCTAGGTGAAGTTAATAAAGATAAGATAAACTCAATTGCCAAAAGAACAGAAAAAGTTGTTTTTGAAATACCTGGCTTTAATCTTACAAGCTATAAACTCAACATCTTTCCCAATAGACAAAGAATTATTTATTTAAGTTTTTTTAAAGAACAAAAACTTATATCGCTTGCCAATAAACTAAAACAAGAGTTTCAAGACTACCTACAGCATATACCACAAAACAAATTTATTCCACATATCACAGTAGCTAAAAGCAAAAGATCATCTAAACAACAATACATTCAACTGAAAAAACTATTGGAGAAAACAACTATAAAAATACAAATACCTATAAACAAATTGTATGTTTTCAGTTCAAAACTGACAGCTCATGGATCAATTTATAAAAAACTGTCTGAGATCAAATTGTTTGACAGTCAAGAAATAGAAGACTAGAAAGTGCAAAATAAAAATCAATAAAGAAGTTAACAAACTTTTGGTTATATCTGATTTAAAAAAATTAACAATCTCTGAATCGCTTAATTCTTTATACTTTGGCATAACTGAAATTATAGCATAACTTTTACAAATAAAACAAAAAAACAGCCAGAATAACTACAAACTGTTGTTTAACCAAATCTCTTATAAAAAAACACAGGTTTTAGCAAAGAATAAATAGTAGAATATATAAATTGACAATTAGGCTATAAAAACTTAAAATAGCATAAATTATGTTTACCTATATCTTAGACATTATTATATTAACTTGGCTTTTTGTTTCAAGCATTTATTTGTTCAAACTATTTAAAGCCTACAATAGATTTTTTAAAAGCAAAGACAACAAAGATCTAATCTCAACAATAGAATCCTTAATAAAAGACCTTGACAAAACTAAACTAGAACTGTCAAAATTAGACAAGAACTTTAAAGATCAATTAATTAAAAGCCAGGCAAATTTAAAGTACAGATATATATTAAGGTATAATCCCTTCACACCAAAAGGACAAGAAAATCAAAGTTTTGTAATTGTTCTTTTAGACGAAACTAAAACAGGAGTTGTTTTGAACTTTATTTACACAGGAGACCAATATAGAATATATCCTAAAATTGTAAACCCAAATAATAACAAAAATTTAACGCCTGAAGAACAACAGGCAATAGAGTTAGCAATTAAACAAAATAACTAATATGATCAAAAATAAACCTTATGTAGTGTTGATATATCTGTTTACCCTAACATTAAGCATAATTGCAGGAGCCTCAATATCATACTCTATATTTGCCAGAACTGACAGCAAATTTTCAAATCCTTTAGGTTACAAACCTCCAACAGAAGGTGTAACTGACCAGAAACAACCTGATGAACCCAAAACCGAGAGTTGTCCTCTTAATGGAGAACTCTACACAAAACAGCAAAGGCAAGAATGGGAAAAAAGACGACCTCTGGGAATTATGGTGGAAAATCATGTAGACGCTAGACCTCAATCAGGTTTACAGTCTGCGGATATTGTATATGAAGCAGTAGCTGAAGGAGGTATAACAAGGTTTTTGGCTATTTATTACTGCGATTCAGTCTCGCCAGTAGGACCAGTAAGATCAGCCAGAGTTTATTTTATAAATATTCTTGAAGGTTACGGCAATTATCCTTTATACGCTCATGTAGGAGGAGCTAACATTGAAGGACCAACCGATGCTTTAGGTCTAATAGTTACCCTTGGCTGGAATCTTTATAATGATCTTAATCAATTCTCTGTACCTTTCCCATATTTCTGGAGAGATTATGAAAGATTAAAAGACAGAGCAGTTGAACACACTGTTTATACCTCTACAGACAAGTTGTGGCAATATGCGGCCAATAAAAGGAAACTAACAGATGTAGATAGCGATGGCATCAGATGGGACGAAGACTTTCAAAATTGGGAGTTTGACAACAATATTACTGAAAGCGGCGATGTTTCAAAAATATCTTTTGGCTTTTGGAACAATCAATTTGCCAATGACTTTTCTGTAGTCTGGAATTTTAACCCTGAAACTAATCACTACACAAGAGAAAACGGCGGCAAACCTCATTTAGACCTTAATACTAACAAACCTTTAAGTTTTAGAACTATCATAGTTTTATTTGCGCAAGAAACCAGAACCGGCAACGAAAAACATCATTTGTTATATAAACTTACTGGCACAGGTGATGGTTTGTTGTTCTACAATGGATTAGCCCAAGAAATTACTTGGAGAAAAAACAAGACCACAGATAACTTCAAGTTCTATGACACAGACGGAAATTTGGTAAAATTGCCAACAGGAAAAATTTTTGTAGAAATTTTACCTACAGGCAATAAAGTAGAGTATTAAGATGTTGGAAAAAATAATTGTATCCAGAACCAGAAGAAAAATAATGCAGATCCTATTTGAAGACTGCAATAAGGCTTTATACCTCAGGCAGATCGCCAGGAAAATCAAAGAAGAGATTAATGGAGTTAAAAGAGAA
The DNA here is from genome assembly GCA_026004415.1 of Patescibacteria group bacterium. GTDB lineage: Bacteria > Patescibacteriota > Microgenomatia > UBA1406 > GWC2-37-13 > BPJC01. The sequence goes on along the minus strand of BPJC01000001.1, from coordinate 211,506 downwards.
CTTGACATCTTAACAACTGCAAAGGTAGTAATTAAAGAACAAATATCAAACAGAACTTTTTTCAGGGCCAATAAAGACTGGCTGTATTTTCAAGAGTTTCTACATATTTTTTTTAAAAACAGCAAAACAATTAAGCTAATTTTAAAAAACCAACCAATCTTGGGCAAAATAAACTTTCTTGTTTTTTCAGACAAATTCATAACCAAAACACCGATAAACAAAACCGAAGTTTATTTGCTTATTGTAGGAACTGTAGTTTTACCTGAGATAGTAAAACTTATTTCTGAAATTGAAAAAGATTATGGCAGAGAAATTAACTATACAGTTATGACCAAAGATGAGTTTGAGTTTAGAAAAAAAAACAAAGATCCATTTTTATGGAATTTTTTAACTGAGCCAAAAGTTGTCATTATTGGCAAAGAAGAAAAATTAATGAAATAAAATTCTCAATACTATGAAAATATCGAGATTACTAAAATTTATTGTTGTTTCATTTATCATAATCTTTTTAATCTGGCTTAATTTAAAACCCAGAACTTTGTCGTTTAATTTATTTGGCAAAAAGATAAACAAAGAATTTAAAATGTTTTATGGACTTGATCTCCAAGGAGGTACAGAGCTCATATTTGAAGCTGACACCTCAAACATTACGCAAGAGGACAAGAAATCAGCCTTAGAAGCCAGTAAAAGCATCATAGAACAAAGAATAAATTATTTAGGTGTTGCTGAACCATCTGTCGTTGTAGTCAAATCGCAAAATAGCTACAGAATCCAGACTGCTCTACCAGGCATTACAGACCCTAAAAGAGCAGTTGAACTCATAGGAAACACAGCGCAACTGTCATTTAGAGAAGTACAGATCTCAACACCAAGCGCTCAAACAGCATCAGAAAGCGCTCAAACAGCAACAGGCAGTGCTGAATTAACATTTTCCAATCCAACAGATCTAACAGGAAAAGATATTAAAAAAGCGCAGGTTCAGTTTGACCCTCAAACAGGCAAACCAATAGTAGAGTTAATCTTTACTGAAGAAGGCAGTAAAAAATTTGAGAAAATCACTGAAAAAAATGTAGGCAAACCACTGGCTATCTTTATTGATGAGTTTCTGCTATCAATGCCGATTGTTCAACAAAAGATCTCAGGACCTTCAGCAGTTATCTCAGGAAACTTTAATCTTGAAACAGCCAAAGACCTTGCTTTAAAAATAAACAGCGGCGCACTGCCAGTCTCATTGAAACTCGTAAAACAACAGAAAATACCACCTACTTTGGGAAAGGAAGAGATTCAAAAGAGTATGATTGCAGGCAGTATTGGGCTTTTGTCTGTGGCTTTATTTATGTTGATAATTTACGGCAGGTTTGGAGTGGTAGCAATAATCTCATTGATTTTATACGGAATAATTAGCATAACTATCTTTAAACTAATACCAGTAGTGCTTACTCTATCTGGTCTGGCAGGGTTTATACTATCTATAGGTATGGCTGTAGACTCTAATATTTTAATATCTGAAAGAATTAAAGAAGAGCTAAGAAAAGGAAAAGATCCTAAAATTGCTTTTAATTTAGGTTTTGGTAGAGCTTTAGATACCATAAAAGATGCCAACTTTACTACGCTTGCTGTAGCTTTACTGCTATTTAACCCTCTAAATTGGGAGTTCTTGCCACAGTTTGGATTGATTAAAGGCTTTGCTCTGACATTAGGTATTGGTGTAGTCATCAGTCTGTTTACAGGTGTCTTTATCACTAAACGAATATTGCAAATTCTTTTTAAGTATGATTGATTTTATCAAATACAAATTTTGGTACTTTGCCTTTTCTTTAATTATTATAGTTGCAGGAATCTATGCTATTTTCAACTGGGGTTACAACTACTCCATAGAATTTACTGGAGGCGCCAAACTTAATATTAAAACAAAACTTAATCAAGACAATCTAAAAGCTGTTTTCACAGCCGAAAACATTAAAATAAGAAAACTACGAAAAACTGCAGATCAATATAATCTGGAGACAAATTATTTAACTGAACAACAACTTGAAAAAATATCACAGGAACTCATTAAAAAAGATAAACAAGCAGAAATCGTAGGATCAGAGATAATTGAAGCAAGCTTCAGCCAAGACTTAAAAAACAAAATGATTATTGCTACTATACTGGCTGTTCTTGTAATTTTAATTTATATTGCAATATCTTTTAAAAGTTTTTTGTTTGCTCTCTCTGCTGTGATTGCGGCTCTGCATGATTCTATAATTCTGTTTGGCGTATACTCAATTTTATCTAAATACTTTGGATTTGAGTTTGATTCATTATTTCTAACAGCAGTATTAACTACCTTGTCATTCTCAGTTCATGATACTATTGTTGTATTTGACAAAATCAGAGAATATCACTCTCTAAAAACAAATGAAAACCTAGAATACTCTGCCAATAAGGCTTTGACAGAAACAATGGTTAGATCATTGAATAACTCTATGACTATTATCTTCGTTTTAACCAGTCTCATTATATTTGGAGGAAGTACAATAAAACATTTTATAACAGCTTTACTAATTGGAACTATAAGCGGAACCTACTCTTCACCTTTTATAGCAGTGCCTGTATTTGTATTACTACAAAAATTTAATAACAGATGAGGATTAAGCGATTTACTTTAGGGCAACTACAAACAAACTGCTATTTTTTGATAAATGAAAAAAACGAAACTCTTATTATTGATCCGGCTGACAGCGGAGACTTTCTAACTGAACAGATACTCAAAGACAAATTAACCCCAAAAGCAATATTATTAACACACGGACATTTTGACCATATTTTAGCTTGTACAGAACTGCAACTAAATTTTAATTTAAAGGTGTTCTGTCATATTGAGGACAAGTTTTTAATTAACAAAGCAAATGACTCTATAAAGTTTTTTCTTGGCGATAAAACAGCCTTTATCAAGCCTAAAATAACATACTTTAAACAACAACCTAAGATAAACAGCTCCTTTAAGTTTGAAACTATACACACACCTGGACATACGCCTGGCAGTTGCAGTTATTACTTTAAAAATGAAAAAATGATATTTTCAGGTGATGTTGTCTTTAATAACGCTGTTGGTAGATGGGATTTTGACTACTCTAATAAAAAAATTCTTTATCAATCCTTGCAAATACTAAATCAGATGAACAAACATATAATCATTTACCCTGGTCATGGAGAACCCACTACAACAAAACACATAACTTATTTACTCTCAGCTTTCTTTAGTGAATTCAGATAGTCAAGCAGTTTCTCTCTATCATTGGGAAGTTCTTTTGTTTCAACCTTTTCAAACACAGATTGCAAAACCTTGCCAACCTTAGGTCCTGGACTAATACCTAAAATCTTCATAACATCATAACCATCTATCTTTAAATCAGATACTGTGAATGGTTCTTGCAACATCTGATTAACTCTTTGTTTAAACAATTCAAGCCTCCATGAGGTTTCCTTTGCAGATGAACCTAATCTATCGGCTCGCCGCAGTTCAAACATATCCTCCAAATACTCTTTTCCTACATTTCTAATAAATCTTCTTATAGCTTTATCTGATTGCCTTTCAGAAACTGTAAACTGGTGAAACCTAACCAAGGTTGTTAGTTTTTTAGTTTGTTCTTTTGACAATCTAAATCTTTTGGCAATTTTCTTTGCCATTATATAACCTACAACTTCATGATTATAAAAAGTGATTAAACCAGTTTTTTCGTCTTTGTGATAGGTCTTGAGTTTGCCTATATCATGAAGCAACACAGCAAACCTTAAAATTGGATCCTTTTTTCGGCAATATTTTAACGATAACAACAAATGAGTACCAACATCGTAAATATGATGCCTCATAGGGCTCTTTTGCTCAACTGAAAAAGACTGCTCAACCTCTGGCAAAATCTGAACCAATAAATTTAGGTTGTGCAAAAACATTACACCTTCATAAGGATAATCTGATGACAGTATCTTAAGAAACTCATCTCTTATTCTCTCCCAAGAAATGTTTTTTATAAGTTTTGCATTCTTTTTTATGCTTTCTGCAGTTTTAGGCTCAATCATAAAACCAAGCTGACTGGCAAACCTAACAGCTCTTATCAATCTTAAAGCATCTTCTGAAAACCTTTTATCTGGATCTCCAACTGCGCGAATAATCTTATTCTTCAGATCCTGCCTGCCGCCGAATAAATCAATAATAGTTTTGCCATCAAAAGCCATAGCATTGATAGTAAAGTCTCTTCTTTCTAGATCTTCTTTTAATGTATCTGCCCAGACAACTTCTTCAGGATGTCTAAAATCAGCGTATTTTGATTCCTTTCTAAAAGTAGTTACTTCAAACAAGATCCTTTTATCACTGGACAAAGTATGACTAATTAAGACTGTGCCATAGTTATTCTGATAGCTTGCATCTGGAAATAGTTTTAATATCTGCTCAGGTAAAGCATTTGTGGTAAAGTCATAGTTGTCTACAGTTTTGCCTAAAAGAGCATCTCTAACTGCACCACCAACAACATAGATCTCATAACCTAGATCCCAAAACTTTTGCATAAACTTTAGTACATACTCTGGTAATTTAATCATAAGCTAATTATATAAAAACGATTAGTTTAAAGCCATAAAAAAAGCCTGCTTGATGAAAGCAGGCTTTTTTAACTAATTACAGCTCTTTAGCTTAAAACTCAGGAGTGCTTGGCATTCCTGGAGTTTCATCTTTTTTCTCAGGTAAATCAGTTACCAATGCCTCTGTTGTTAAGATCATATTAGCAACAGATGAGGCATTCTCCAAAGCAGTTCTTACTACCTTTAAAGGATCAATAATACCTGCCTTAATCATAGATTCAAACTGCAAGGTCAGACAGTTGAATCCATAATCTTTTTCTTTTGATTCTTCAATCTTTCTAACTACCCAACCTTCATCAACTCCAGAGTTTCTGGCCAACATTCTTACTGGTTCAGCCAATGCTCTATAAACTATGTCAACTCCAACCTTCTCTTCATCAAACTCAACCTTTTCTTTCAATGCCAACAAAGCTGATCTAGCTCTCAACAAGGCCGTACCGCCCCCTGAAACAATGCCTTCTTCTAAAGCGGCTTTGGTTGCGGCCACAGCATCATTGACTCTTTCTTTTCTTTCTTTTAACTCAACCTCTGTTGCGGCTCCTACATTGATAACAGCAACACCTCCTGCTAACTTGGCCAACCTCTCCTGCAGTTTTTCTCTATCAAAATCAGAGGTTGTTGTTTCAATCTCTCTTTTAATTAAATCTATTCTGGCTTGTATAGCTTTAGCATCGCCTTTACCGCCTATAATTCTGCAGTTTTCTTTATCTGCCCAGACTTTGTCTGCTCTTCCGCAGTCTTCTGGTTCTACATTTTCAATCTTTTTACCCAAATCCTCGGAGATAAAGGTGCCTCCGGTTAGAATAGCAATGTCTTCAAGCATAGCTTTTCTTCTGTCTCCAAAACCTGGAGCCTTAACAACCAAGCAATTGAAGGTTCCTCTTAACTTATTAACTACCAATGTGGCTAAAGCCTCACCCTCAACCTCATCTGCAATAATAACAAAGTTTTTGGTAACCTTTACAATTTTTTCTAAAAATGGAAGAATATCTGACACTGCTGAGATTTTTTTATCTGTAATCAAGATATAAGGACTGTCAATCTCAGCTACCATAGACTCTTGGTCTGTAACAAAGTAAGCTGAAGCATAACCTCTGTCAAACTCCATACCTTCTTTATACTCAATCTCCATATTCAAACCCTTGCCCTCCTCAACTGTAACAACACCATCTTTGCCGACCTTTATAATTGCCTCAGCTATAAGTTTGCCCATATCAGCATCTCCTGCTGATATTGTGGCAACTTGCTCAACCTCTGATCTATTGCTGGAGTCAATGGTTTTGGCCATCTTTTGAAGTTCAGAAACAACAGTAGCTACAGCTTTTTCAATTCCTCTTTTTAAAATCATTGGGTTTGTGCCAGCTGTGATGTTTTTAAGACCTTCATTTACTAATGCTTGAGTGAGCAAAGTTGAGGTTGTAGTACCATCTCCTGCAACATCATTGGTTTTTGAAGCGGCTTCCTTCACTAACTGAGCTCCCATATTTTCAAATGGATCTTCAAGCTCAATCTCTTTAGCAACAGTCACACCATCATGCACAACAGTTGGAGCTCCCCATTTTCTATCTAAAGCAACATTGCGTCCCCTAGGACCCAATGTTGTAACAACTGCTTTAGCTAAAATATTAACACCTTTTGCAAGTTTTTTTCTTGCATCTTCTGAAAAAACAATTTGTTTTGCCATAGTTATTTTTAACTTAACTTATAACAACGAAATATTCCACAATTAATTTTCAACAACAGCCATAATATCTTCCTCTTTTACTAACAACCATTCATCTGAACCCACCTTAACTTCATCACCGCCCCATTTTTTGTAAACAACTTTTTGCCCAACCTTAACCTGCATTGGAATATGCTTACCATCTTTGCCAATTCTACCAGGACCAACAGCAATAACTTCTCCAATCTGAGGTTTTTCCTTTGCTGTATCTGGAATTACTATACCTGATGGAGTCATCTCTTCCTCCTGAACAGGCTTTATTAATACATAATCAAATAAAGGTTTTATATTTGAAGCATTACTTTTTTTTACCATAGATATTTTTTAAAAAAACTTATAAAATCTATTATATAAACAAACAATCAAGAGTATAGCAATTTAAAAGTTTATTTGATAATTTGTTATGATATTTAATATCATAACAACAAAAATTTAATTGTCAAGTAGTAATTTAATCTGCTAATTATGGACCTTAACAAATACAGACACACACCTTTGGATCGTAGTTTATACCTAATGAGCAAGGTTATGCAAGCAGACCTACCAGAAGAACTGGAAAACAAAGCTCTTGAAATGATCAAAACAGCAAAAGACAGCTTGAAATATGGCAATAATATGTTTTTAACTGAATTAACAGAAAAATATATTAACTGGATTGTACAACTCCCATGGTTCTCTGAAGACAAAACAGATCTCGATATTAAAAAAGCAGAACAGATTTTGGAGAAAAACCACTATGGACTCAAAGATTTAAAAAGACAAATATTAGAGTTTATCTCAATTCAGATCATAAGAAAAGAAAAAAACCTGGGACCATATACTGGTCCTACCTTATTTTTAGTCGGTCTGGCTGGTACAGGAAAAACGACATTTGCCAAATCAATCGCAGAGGCTTTAGGCAGAAAGTTTTTAAGAATACCTTTTGGAGGGTTGTCATCGGTATTGGAGCTTAGAGGTGAGGCTAAAATCAAGCCTGAGGCTGAACCAGGAAAAATAATAAAACTTTTAGCTCAAGCCAAGACCAAAAACCCTGTGATTTTACTTGATGAACTAGACAGAGTTACAGACTCTGTCAGAGATGCTGTAATGGGCGTTTTATTAGAACTTTTAGACCCTGAACAGAACTCAAATTTTAGAGACAATTATATAGATTATCCTTTTGATTTAAGCAATGTGCTGTTTATAGCAACTGCCAATAATACCAACAACATTAGCACAGCAGTGCTTGACCGTATGGAGGTTGTTAGAATGCCATCTTACACTGATGAAGAAAAAACAGTGATTGCAAAAATCTATATCTTCCCAAAAGTGTTAAAAGAGGTAGGATTAACTTCAGAAGATATAAAAATAGACGATAACCTCTGGCCAAAGTTAGTTAGACCACTAGGTTTTGATCCTGGTATCAGATCCTTGGCTAGAAATATAAGAAGCATTGTCAGATCAGCGGCTCTAAAAATTGTAAAAGGAGAGTACAAAAGCATCTTAATTACAGAAAAAAATTACAAAGAATATATTAAATAATAAAACAATCAAGTATGTTTGTCTGCAACCTTTGATGCCGCAGGAGCATTAGGTTTTATCTGAAAATTATAGCCACTTGATTGTATAAGAGTTGTTATTTCAGAAACCAATGATTTAGTCTCACCTTGATTTCCAATATCAAGGTGGATCTGAAAATCAAATTTATCAAATCCGTTTTGCTTAAATATCTCTAAAAATTTTTCAGCCATTTGCAAAGACAACAAAGCTTCATTGTAAATTCTTGTTTTCAAACTCATTTTTTGATTGATAATCTTTTTCTGATAAAAATAAATAGCTCCTGAACCAACTCTATGAACAATTAAGGCAGACACAAAAAAATATTTATCTTTACCAATTCTTTGTGAATCAGAACCTATTATAAATGAGTACTTTGATTTTTTATCTAGATGTAGAAACTCAATTATTTTACTCTTAACTTCATCAAGATTTAATTTACCAAATCTCTGACTATAAAAATACAGCATATTATCCTTTAATATTACCTATTGGTTTAAAATATGCAATTGGTTTAGATAGATTGGCCTGGTTAATCGCAGAAACAACCTCAGAAACATCTTTATATGCAAAACCAGCCTCTTCTGCCAAACCAGAATATGAAGCTGATTTAATATAAATACCTCTTTGTTTTAATGTTTGCCAAAGGTTCCTGCCATCTATCTGTTTTTTTGCCTGTGTTCTGGACATCTTTCTTCCTGCTCCATGAGCTGTAGAACCAAATGACTTCAAAAGAGCATCAGAGGTTCCAATCAAAAGATAACTACCTGACTCCATAGAACCTCCTATAATTACTGGTTGGTTAGGAAAAGATCTTGTGGCTCCTTTTCTATGTACAAACACTTTTTTTACAGTATTAGATAGAGGCAGTTTATGATCTTCAAACTTACCAATATTATGAGCAACATCATAGACTAATCTCAAATCATAATCTTCAGCTTTACCTCCAAGAACCGACTCAAAACTTCTGCGAATTTGGTAAGTAATAGCTTGTCTGTTTACAAAAGCAAAATTAGCCGCACAAAACATTGCTTTTATATAATTTTGACCAGTTTCAGAGTTTAAAGGCAAACCAGCCAACTGTCTATCAGTAAACTTTATTTTATGTTTTCTAGCTTGCTTCTCAAACTCTACTAGATAATCACTGCAGATCTGATGCCCAAACCCCCTAGACCCACAATGCAACATAATCACTATCTGACCTCTGTCAAAAATAGAGTATTGCAAAGCAAGTTTTTTGTCAAAGATCTCCTCAACCTTCTGAATCTCCAGATAATGATTACCAGAACCTAATGTAGCCAACTGAGTCAAACCCCTTTGAATAGCTCTATCAGAGACACAACTGAAATCTGCAGGTTTTATTGAGCCTCTTTCTTCAATAGACTCAACATCTTTTGACCAACCCAAACCTAAATTATTAATCATATAAGAAACACCTAACTCTGCCAAAGACTTTAACTCTTGCTTATTAATTTTTAAAAGGCCTTTTTTACCAACTCCAACAGGAACCATCTCATATAATTTGTTAACCAATTTTTCAAGATAAGGAGCAAGATCATCAACCATCAAATTTGTAACCAAAAGCCTCATACCACAGTTTATATCAAAACCAATAGCTCCTGGAAAAACAAAACCATCTTCATCTGTTGCAAAAACAGAGCCAATCGGAGCGCCATAACCAGAATGAGCATCCGGCATAATACAGACAGGACCAACCAAACCTTGAGACTCAGCAAGATTTATAGCCTGATGAAAAACAGCCTGATCCATCTGCCTTATCAGATTTTCTGTAGCAAAAAAGTATATCTTTCTGGTTTTAGTAGTTAAAACATACTCTGCCTGACCTTGTTTTATTAACTTAAAGCCAAAGACTTCCATAGATCAAATATCAAAAACAATAACAGCTTTATAACCGTTTTGTGTTTGTTTAACAGAAAACCTATGCAAAGACACTGCTTTTATATCAACTCGGGAAACTATGTTTTCAGCCTTAATACAATTAAGTTCTACATCTAAACAGTACTTGTCTTTAGCTTTTTTATTAACAACAACCTCACACTGAGCCAGAGATTGACTAATCAGGCCTTTTGTGTCTTTTATAAAGATAAGCTCATCAAAAAACTTAAAAACTAATTCCTCTAAACTGCCTGCCTTAATCTTTACCCTTAATGACTTGACCTTAGCAGAAGCTGTTGATCTCTGAGCCAAAATGCTATAAAAGCTCCTGACTATATCAGAAAATAGATTAGTTAAAGAGTTTGCCTTAATCTCAACTCCAATATCTGCAACAACATCTTTTATAAAAACATATGGCATATGATACAATTTTAATTTATTTTATTAAATTATCAGCTAAAAATGGAACTGGACCCAACCTATCAATATAAACAAAAACTTAAAGAGCTACGACCAGAGGAAGAAGATCTATGGATGAATCTAATACAACAGGTTAATTACCAAATAGATAAAATAAGAAAAGAAGGATTACAAAATGATGAGGCAATAACAATAATAATATCAACAATCCAGAATATAATTGCACAAAAAAATACAGAAGTAGAAACACTACTTAACTTAGCTCAAAAACTTCTCAACACAACATTTACCACTCTTGACGAACTTGCTGGATACTTTTTAGAAAACATTGAAGAAATTATGAATCAAACAATAGAAGCAAGAGGAAATGGAAAATTCATTTTTAATTTTTTAACTTGGAAAAACTATAATGAAGCATAATTATTACCAAAAGACTCAAACTCAGAATCATTAACAAGTTTATTGTATGCCCCAAATTTAACCAACTTTTATTGCTGATAAAAAAATCTAAAACCAAGTAATGACTAAAAAACAGATCATAAGATTTAGCGCTTAAATAAGTAGTAACTTTTTTGAAAACTCTTACGGTTAAAAAACTGCCTATGAATATTAAAAACAAACTCCAAGACAAACCATAGGCCAAATAATAAATATTTGGGGGATATTTATTTGAGGTTAAAACATCAAAGTATCCTCTAGTATATCCTACTGAAAAAAATAATATTGCGAAAAAGACCGCCAAAGACAAATATAAGACTCTTGCTTTCAGGCTTTTAAACTCTCTGTTTGTATATAAAGCAATAAAATAACCAAAAAGATAAATCCATAGCCAAGAAAACGCCATTACCCATTTGTAATAATTATAAGGAAATTTAAATAAATAAAACCAGATGCTAATTAAAATGCTTATAAGCATTAGCAACCAAAGAAAAATTTTTCTATTAACAAGCAAACCAATCAAAAAACTTAACAAAGTAATCTGAACAAATAAAAGAACAAACCAACCATAATCAACGCCGTTTAACAACAAAACTGAGTTTATAAAAAAACTAAATGTTTTTTGCAAACCAATACCAGAAAACCAAAACGGAACAAGAAATATTAAGGCATACCTTAAAACAAGAAAATAGTAATACGGCAATATCAACCTTAACAACCTTTTTTTTTAAATATCCTAAAGGATTAGAAAATTTCTTTGCATTAACCTGATCCGCAAACAAATAACCTGCCGCAAACACAAACGCTGTTACCACAAAATGAAGCCAGTTCCAAAGATTAAAAAGAAACTTGTCTGACAATGAGTATGATAAATAATGAAGCACAATTATAACCAAAATAGAGATTGCTTTTAAAAAATCAATTGGGTAATACCTTGTTTTCATAACAACAAGTTAAAAAACTTTCTGAAATTACTGTTTTTTATTTTCAGAGGACAGCACCTTTTCAAGACTGGATAATAAAGCTATCAGAAACTGAGCTGAAACAGAGTAAACAACTAAAGCAAAAATAGATGAAAACTCAATAATAAACACATCAACCTGAGGCGAAGGAAAAACTCCCACAAAAGGACTTATCAAAGGATAAGTAGTATTGTAAACCCATGAGACAAAAGGAGCTGACGCTCCTGCTCCAGTAAGTTTTAACACAATTCTCAGCGTTAAAAGCACCTGAATAAAGTAAGAAACTAAAGATATTAAAAACTCTGCGAAAAAAAATTTTTTGGTCATAAGAAAAGTTGAAACTATTGAGGCCGGAGCGGGATTCGAACCCGCGCATAGCGGTTTTGCAGACCGCCGCGTTACCTCTTCGCCACCCGGCCAAAACAATTAGGTTAATTTTACCAAATTATCCGGTTAATTTTGGGGCGTTGCAAAAAAATTTATTGCTGGCAAAACAATATTTGCCAACTCTGGCATTGAAGTCCGATGTGAAATTGAATCAAAATCTATTTTTCTGAAATCAACACAAAAACCCAACTGATAAACACCAGAATCAAGTACTACACTTAATCTATTAATTTGAGCACTAACAGGCGCAGAATCAATAAAATCTAAAGAGGAGTCTACTATAATAGCATCATAGTTGGGGTAAATAAACATTTTAGGATCGCTTCCAATTAAATAATAAGTAAATTTGCTGTTTTTTTTAAAGATTTTAAAATATCTCTCAACATTTCCAGGAGGACAATAATAAAATCTATCTGCATTCTCTGGATCTAAAGCCACCTTATCTACCATAATATATCTTAATCCCTCTTTTGATAAAAAGATTAATAGTTTTAAATATTGATAAGGCAAATCAGCAAATCTGCTGATGCCAACAACTAATTTTAGTTTGAGGTATACCAAATCATTATGTGCAAATCTGGAACAAACAAGTCCTACAGAAGTATTTTTATCTTTTAAGTCAGGAAACAAAAATTGATTCCAGCAGTTTGGATAAATAATGACATCATAAAGATTGAATTCCAAATAATAAGGAAAAATAGGCGATTTTAAAATATTCTGTTCTACACTCATACTACCAAATGCCGGCTGATCTCATTATGCAAAAACTTGAAAATGACAGATTATTACCATTTAAATAACCAACAAGATCATCAGCCAATGAACCTGGTTGAAACCAATAATGACCGGAAACTTTTTTTTGGTTAAGACATCTGACTATTCTTAAACTAATTTCTGGCTTTACAACAAAAAGAAAAATATCAATTTCTGAATTTATTAAGATATCTTTTATATCTTTATAAACCAACCTGTTGCCATATCTACCTCCCTTGGGGTTAACCAAAAATAAGTTATTAAACCCGAACCTAATCAAATCTTTGGCTATTTTGTTGCCATATTTGTCTTTATTAAAACTAAAGCCTATTAAAGCTATTCTTTTTTTTTGAAGATAAATTCTTAATTCAACAGTAAGAGGGCAGTGATAATGATTAGGATTATGCATAGCAAAATGATTAGCTTTGCAGTATTTCCGACCATAAAAAATTAACCTTAAACTAAAACCAAATCTTTGGTTTTCGGGTATTAATTTAAGCAGATCTTGCTCAATCTTTAGCCTGCTAGTGTGATTGGTTAAAGCTAATAATCTAGCTAATCTAGCAATATGCGTGTCAACAGCAATACCTGAATTGTCATTATACAAGGTAGATAATACGACATTTGCAGTTTTTCTGCCAACGCCTGGCAAAGCCTCAAGCAACTGCCTATCTTTAGGTACCTTGCCGTTGTGTTTTTTATAAATAATCTCGGCTGTTTTTTTTAAATTAATTGATTTAGTATTATAAAGCCCGAGTGACTTCAACTGCTGTTTTATCTCTGACAAACTAGCTTTTGCAATGCTTTCTGCTGTTGGAAACTTATTAAAAAAATCTTTTGTGATTTTATTTACCTGCTTATCAGTTGACTGAGCTGAAAGCATAACAGCAGTTAAAAACTGAAAGTCTGTTTTATAATTTAAACTTGGTTTAACCTCAGGAAAAAGCTCCCGCAACTTGTGCAAATAAATATCTGCTAAATCTTGTCTTAGAGTTTTCATATCTAAACAATTTTGGTTACAATTATATCATTTATGCCAGAACTTCCAGAAGTAGAAACAATAAAAAAACAACTAGAAGGTCATATTATCGGCAAACAAATTGCAGATATTAGGTTGTTTGACAAACTATCTCACAACAAAATCAAGGTCAGTGTTGCAAATGAAACTGTTGAAAACATTGTCAGATTAGGAAAAGGACTTATAATTCAACTGTCAAACCAAAAGGCCATTGCTCTGCATCTTAAAATGACAGGACAACTTCTTTATACTAACAAATCAAGATTTAATCTTGCAGGTACTGTTATTCAACTACCTAATAAACACACCAAAGCAGTAATAATCTTTACAGACAATACCAAGCTGTTTTTCAATGATATACGAAGATTTGGTTGGATTAAAGTAGACAAACTTGATGCGATTAAATCTTGGCAATTTTTTATTCATCTTGGACAAGATGCCTTAAAAATTCTCTACCAAGACTTTTTTGAACTTGTATCAAACTCAAACCAAAGTATCAAAGACCTTATACTTGACCAAAGTAAAATTGCAGGTATAGGCAATATATATGCCAACGATGCTTTGTTCTTGGCTAAAATAAACCCTTTTAAAAAGGCTAAACAGCTTAAATCTTCAGACATAAAAGCACTTTACCAATCAATGAAAATAGTTTTAGCAGAAGGCATCAACCATAAAGGAACGAGTAAACTTAATTTTGTAGACATATTTGGACAAAAAGGCAACTACCAAAAACATGCTTTAGTTTACAACAAAGAAGGTCAATTATGCCCTAACAACTGCGGAGCCAAAATAAAAAGACTAAAACAAAAAGGCAGAAGCAGTTTTTTCTGCCCTAACTGTCAAAAATAAATTATTCGTATCTTATAGCAGATACAGGCTCTAAGTTTGCGGCTCTTCTGGCTGGAGCTGAACCAAAAAAAACTCCAATAGCAATAGAGACGCCAACAGCAATTGCAACAATTGCTAAATCTATCTCTGCGGCAAAATAAGGTTTTATTAACAATACTACTATATAAGACAAGATCAAACCAATAACTGCTCCAAACAATGACAGAATAATTGACTCTACTAAAAACTGCAAAAGAATATCATTTTTCTTGGCTCCAATGGCTCTGCGAATACCAATCTCTTTTATTCTTTCTGTAACTGACATATACATTACATTCATAACACCAACCCCTCCTACAACTAATGATATTGCTCCTATACCCACTAAACCTAAATTAATAAATGAAAAAATATTTAAAACAGCATTAAGCATCTCTGTTGGTTCTATAACCGAAAAATCATCTTCTTGATAACTTCTCGACAACACCTGTATAACCCTTTGCTTTAAAACATTAACTCTATCTTCTGATACTGCTTTAAGATAAATAAAATAAAAATTATTTTCAGGATCAAGTTGGGGAAAAGCAGTATAAGGAGCCACAACATTATTGTCAAAATCAGAGGCAGAACCGCCTCCTTTTTCTTTGGCTACACCAATTACCCTAAGTCTTACGCCAGAGACAACAACTGTTTTTCCTACTGCTTCAACAGGATTGTCAAACAACTCAACAGCTGTATTCCAACCTAAATATGCAACTTTTTCTTTTCTATAGAGACTGGAACTGTCAAAAAACTTGCCAACAAAATCTTGATAATTATAGGCTTTATGCAGGCCTTCATCAGACAAAACCAGATCACCATAAAAACTATTTTTACCAGACTGGATCTTTAAACGAGGTTGCAGATAAATTGGAACAACAATATCTGCCTCAGGAAGTCGCTTAAGACTTAAAACATCATTGAGTTTAAATCTAAAATTACTGGCTAAAGACCTACTGCCAGAGGCCAAATTGCCATCTATTTTGCCGACTACAACATACAAAATATTGCTACCTAACTCCTGAAACTGTTCAGATATGTAGTTTTTAATACCCAGCCCAAAAGCCATTAACAAAACAACAGACATAACACCTATCATTATGCCCAAAACTGTTAAAAATGATCTAAGCTTGGCTCTTAAAATAGATTGGACAGCTGTCTTAAAAAGCAAAATATAGTAGTTGTCTGTCATAACAAATAATTAACTTACTAACCTGCCATCTTGCAAAACTATTTTTCTCCTGGCTCTATTAGCCAATGACCTATCATGCGTAACAATTATCAAAGTTTTGCCCTTTTTATTCAAAGACTCAAGAATAGAAACAATCTCCTTGCCG
Source organism: Patescibacteria group bacterium (assembly GCA_026004415.1). Classification (GTDB taxonomy): domain Bacteria; phylum Patescibacteriota; class Microgenomatia; order UBA1406; family GWC2-37-13; genus BPJC01. The sequence goes on along the minus strand of BPJC01000001.1, from coordinate 195,549 downwards.
GTTTTGGAGTCCAGATTGCCTGTTGGCTCATCTGCCAGAATATAATCTGGCTCCATAATTAAAGCTCTGGCTATTGCAACCCTCTGTTGCTGACCGCCAGAAAGTTGATTTGGATACTTTTGCTCTTTTTCTCTTATCTGAAGATCTTGTAAAAGTTTAAGTGCTTTTTGCCTTATATTAAACTTGCTTTCTTTAGAGTAAAAATAAGGTAAAACTACATTTTCATATACAGTTAATCTATTTATAAGATTAAACTGCTGAAAAACAAACCCTATTCTTTTATTCCTAAGCTCGGACAACTTATTGTCAGACAGAGTAGTTACTAAACTATTCTCAAAATAAACAGACCCCTTACTGGGCTTATCTAACAACCCCATAATATGCATCAAAGTAGATTTTCCAGAACCAGAAGAACCCAAAACAGCGACATACTCTCCCTTTTCTACTGTAACTGAAATATCTTTCAACGCATAAAACTCAGTCTCTCCAGCTGTGTATACCTTGCTTACATTATCTATCTTTATCATTTCAGAGAGGGAAGAACTAAAATATCGCCTTCTTTTAAACCAGATTTTATCTCAACCTCTCCTTCAACCTCTAATCCTGTTTGAACCGCGACTTTGGTTGGCTTGGAATTGGCAAGCAGATAAACATAATCTTTATCTTTTTCTGTTTCTATAAAACTAACTGGAACAACCAAAACAGAGTCAGCTCTTTTGCCAAAAATCTTTAACTCACCAGTCATACCTAGTCTTAAATAAGGCAACAAATCTTGTTTAAGAAAACGAGCTTTAACCTTATATAAAACTCCTGTGCTAGTATCTACAGGAGAAAACGAGATATAAAAAACCTCTGCTGGAATTTCTTTATCTGGAAAAGAATCCAAAATCACTGTACCAGTTTCATTTAAAGCAAGATCCACTACCTGATCTTGCTCTACTAAGACTTCAAATATCAAACTGTTTTCATCCACAATCTCAAACTCAGCTTGAGTTGGAGTGACATAAACTCCAGCAATAGGCTGATCTATGCGAGTCACAATGCCGTCAATAGGAGATTTAAGAACAGACTTCTGTAGCGCTAAATTTTTTATTTCAACATCAAGCACAGAGTTATCTAAATCAAACTGGGCTTTTTCAACAATTCTTTTAATCTCATTTTTTTCTTTTTCAGGAATACCCCAAACCTCAAAATCTTGATAATCCTCCTTTTTTTGATCAAAATCCCATCTAGTCTTTAAGTAATAATTAAGATATTTCTTAAGATCCTTCTCTAATTCTTGACGATCCAGACTTGCCAAAACCTGACCTTTTACAACTTTATCTCCTTCAGATACAGCAATACTTGCAATTGTTCCCGAAAAAGCAAACCTTGCCAATGAAACCCTTTCAGCTGAAACATTGCCTGAAAAAACTTTTTCTTCTTGTAAAGTTTTTCTAACAACTGTATACCTGCTTAATGTCTCAAAGTCTTGTTTTAAATAATTATTTTTTAGAAAAAAATAACCTAAGACTGCAATAATTAAAACAACCAGAACCAATAAAGTTTTAAAGTTAAGCAGATACTTTCTAACAATTTTTATAAACTGCATAATAAACTTATTATATAATTTAATGATGAAAATTTTTGAATTTCTGTCCAGAATAAAAAATAGGGTTTCTTACCAAACTTTATTTTTTTATTTGACACTCACTGCAGGAATCTTTTTAAGGCTTTACAATATTGACAAAACCTTAACATTTTTAGGCGATCAAGGAAGAGACGCAATCATAATTAAAAGAATGATCACCTTCCAAGACTTTACCTTTGTAGGACCGCCAAGCTCAATCGGACAAATAAGGTTAGGGCCTTTCTACTATTATTTTATCGCGCCATTTCTAGCGCTTTTTAACTTTAACCCTGTTGGTCTTGGAGTAGCTGTAGCGTTTTACAGTGTAGTACTGTCTATCTTGATACTTTACTTTTTTAAAGGGTTAGTCAAAGATGAAGTCAGATTTATTCTGTTTGGTTTTCTTATGTTATCTCCTATTCTAATTGAGTTTTCAAGGTTCTCCTGGAACCCTAATTTATTGCCATATACTAGTCTGTTAACTACTATTTTCTTTTCCAAAGCATTACAAACTAAAAAAACCAGAGAACAGATCAGGTATCTTGTTTTATTTAGTTTTTTTCTATCAATAAGTTTACAACTGCACTACTCTGTTTTATTTATACTTCCAGTCTATGCTGTTTTTTTTATACTTTTTTTAATAAAAACAGACAACAAACTTAAAAAATTTACTGCAGTTTTAGCGCCTGCTATTATCCTGTTTCTTCCCCTAATGCTATTTGAGTTAAAACATAAATTTATAAACATAAAACTGCTATTACAATTCCTAAACGAAGACAAAACAACAAACCTAAACTATTCATCAGCACTGTTTAACTTCACAAACACTTTAGTTGCAAGTTCTTTAACAACATATAAATCTAATTTATTAAACCTTGGCATTGTCAGCATTGCCTTAACTGCAGGCATTATAATAAAGCAAATGGTTTACACAATCTCAAGTTTAAATATATTACTCACTGCATTAATCTTTACTTTAATGAGATTTGAAAGCTTACCGCATTATTTATTTGCTATAATAGCAGGGTTTTATCTTTTAATAACACTTCTTATTACCCAGTTTAAAGATAAAAAGGTTGTTTTCCTTTTTTGTATCGCTTTAATTCTGCTTTGGGCAAACAATTATAACTTTGTTTTTTACAAACCTAAAACAACCCAGATACAGACAGCCAGAAAATACGCAGATTTAATATTCAATGATATAAAAACAGATTCTTTCCAAATAATCGGTGTGCCTTTTACTGAATCTACAGCTACTCAAAGATATTTTATAGAGTTGAAAGGCAAAACACCGCTAGAAGAAAACTCTGCTGAAATACCAAAAGAATTGTTTGTGTTTTGCTATCGAGATTGTGATAATATATTAGGAAATGATCTCTGGCAAATTGCAGTGATCAAAAACAAAAGCATTGCAAAAACTTGGAAAATTGATAATATAAAAGTTTTCAAAATCATCAATGAAGACAAATACAAACAAGAAAATTGAGTTGTCTTTGGTTATTCCATGTTATAACGAAGAGATCAATCTGCAAAAAGGAGTTTTGGATAAAGTTAAGAACTTTGCAGACTCAGCTAGTTATATTAAGGAAGTTATTATTGTTGACGATGGATCAACAGATTCCTCGCCTGAGATTATAAAAGCGTACTTAAAAAAATTTCCGATATTAAAATACAAAAGAATTAAACATCAAGGCAAAGCCGCGGCAGTGTCTGCAGGCATACTTTCTGCCAATTATGCTTACACAGCCTTTACAGACATAGATATGGCAACGCCAATTGAAGAACTAAACAAGCTCAAAAAGTATTTAGAAAACAACTACCAGATAGTTATTGGCTCCCGCAATTCAGAGAGAAAAGGCGCTCCCTTAATAAGAAAACTAATGGCAAAAGGTTTTATCTTACTAAGAAACTTAATTTTAAGATTAGGAGATATTAAAGACACCCAATGCGGCTTTAAGGCTTTTGAAACCAAATCCGCTAGAAAAATACTATCTAAAATGCATGTTTTTAACCCTGAAAAACCAAGAATCGTAAAAGGACCAAGTGTAACTGCTGGATTTGATCTTGAGTTTTTATACATTGCCTCAAAGTTGGGCTATAAAATCAAGGAAATTCCAGTGGAGTGGAAACATGTTGAAACACGCAATGTTAATTTTTTGAAAGACTCTATAGAATCGCTAAAGGATATATTAACCATAAAACTTTACAGCCTAAAAGGCTATTATAAATAAAGATTGATACTACTCTAAAAAATCTTTAAGTTTTTTTGCCCTTGAAGGATGTCTTAATTTTCTTAAAGCCTTTGACTCAATCTGACGAATTCTTTCTCTAGTCACTGCAAACTCTTTGCCTACATCCTCCAATGTTTTGGGTTTGCTACCATCTAAACCAAACCTCATAATCAAAACCTTGCGTTCCCTAGGAGATAATGTATCCAAAACATCCTGCAAAGAGTCTTTCAACAGCTCTCTGGTTACATTGGTATATAAGTCATCTCTGTCTGGATCACTGATAAAGTTTTCCAAAGTAGTCTTTTTATCATCTCCAATAGGCGTGGATAAAGAACTAGGATGCTGTGAAATTTTAAACAAATTCTCAACAGACTCAATATCCATATCCATCTCTTTGGCCAATTCTTTTATAGAAGGCTCTTTGCCTAACTGTTGAGTTAGTTTTCTCCTAATTTTATAGAGTTTGTTAATCTGATCTACCATATGAACAGGAATTCTAATTGTTCTGGAATGATCTGCTATCGCTCTAGTTATAGCCTGTCTAATCCACCAGGTGGCATAAGTTGAAAACTTAAAACCCCTTCTCCAATCGTATTTCTCAACTGCTTTAATAAGTCCTTTATTACCTTCCTGAATAAGATCTAAAAAAGACAATCTCCTACCAAGATATTTTTTGGCAATTGAAACCACCAATCTTAAGTTAGACTTAACCAACATCTCTTTTGCTGAAAGATCACCCTGCTCATACCTTTTGGCCAACTCAATTTCTTGTTGATGATTCAATAAAGGATGTTTACCTATCTCTCTCAGATACATTTTAATAGGATCAACAGACTCCCCTTGTTTGCTTTCTAACAACTCTTGTATCTCTTTTTCAATATTATCTGTTGTTTTTGAGACAATCTCATCTTCTGATGAAGATACTGTCTCATAAATATCAATTCCCTCTTCTATTGCTTTAGCAAAAAACTCATCTATAGCCTCAATATTATTTTCTGGTTCTGGATAAATAAATAAAATATCATCTAAAACAAGAAAACCACTTTCTTTGCCTTCCTTAAGCAAATCATCTAATGTTTTAGGAATATCTTTTTTCATACAAAAAATAATGAACTTACGATTTAAGATATATTTCTGTTGTTATTTTACCAATAAAACAACAAAATTAAAATGCTAAATACTTCTGTTCTATTTGCCGTAATTGTTTTATTAAATCATTTAAATGAGTTTCATCAATATCCTCTGTTGCTGTAATTGATTTAATCTGCGACTTCAAAGACAAGATTTTAATATAGTATAACACCTTCTTTAACCTTCTTTCCTGATTTGGTAAAAAATCAAGATATAAATAAGCTGTTTCAGCATAATCCTTCAACTGAACCGAAAGATTTGCAAAAACATCTTCAGTTGTCAGTTCCTGATTGTCTTGAGACAGTTTTTGTATGATTTTTAAAATATCAGAAACAGCTATTGTTTTAAAATCTTCTGGTGACAAAACCTCAAACACCTCTTTTATAACAGAACCAATATTTTCAGACTGTAAAACTATGCCTAACAAAATTTTTTCATGATCAATTTTAAGTTGATTTTTAGGCTGAGAAACTGAAACTATTGATCTTCTTTTACGGCTTAAATATCTTAACTCTGACTGAAGTTTGTTTTCAGAAATAGACAATTCTTCTGCCAACTTCTTAAGATAAAAATCATAAATCACTGGATTCTTCATTAAATTAAAAACAGAAGCAACTTCCTGTAAAAAAGAGTTTCTGCCATAGGCTGAGTTCAGATCAAAATTTCTTTTAGTAGTCTCGATCACAAACTCGTAGATATTGACAGGAGACGACAAAACCTTAGCAAATTTAGCACGGTCTGAAGATACTGCTTCATCTGGATCTTTGGCAAAATCAATCTTTGCAACATAAACCTCTACTTCAAAATCTTTAATTACATCCAAAGTTCTTTTTGCCGCATTTTCACCTGCAGAATCATTATCAAAAACCAAAACTAATCTGTCTGCAAGCCTAGAAACCAACTTTACCTGTTCTTCAGTTAATGCAGAACCTTTTATTGCCAAAAAATTTTTGAAACCATACTGGTATGGTTTGATCAAATCAAACTCTCCTTCAACTATATAAGCAAGATTCTGATCTCTAATATAATCTTTTGTCTGATCAATGCCAAAAAAACTTTCTCTTTTATGATAAACCTCAGTCTCAGGTGTGTTTATATATTTGGCAATACCCTCTTTGTCTGACAGAACTCTACCTGAAAAACCAACTACCTCAGATCTTATGTTAACCAAAGGAAATACAATCCTTGATTGAAACCTATCCTTAAGACCAGAACCTTGTGAATAAAACACACCTGTTTTTAAAAGCAACTGTTTGTTTATCCTTTCTCTGCTGAAGACTTTTTGCCAATAGAGATCGCTATTAGGACTATAACCAATCTTGAACTTTTTGATAATGCCTTCGGTCAAACCTCTTTTCTGCAAGAGATAATCTAAAGCCATCTTACCTTCCTTGGTATTAAACAACAAATAACTGTAAAAATTAGCAATGCGTTTATTTAACTCTAAAATCTCCTGCTTAATAGAAGATTTAGCTGAAAACTTAAAATTACCAGAAAAACTGATCCCGAGTTTTTCAGCAAGCTCCTTGACAGCTGTAATAAAATCAACATTTTCCCATTTCATATAAAATGAGATTACATCTCCTCCTTCCTGACAAGCTCCGAAACAATGCCAAATCTGTCTCTCAGGCGAAACCATAAAAGAAGGCGTCCGTTCTTGATGAAAAGGACATTTTGCTTTAAAGTTCTTGCCAGCTCTCTTAAGCTCAATATAAGAACCTATAAACTCTACAATATCTAACTTCTGCTTAATTTGCTGTAAAACTTCTTCCATTTAGATTAGATTATAATGAAACTTAAATTTGAGATTTTCACAACTGAAGTCTATAATTTAATTATGAACCTATTATACCTAAATACTAAAACAATTAAACTACTGTCTTATAAAAAAGATATTTTCAGACAACTTGAGGTAGATCTATTCAATAAAAAATATGAAACAGAGATCTTCAAACCAGACAATATCAATATAGATATTATTGCCTCTGCAGTAAAAGAATCTTACAACAATGTTTTTCACAACAAAAAAAAACCGAACAAATTCTTGTTAATACTACCCAGTCCTCCTATTGAAATTGTCAGAGCAGAACTGCCAGCTGAGATTTCCTCAAATGCTGAAAAAGGATTTATAAGTCAAAAAGTTATCTCAACTTTTCCGAATGAAAGCAGACTCTATACTTACTCAACACAAGAGTTTAATAATAAAAAAACAGCAATCATCTATACCGTAGATAAAAGACTCATTGCCCAAATTTATTCAGCATTTCAAATTTTAGACTTTAAACTTGAAGGTGTTATTCCTGAACAAGCATTATATTTTCATCTATTTAACAACACTTTGTCTAAAACTAAAACCGAACATATCTGGTTTATGAATACTGTGGTAGAAACAACTGCGGCAGATACTAGCAGAAAGCTATTTTTACGACAATTTAGGAGCTAAACCAGAAGAAAAAATAACAATAACAGCAAAAGATGAACAAGATATAAAAGAACAGATTATAAAACTAAAAAAAGATAAAGAAACTGAATTTAAATTTCACAGGCTTATCCTCGGAGGTTATTTAGCTCACAATACCAGACAAGACATTCTTACTAAAGAGTTAGGCATCTGGGTAAACCCTCTGTACAAAATAATAGAAGAATACCATACAGACAATCTTAAAAAATTTGTAAATTATGATCATACTAATGAAAAATTCTGGGATTTCTTACCGCATCTTGCTTATCTAATAAACTCCAACTCGCCAACTATAAAAATCAACAAAAACCTTGAATCTTCATACAAATCTGGCATAATAAACACAGAAGAAAAAAGTATGTTAAATCAATTTAAACCAGGAGGATTTGTGTTCTACTTTATAGTATCTTTTTTGTTGGCTTTTGCAATTATTTATGGTTACTCTACAATACAAGGCAAAACAGGACAGCTTAATATAAGCTTGCCAAGCAGATTGTTAACAAGACAAGAGCCTACAGCAACACCAATGCCAACTAAAGCACCTCAACCGACACCAACGCCAACACCAGTTATTAACAAAGAGGAGATAAACATAAAAATATTAAACGGATCAGGAGTAAGAGGTCAAGCAGGCAAACTACAAAACTACCTTGAAGAAAAAGGTTATTCACAGATTATCACTGGCAATGCAGATAATTTTGATTATACCCAAACTGAGATACAGTACAAATCTGAGAACCTGATGAATGCAGTAAAAGAAGACCTAAAAGATCTTGTCTCCAACCCAACCTTAAAATTACTAAACGACGACTCCAATGCTGATATAGTAATAATCATCGGATCAGATCTCACATTAGATTAAAAAAAGATAAATTTCTTCACTGCTTATGGATAAAACAGAGTTAGAACAAAAACTTAAAGAAATAAAATCAATTGTAAAACCTGAAGAAATTGATAAAAAGATAAAGCTACTCCAACAAGAGTCTGCAAAGCCTGATTTTTGGAATGACAACATTACAGCCCAAAACAAGATGAAAGAGATGTCGACTCTGCAAAACCAACTTGAAGATATCATTACAGCAGAGATTGCTTTAGAAGAAGATGATCTGAACAAAGCAGAAGAAATTATAAACAAATATTATTTATTGCTGTTGCTTGATGAACCTTATGATAAAAACTCAGCGTTTTTTTCAATTCATGCAGGATCAGGTGGTACAGAAGCTATGGACTGGGCAGATATTTTATTTAGAATGTACACTAGATTTTTTGACAAAAAAGGATTCAGATATGACACAATAAATTTTATACCTGGAGAAGAGGCTGGCATCCAGACAGTCTCCCTTAAAGTAGAAGGCAAATATGCCTTCGGCTACCTAAAAGGAGAAGCTGGCACTCACAGGTTAGTGAGAATTTCACCGTTTGACGCTGACAAAAACAGACATACATCCTTTGCTCTAGTGGAAGTAGTTCCTATAATTACAGAAAAAAGCATAAATATAAATGAAGACGAATTAGACTGGCAATTTTTCAGAAGCGGAGGACATGGAGGACAAAATGTAAACAAGGTCTCTACAGCCGTAAGATTGACACACAAACCAACAGGCATAGTTGTAGTTTGCCAAACTGAAAGATATCAAAACGCAAACCGAAAAATAGCTTTAGAAATCTTAATGGGCAAACTCTGGCAAAAACAACAAGAGGAAGAAGAAAAAAAATTATCAAAATTTAAAACAAAAACACCAGCAAGTTGGGGAACTCAGATAAGATCTTATGTTCTGCATCCATACCAGCTCGTAAAAGACCTAAGAACTAATTATGAAGAAAAAGATGCCGCCAAAGTTTTAGACGGAAATCTTGACAACTTCATTAAAGAATATCTAATCTGGAATAAAAAAAATAAATAATTAACTATAGTTTTTTTTTGCCTCAAGACTTGAAATAATTTTCTCTAATTCAGATGCAGGAATCTGATTTTTTTATAAAGAAAAACAAAGACAACAGTATTGTTCTGGACTCCAAAGTAAAAGCTATCCCAAGACCAGTCATCAGCAATGTTATCTACATAAAGAAATCGTTTGCCATTATCAAAATTAACTTCCCTAAATCTTAAATTAGATCAATCGCTGTATGGATTAATCTTTTCAAGATTGTTTTTTAGCCAAACTCTTCTTGATCCTGAAACATAAGGATCGAATTTTAAAGAAAAAATGGCATGTCCGGCTGTGTTAATGCCAACATAGATTCTTTTGGTTTTTGCATCAACAATAAACAGCTCTCCGCTGGCTGAATCACTATCACTTATACTGTACTTTGAAGGGTATCTAAAAAAACCTTACTTTGCCAAAACTGGCATCATACTACAACCAACTGCTTGGAATACTGAGTCTAACAAATTAGAATCAGAACTACGCTCTTGCACAACATCAGGCGAGATACTTGACTCAACTGCTTCCTAACTTGCCATAGGCGACTGTCTAAAATCGGATTCAACAACATTATTGTAAAAACTAGAGTTCTCAGACGAATCATTGTAAAAAAAATCAGTACCCCCAATATATAAAATCGCTTGTTTTTGATAATTTTGATGAAATAAACAAAGAACCAAGCCAATAGCCCAAAACTCCAAAAACAACAATAAAAAAGTTAAATAACGCAAGCCTTAAACTTTTATTTGAAAAAAAATGTTTTAAAGATCCAAACCTTTGACCTGATCCATTATGCTCTGATGATCTATTCATTGAATCTAACATAAAAAAAATAATAAAATATTTTGTTTCAAATTTCTTTTGATTTTTTATTCTTTAGATGTTATGCTTTATTTTATGAATCAAAGTCTAGTTAAATCTTTTGATGAATCAGACAACAACGCTGAAAACTCTTTTAGTTTGATAAACAAAAAAATTATTGTATCATTGTTAATAGGAGGATTATTAATTGGATTGTTTGTGGGTTACATATATACTCCAAAACCACAAACAGACCAGCAATTTACAAACACCAATGAAAAAACTATTACAGAAGCTGGCGTTATGGATGAAAAAAAATTTCCTGATAAAGCTGAAGGAGTATTAAAAGAAGGAGGCATTGACGGCGAAGGCAGTTTTCACTTACAAAGACCAGGAGGTGAATCTCAAAATGTTTATTTAACCTCTTCAACAGTCGATCTAACTCAGTTTATAAACAAAAAGGTAGAAGTATGGGGAGCAACCTACAAAGGAGAAAAAGCAGGTTGGTTAATGGATGTAGGATATATTAAAATAATAGAATGATTAAATTTGTAAATGTCTACAAAACCTTTAATCAATCAGAGCCCTTATTTGAAAACTTAAATCTTGAAATCAAAGATAACGAGTTTGTGTTTATCATAGGCAAATCTGGAGCTGGCAAAACAACTCTGCTTAATTTGATAATTAACAAAATAAAAGTAGATGATGGCCATATAATTGTAGACGATCTCAAGGTAGATAAACGCTTCAACAAAAAAAACCAAGTTAAGACAAAAAATTGGTTTTGTTTTTCAAGACTTTAAACTATTACCAGCAAAAAATATCTACGAAAATATCGCTATCTCTTTGCAAATATTAAAGTTTAGCCGATCTGACTTTGATTACGAAATAAAAAAAATCCTAAAAATAGTTGATCTTGAAGGTAAAGAATTTTACTTTCCCAACCAATTATCAGCAGGAGAACAACAACGCGCGGCAATAGCCAGAGCTGTTGCTGGCAATAGGTCAATAATCTTAGCCGATGAACCCACAGGAAACCTTGATCCTGAAAACAGCTGGAAAATTATGCAGATATTTTCTAAACTTAAAGACAAAAGAACAATAGTCATTGCAACACATAACACAGATATCGTCAATAGTTTTCAACAAAGAGTTATAAAACTAGATAAAGGTAAAATAATTTCAGACAAAATCGGAGGCAGTTATAGTTTATAACACTTATGAAAGAAATATTTCTATCTCTTAGAAGAAATCCTTACCAAAACTTAGCCAGTGTACTTGTTTTGTTTTTATCATCTTTTTTTATAGTTAGTTTTGTCTTTGTGCTGATGTTTTTTACAGCTCTACTTAAAAAAGTTGAAACATTACCTCAGGTTACCATCTACTTTAAACCAGATACTCCCACAGAAACTATAGCCAAGTTAAAAGAAGATATTGCCAATAACTTTCAAGTATCAGAGATAAACTTTATTACACAGTCTCAAGCGCTGGAAATCTATAAACAAATTTTTGAAGGACAAGAAAGTTTTACTTCATTAGTTACAGAAAATATGCTACCGCCTTCACTTGAGATTAAAACAGACAACCCTGATAACCTTTATCAAATAGCAGAGTTTGCCAAAACCAAACCTGGCGTTGATGAGGTTGATTTCCAAAAAAACATTGTAGATACCCTGATTAGTTTTACCACAACACTTAAAAAATTTACCTTAATCTCTGCAATACTCATATTTGTTACCACCTTAATTATACTAATATCTATAATCACCTTTAAAGTATCTACAAAAAAAGACCAAATAGAAACACTAAAACTTCTGGGAGCAAGCGATTTATTTGTTATAAAGCCGTTGTTAATAGAAAATATATTAATATCAATATTAAGCTCTATCTTATCTTTCTCAGTCTTTATCGGCATTATTTTATATATTAAACCCTTTTTAAACAATTACTTTGCAACCTTAAAAACTCTAGAACTGACAATATACAACTATACTATAAGTATCTGGCCTATTAACACAACAAGTTCTTTAACCATATTAAGTTTGGGATTAGTCTTTACTATACTATCATCAACATTGGCAACTTTTATTTCTGCTAAAAAATATATAAAATAAATAACAATGTTCAAAAACATAAAGTGGCTAAAGAACAGCATAGTGGTTCTGGCAATTATCTTATCAGGAACAACTGCTGTAATATCTCAAGAATGTACTCCAGATCTTGATGTTAAAAATAGATCTAAAACAGAGCTAACCGAAATCATTGAATCTTGTCAACAAAAACTTAAGACAATAAAAAACCAGATCAGCACTCTATCATCGCAGATCAATTTCATGAATACTCAAATTTATATCACCAAACTTAAAATTAACCAAACACAAGAAGATATTCAAAAAACAAAAGAAGAGATCAATATTTTGGAAACCAAGATAAAAGATATGGATTACAACCTTACTAATCTGTCAAAAGAATTCCTTTTACTTACTCAAGAGATCTACAAAATCCAATCAAAACCATTATTCGTAAAACTTACAACAGCAGATGACTTTAGCGATCTATTAAGACAATATAAATATTTAAAAACCAAAATTGACCAAAATCATCAATTAATGATCAATATTCAAAGAACCAAACTAAACTACCAAGATCAGGTTGAATTAAGAGAAAAAAAACAAGAAGAACTTAACAAATTAGAGCAATTACTAAAACAACAGGAAACTTCACTGCAAGATCAACAAAAATCAAAACAACAACTATTAGAGATAACTAAAAATGATGAAAAAACATATCAAACTCTGCTTGACAAAGCCAAACAAGAACTTGCTTCTTTTAGAAGTTTTATCCAGAGTGTCGGTCCTTCTGTAATTCCTGCCGATGGATTAGGCAAAGGAGAACTTGGCTGGTATTACTCGCAAAGAGATGAAAGATGGGCAAACTACCTTATCTCAAACTCTGATATGAATATTATAGAGGTTGGTTGCCTAATTACAGATATTGCAATGATCTACAAAAGTGAAGGCTATAACATAACTCCTTTAGATATAGCATCAGAATCAGAAAGATTTTTCTCTAATACTGCCTATATGTTAAGACCATGGAAACTTCCGGCTGGAAAAATCTTTAACCCAATCTCAAAAACAGAGATTGACCAAAAACTTTCAGAAGGCAAAAAAGTAATTGTTGGAGTATATGCAGGAAAATACGGAACCCATTATGTTGTTTTGGCAAAATTAGATGGAAATGATTATATAATGTATGATCCTTATTATGGCCCTGATTTAAAATTTTCAAGCAAGTACTCAAAAGCTAGCATATTCACAGCTGTGGCAATTGAGTAGCAATGATAACTAAACAATTTATGAAGACCAAAAAGGTACTTTTTACCATAATTATTATTATCGTTTCAATTATATATAGCCTTTTACAAGCAAAAGCACAAACGCAAGAATCTGAATCAACAAACAAGACGCTGATAATCAATGAAGTTATGCCCAAAAAAGACCCCAATAATAGTTACTGCCCCAATGAAGAATGGATCGAACTTTATAACAACTCAGACGATGAGATTAATCTGGATAATTTTTTAATAGATGATCTTTTAGATGATTTTGCCAATAATAAAACCAATGGCTCATCGGCCAAAACTATACTTAATAAAACAATTGCGGCCAAAGGATTCCTAATTATCTGTTTAGGAAGCAGTTTTCTAAATGACACAGGAGATTTCGCATATCTTTTGTCAAACGATTTAATAATTTTGGATAGTTTGAGTTTTGACAAAAGTTTCGATGATCTTTCATACAGTTTATGTCAAACGCAAGACATTTATTATGAGTTTAGATTAGCCACGCCCAGCGCAGGAACCGCAAACAATTGTCAAAATGACAACCCAAATAGCTCAACAGAAGAAAGTAATCTGCAAAACGCAGATCCTACCGAGACTCCAACTCCAACCAACACAACTGTTGAAATACCTACTCCATCTGCAGATTCTTCTCCAAAGATATACAAAGATCTTATAATTACTGAGGTTTATCCAGCTCCAAACACAGGCGAAACAGAATGGGTTGAGATCTACAATCCTTATGATCACGAGGTTGAACTGCTAAATTATTACATAGACGATATTCCACAAGGATCGCAACCAATTGAGTTTAGTGTAAAAATCCCATCAAGATCCTATTTTGTGGTTGAGCTTCCCAAAAATATTTTAAACAATAGTCAAGATACAGCAAGACTGCTTGATTTCAATCAAAACCCAATATCAGAGTTATCTTACTCAAGTACTGTAAAGGGACAAAGCTGGATTAGAGACAAAAACCAAAAAATCTGTTTGGCAGATCCTACCAAAGCCAAAGACAACCCTCTCTGCCCTGAAGATAAAGAAGATAAACAAACTGAAAACAACAACCTCAAACCAACAACAATAATCCTAAAAACAGAAACTAAACCACCAACAACACCGACTGCAACCGCAAAAAACACAATTAAAATAACCGGAAACACAAAACCAATAATAAAGACCTCATTTCCGAGGCAACCAGAAAACAATCAGAACATTTTAGGCATACAAACAAGGGTTAATAACTTTATAATAGATTTTTCCAAACCAACAGTTATAAACAGCCTTAATCTTTTGGCAATTTATATCTTTTATCTCTGGACAAAAACCAAAAAATCTGTTTAGAATAGATTTATATGAATCTATTAAAGTATCTTTTTATTCCACACAAAAACAATAATTATAGAGCAAAAATTCTTCATATTGATTTTATGGCCATAATGCTTTTTATTTTAGTTGTCTTAAACTTTACTTTAATCAAGCTTCAAAACACCAATGTAATCTATGCTTTCAAAAATCAGATAACGGTAGAGCAACTTTTATACTATACCAACAAAGCAAGACAGGAAAATAATCTGCCACCACTTAAATTAAACGATCAACTTTCACAAGCCGCTCAACTGAAAGCAGATGATATGTTTCAAAAAAACTACTGGTCACATTACGCTCCAGATGGCAAAAGCCCATGGGATTTTATCTTAAAAACTGGCTACCAGTATGAATACGCTGGAGAAAATTTGGCCAGAAGTTTTTATTTTGCCAAAGATGTTGTTTCAGCTTGGATGAACTCTGAAAGCCACAGAGCCAATATATTAAAAAAAGAGTATACAGAAGTTGGTTTTGCTGTTAAAGAAGGTGTTTTACAAGGAGAACCTACAACTTTAGTTGTACAGATGTTTGCCAAACCAATACTTGCAACAAACCAACAAGATTACCAACCTAATCAAGCAATACCGCAAGAGCAAACAACAAATCAAAAGGTTTTATCTGTAGAAAACAAGCCTGCAATTAATCTAAAATTTATAACCTTTGAGACAACCTTAATTTACTTAATAATGCTATCTGTAGTATTGGTAATTGATTATATAGCCGCAGTAAAAACAAACCTAATCCGCAACACCAGCCACAATATGATCTCATTTATATTTTCATTAACAATTTTGATAGGCATTATAATGGCAGTTAAAGGTAAAATTTTATGAGTCCCAGAAAAGAAATAATTGACTGGAAGACGATCTTTTTCTCTGCTTTATCTGCAGTGTTTTTAATCACCACTGCTCTTTTCTTAGAAAATAAA
The DNA here is from genome assembly GCA_026004415.1 of Patescibacteria group bacterium. Classification (GTDB taxonomy): domain Bacteria; phylum Patescibacteriota; class Microgenomatia; order UBA1406; family GWC2-37-13; genus BPJC01. The sequence continues at coordinate 179,752 of BPJC01000001.1, read as the reverse complement.
ATCTTGATTTTTGGTCTTTTTTCCATCTATATCTTAATCTACATTCTATACGGAGTCTATTACCATATTGCCAATAAGGATTTAACTTTGAAAAAAACTATAGAATATGTTTTAATAGGATTTATCTTATTTTATATGATAAAATTATTATTAATTAATTAAAGCTAATATGAAAGGCGTAATTTTGGCAGGAGGATTAGGAACAAGACTATATCCTCTTACCTTTGCCACGAACAAACATTTGCTTCCAGTTTACAACAAACCAATGGTTTTCTACCCAATCCAAACATTAGTTAAAGCAGGCATAACAGAGATTATGGTTGTTGTATCAGGACCTCATTCCGGAGATTTTATAAATGTTTTAAAAAATGGAAAAGAGTTTGGGGTAAAACATTTAGAGTATGCCTTTCAAGAGAAACCAAATGGAGGCATTGCAGACGCTTTAGCCTTAGCAGAGGACTTTGCTGACGGAGGACCCATTACTGTGATTTTAGGCGACAACACAACAGATGCTGATATTAGTACAGCTGTAAAAGATTTTTCTGATGGAGCTGTTGTTTTCTTAAAAGAAGTTCCAGATCCCAAAAGGTTTGGCGTGCCAAAGTTTGACCCAAAAGATCCTAAAAAAATAATAGAGATTATTGAAAAACCAGAAGATCCTCCTTCAAAATATGCTGTAACAGGAGTGTATATCTACGATAAAAATGTCTTTGATTATATAAGACAATGCAAACCTTCATGGAGAGGAGAACTTGAAATTACAGATGTAAATAATTTTTATATAAAAGAAGGAAAACTTAAATGGAGTGAATTAAAAGGCTACTGGCTTGATGCAGGCACTTTTGACACTTTGTTTTTTGCCAATTTATACTGGGCTGTAAAAAACAACCCATCTATTTTACAAGAGATAAAAAAAATAGTAGAATTAGATTAATATGAACACAGATATACAGATACTTTTAATAAACTTAGCCCTTTCAGTAACTACTATTTTAATAATTATCATAGGTATTCAACTTATATTGGTTCTAAGAGAATTAAGAAAGGTTTTAAGCAAAAGCCGAGATATCATTGAATCATTGGAAAACGCAGGAATAAGCGCCAAAGAAGGATTTACAGAGATTACAGGATTTATCTCCGGCATAAAAACAATCATTAAATTAGTTTCTAAAATTAAAAATAACTGATGTCAAAACAAAGTTCTTTTTGGCAAGCATTTTTTTTAGGAGCAGGATTAGGCTCTGCTATGCTATATTTCCTAGGAACTAAAAAAGGCAGACAACTCCTAACCGAGTTTTTGCAAACCATTGATGAATACGATTTAGAAGAAGAGATAAAAAAATTTATAAAAAATCAACAAGACAATACATCATCAGTAAAAAATCTTATTCAACACCTCAGCGAAAAACTTCCAACTGATGTTAAAAAATAATTACTAATAAAATTTGGTAAAATTTAGTTTATAACTATCAAGCTAGGGTAGCTCAGTGGCAGAGCAGTCGTTTCATAAGCGACGGGTCGTGGGTTCGAATCCCTCCCCTAGCACCTCAATGAAAAAAAACAAAGCAATATCAGAAAAGGCAGATGGGTATTGGGGAGTTGTCGTTATGCTATGGGTACTCATCAAGTTCTACCTAAAACCAGATATCTACCTGTCGGAGTTTGTTATAAAACCTGCCTTATTCTTGACAGTATCCTACTTTTTTTTAACCAAATATCTAAATCAAGAGTTTTGGTCTTTTCTAAAATTTAAAGATAATCATCTTTATAAGAAAATCTATATTTTTTCAATCTATGCAGTAATAATCTTAGGGTTCTATTTAGCTTTCTTAAACCACGCAGACACAGGAAAAATTATTGGCATTAACCTTGCCACATCGTTGTCAGAACAGATTTTTATGCTATCATTGGTGTTTTTGCCAAAGATAGAATCAAGTCGTAGCGTTATAAAAGCTGTTTTAAAAACAGCGATTTTATACCTTTTTCTAAGACTACCTAGTCTTTACCTTAATACTGAGTTTTTTGGCAGTATATTTGTCTACACATTAATATCAAGTTTTTTCCTTTTTCTGACTACAACCTTGGTTTTTTACAAAATGAAAAATCTGCATTATGCAGTCTGGTTGCACTTTATTTACCTTAATATAATTACTTTATTCTATCTTTAAATACTCTCAAAACAGTTTTGTCGCTTAATTTAAATTTTGAAAACTTAATCCTTTCTTTCAAAGGCTTAAAGATTGTCAACAAAGCCCAAAAAAAACCAATTAAAAACAAAGGATCTTTAAATCCAATAAGAATTAAATTCACCGGCAAAAATAGAATGTGTTTTATCAACAAATCCAGATCTGTTATATTTCTCCAACAAAAATATAATTGATTGCGATAGGCAATTGTTGTTACATACTTCTTTTTAAAGTACTTGCCAATTGTGGTTTCATGATGATGTTCAACATAAAAATCATTTACAAAATAAATCCGCCAACCCATCTTCCATGCCTGATAAGAAAGATCTATATCTTCCCAGTAAAAAGGTTTATAAAGGCTGGAAAAGCCACCCAACCTTAGAAACTTTCTGCGAGAAACCAACATTGCTCCTCCATCAGCCCAAGCATTATAATCATTAGAAAACGACTTAACAGCTGAATGAACAAACAAACCTCTTTTGAAAAACAAAATATTCCTGCCTACAAATTGATTGTTCTTTTCCTTTTGCTTTAAAGAAAAAGCAAAAATATTTGGCTTAAATCTTTTTAAAACTTCTTTAAACTTATCATTAACCAACTTAACATCACTGTTTAAAATCAATACATACTTGGTTTTGGCAAGTTTTACACCTTTGTTGACATTTAAGCTAAAACCCAAGTTCTTTTTATTAAGCGTGTATAAAATATTAGGAAGTTTTGGTAATTTTTTCCCTAATTGAGACAAAGGATAATCATCTGTTATGACAACCGGTATGTCTTTAAAATACTTAAAATTATGATTGAAAAACTCTAAAAATTTTTCTTCGTTTTTATAAACAGGAATTACAACTGTCAAATCATTCATAATTTATTTTAAAACAACTTCTGCTACTTTTTTGGAAAAAGCAGAATAACTAAAATTTTTAATTATATGAGCTCTAGCATTGTCTGCAATAGATTTTCTAAGGTTGCTGTTTTTGAGAACCTGCGTCAAATAATCCTGCAAATCTTTTTCATTCTGAATTAAAAAACCTGTTTTTCGATGAGTTATTATCTCTACAGGACCTCCAAAATCATAGGCAAAAACAACTGATTTGCTAGCCATAGCCTCAGCAATGCTAATACCAAAATGCTCAGCTTTCTCAAAACTGTTGGTTTCTCTTAATCCCCAACCTGTAAAATGCCAATAAAACATTGCTTGTTTATAAAAACTGAGAACATCGTCAGCAGATAAATCATTTAAGATTAAAATATCATTTCTGTCTCCTGCTAATTTTTTTATATACTGAAAATAATCTAAGTCTTCTTCTTTCACTCTGCCAATAAGAACCAATTTAAACTCTTTAAGAAGTTTAATCTGTAGTTTAAGTTTTATAAAGGTTTTTATAATGAGATCCTGTCTTTTAGAATGCAAACCTTTAAAAAACCGGCCTACTGATAGAATTATTTTTTTCTTATCCGAGTCAAAGTTGTAGAATCGACTGTCAATGTAAGGATAAATTACTGATATTTTTTTTCCAGTCCATTTGCTTATTAAGCTGGCGGTGTAGTTTGAGTTTGCTATAAACCTCCAGTTTAAAAGTTTTAATTTGGTTAAAAGATTAAAATTAAATAGCTTCTGTTCAGGAACCATATAAAAAACAAAGTTTTTTTTTGCAGTAGAAAAAAAATAACTGCCATCGCTTACATAAAAAAAAACATCGTAATCTTTTAGAGTCAAGACAGTGTTTATAAAGTTTTTTTGTCTGAAAATGTTTTTTCTAAATCTTAAACTGGAGAAATTGAGTTTAAAGTTAGTCTGTATTTTCTCAGACAAATCCTGATCCCAAAACACATCTATACTATAACCCTGATCTTCCAATACTTTGAGAATAGATAAAATATGAAGCTCGCCTCCTCCAAGGACATCTAAATATGGATTATAGAGTCCAATCTTTTTAGGTATTCTGCTTGTATTTTTCATATAAATAAAGCCAAGTTGTAGTTTTAGAGTATGCCTGATAAAACGATTCCAAAACACCCCAAATGCCATCTTTATAGCCTTTTTTTTTAATCAACCTTCTATATAACTCACCGCCAAACTTGCGAAAAAAAGTAGGTACAGAAACCTGTCTTTTGTATTCAAATAAAAGACCTGCCTCGATTTCTTCGTACAATGCTGTTTTGGTAACCATAGATCTAAAGTCCTGATGAAAATAATGTAAAATTGGGTTTTTTAAAAACCCAACCTCTCCCTTAATCTCAGGTGTTGAGTGAATAGCTTTAGGCCAGTTTACAAAACTTTGTTTTTCAATAAGTCTCAATTGATAATCAGGCCACCAACCGCCATGCTTTAAAAAATGTTTTTTAAGAAACAGGTTTTTTCTTGGCAGTTTATAATGGGTGTATCTTTCTTTACCAACTCTATTTTTTATCTCTTTAGCTAATGGTTGAGTAATCCTCTCATCAGCATCCAGAATAAAAACCCAATTATATTTAGCAGAGTTAATACCAAAGTTTCTAGCAGGCTCAACATAATAAGAAAACTTAAAAAACCTTATTCTTGCGCCTAAAGATTTGGCAATCGCTACTGTATTATCTTTACTATGCATATCAATAATCACGATATCATCTGTTAACAGTTTCGCAGACTCTACTGCCTCTTTGATATTTTTTTCCTCATTATATGTATGTATAACAACAGAACAGATCATTTTCTATAAAGATAATAATTTTTAATTATATGAAGTTTGGTTTTCAATGGAGCATACTTTAAAGCAAACCTAAACCTGCTTTCTCTTTGGATTTTTTGATGAAAAAGAGAGCCAGAACCATCAGTAGATTGAGCATTTTTATGATACAAAAATACTTCTGGATTATAAATAAGATAAAAGTTTGCTTTTTTCACTCTTAAAGAATAGTCAGCATCTTCATAATACAAAAAATATCTTTCGTCCCAAAAACCTACTTGAGAAAAGACATCTTTATCAAATGCAAAAAAACAACCTGTAATAAACTCTGTTTCTTCAACAACATTAAACTCATCAGACTCTACCCGATCTACACCCCTGTGGTTAACATAAGCATTCTTCCAGTCAAACCAGCCTCCAGCATACCATAAAACCTTGCCAAGCTGATCTTTGCTATATTTTTTATGATACTCAAAACCTTTTTCATAATATATCTTGGCTCCAAAGACTTTAAACCATTTAAAAGATTCTTTAATTCTAGCAGTAAAGTCTTTAGTAACCCTAATGTCATTGTTGATGACAACATACTGCTTTATACCTTTTGAAGCAAAATAAGCAAGTCCTTTATTTACGCCTGCAGAATAACCATTATTTTCAAAGCATTTGATTATCACATTATCTTCAACACTAAGTTTCAAAGGCTGTTTATCTGAATGATCTGCTATAAAAAGAATGAAGTTTTTGTCTGTTTGTTTGTTCAATCCTTTTACAAGCTCCTGAGTGTCTTTTTGATTGTTATAATTAATAGTTATTAAACCAAGTTTCATAAACTATATTATCGCAAATTTTTTATAATTATTTACGATTATAAATATATAAATGATGAGAATTAAAATAAATTTAATATTATATGGCCTATTTTTAATATGTTTTTCTATCTACAGCTATGCTTTAGTTGATCTCAACTTTACGCTTATAAACTCAACCTTTTGGGAGAACTTCAGAAACTGGATTATTCAACTTGGTTATTTCAACAGAGAACTATCAAGTTATATTTATGTTTTTTTTATAATAGGTCTCTTCTATTTTCATTATTATTTTATAAAACAGAGTAAAGCAGTATCAGCTTTTAGGTTAAGCATTGTAATTGCCTTGACTCTATTTTTTTCTTACAATTTTCTATCTCATGATTTTTTTAATTACTTATTTGATGCAAAGATCTTAACTTATTATCACCAAAATCCCTACACAACAAAAGCGTTGGACTTTCCCAATGACCCATGGCTAAGATTTATGCACTGGACACATAGAACCTACCCGTACGGACCTATATTTTTAGTCCTTACATCAATTACAAGTTTTATATCATTCGGTAAATTTATAATTAGTTATTTTGCTACCAAATCTATGTTTTATTTAGCTTATCTTTTATCTGTGTTTTTGCTGAAAAAAACCGATAACAGATCCGCAGTATTTTTCGCAACCAATCCTTTAGTTATAGTTGAAGGCTTAATTAACCTTCACAACGATCTAATTGCCCTAGCCTTTTCGTTTATAGGCGTCTTTTATTTAATCAAAAACAAACAAGTTGTAAAAACATATACTGCCTACCTTTTATCAGTGCTTATAAAGTATCTAAATTTTCCAATTCTTTTCTTATATAAAAACTCCAAAACCTTGTCCTATATAACATTAGGTTTATTTCATTTGCTGATGCTGTATATTGCAATCTACAAAGAAATACAACCCTGGTATTTTCTAAACTACTTTACCTTGCTTCCTTTTATATACCAGTCTATTTTGAGTTTAAATATCTTAAACTTTAGTTTGCTTTTATCCTACTACCCGTATATTAGATACTCTCAATGGAGTGACCCTGAAAATATTGCGATAAAACACAGCATTATACTATTTGGAACCGCAATCTACTTAATCTATGCAATTAAGGTATGTTGGCAAAAAAGAACTTATTTAAAAAGCAAACTATAACATATTTCTTTTTTTTAATTATCTCATCTGGGTTCATATTAAGGCTTATTTATGGATTAAATTTTGCTGTATTCTGAGGAGATCAAGGCAGAGACTTAATAGCTCTGCAAAGTATGATTGAGAATAAAAAGATATTGCTAATCTTTGGTCTAGTTTCAAAACACCCATATACGATAACAATGTTGTTTATATTGCTTTACTCGTCAATCTGCGTAATAGTAGTTAACTTAAAAGAATTAAACAAATACCAAAAGTTGTTTTTTCTACTCGTCTTTAGTTTTTCTAGCTCTAGTCTGGTACATACAACTTATATTTGGAATCTTAATCTAGCTTTGCTTTTAGGTTTTAGTTATTACTTAATATTTAACAAATTATTCAAACAAATAACTAACAACTCGTATTTAACAATTTTATTCGGATTTTTGCTTTCTGCTATTTCCAGATCCATTATGGTTTGTTCTTTTTATGCCTTTACTGTTTTTACTGCTTTATTCAAAAACCAAAGCAATTAATCAACTTTATTCTAGGTTTTTTCTTGGCAGTTGCTCCTTTTATAATCTTTAATATTAGACACGATAATGTTTTGCTAATAAACTCAATAGAAATAGCTAAAAAAGGCTCATTTACTAAAGATTCCTCTCTGAAGATAATAGAAGTTTTATCTGATGCTGGAAAGTTTTATTTTCCTTTATTTTTAAAAACCAACTGCTTCACTTAATTCTTTTTCTTTTAATCCTAATGTACTTGCTAAAAAAATCAGACTTAAAAAATAAAATTATGCTTATATCATTTTTTTTCAGTTTTATTATCTTCAAAAGAGACTTTAATTATTACTTGGCTTTATTCTTGCCATTTTTTTATTTGCTAATAGCACAGAAACTAAACTTTAAAATTATCAAAAATAAACTATTTTTATCTAGTGTAGTTTTCTGCCTAATAATTACTTTAATTGAAAACAGAGTATTTAGTTTATCTTCAGGATCTATATCAAATCAAGTCAAATTAGCTGAAATTATAGCAAAAACTTCAACCGACAGAACCTTTAGCTTGCGGTCAACGCCTCATTATGAATACAGAAACGGTGTTTTGTATCTGCTAAAGTTTGTTCATAAATTCAAAGAAGATGAAAGCTCTATGAACAGATTTGAAATCTGTTATGACCAGTGTAGTAAAAAGAATCCAGTTTGGTCTAACAAAACAGTTACGCTCTATAAAGAATAACAACTAATAAAATTAGCCAGAATGCTTTATAATGATGTTTATAAACAATCAGATATTTTTAAAATAATTGTTAAAATATACATCGGATTATTTAAAACAATAAATGGATGACTCATTTTCAACTGAAAAAAAACGAGGCTTTTTAAGTAGCTTAGCTCTGTTTACACATAGTGGATACACTGCTCTGTTGGGGTTTGTCAGTTTTTTTCTAATCAGCTATAAATCATCAGCTGAAGTATTGGGAATATACAACACTGTTTTGGCTAGTCTTTCATTTCTAAACTATATAACCAATTTAGGCTTGCCTGCGGCTTTGATAACTAAACAAAAGGTAGATGACAAAGACCTTAACTCGGTTTTTTATTTTCAGACCTTTGTTACAAGCATTGCTATTGTCTTAGGTATTGTGTTTATGAAAAAAATCTTTCCAAATATAAACCAACTTCCGGCTGAAACTAAATATATTTATTTGGCAGTTCTGCTCTCATTCTTATTTTTTGCTTTAAAAACACCAATCTCTGTAATTTTAGAAAAAAATATTCAGATTTATAAAAATGTTTTAGTTCAAGGAATTGAAAACACAGTATTTTATTTAACTGTTATTATCTTTACTCTTTACAATAATCCTTTATGGGGTATTGTTGCAGGTGTCTTGTTAAGGTCAACAATTGGAGCAACTCTTTTATATTTATTTCAACCTTGGAAGCCAAAACTACTGTTTTCTTTTAAACGACTTAAAGCACTATTAAGATTTGGACTAATGTTTCAAGGCACTTCATTTTTAGCCTTAATTAAAGATGATTTCTGGACAATTTATTTAAGCAGAAGCATTGGACTTAATAATTTAGGTTACTTAAGTTTTGCAAAAAAATATGCAGAAATATTTATAAGAATTGTTATAGATAATTTAAACAGGGTGTTTTTCCCTTTATTTTCTAGAAACCAGACAGACAAAGAAAAACTTAAGTATTATCTTACTACCTACTTAAAATATGCTACCTTAATAACTTTTCCTCTAATAATAGGTGCCATGCTAATCTTTAAGGATTTTTTGCTTATCTTTCCTAAATACTACAACAAATGGCATACAGCTCTACCAATGTTTTATTTGTTTTCCATCTCATCAATTCTAGTTATCTTCACATCTCCTTTTATAAATTTTTTAAATGGTATTGGAAAAGTTAATATTAGTTTAAGGTTTATGTTCATCTGGACTGTTATAATGTGGTCAGGCACTTTATTTTTATTGTCGCAAGGCACAGAAAACTATATATACCTGCCTATTATTTTTGTAATAATAGGCATAACATCTGTTTTTGTTATCTATGTAGTTAAAAAAATAGTTAAGATCGATATCATAAAATCAATAAAGACAGCCCTGCAAGCTAGCTTAATTATGATTGCCACATTTTTTATCACAAAAACTTTATTAAACTATATGAGCTTAAATCAATTAACAGTTGCCGTGGTGCTTGCAGTAGTTTCAGCCTCAAGTTATTTAGCAACAGTCTTAGTTTTGGAAACACAAGAGATTATTACTAGATTTTTAAGTTTGCTTAAAAATGACAATAAAATCAATCAATCTTAATTTGCGACATCTTTTAATTATATTTTTGATAACCTTTCTACCTATTGTTTTTGTTTTATTGCCTTTTTATCTAAAATTAGACCAATTATTGTTTTTAAAACTAAATAACAAAGGCTTAATAAACATCTATCAGAACTGGGACGGACCTAACTATCTTATTGTTGCAAAAACTAATTATGATCTGGAAAAAATCAGGTATATGTTGATAACCAATACTCCAGAGGCTTATTTTACTGCTCACCTACCTTTATATCCTTTTTTAATAAAGATTGCAGGGGTAGTGATTCCTATACTACCTATAGCTGGTTTGTTTGTCAATTTTGTGTTTTCTTTTCTATTGAATCTGCTTTTTTTTGAGTTTATAAAGTCAAAAACAAATCATCCATATTTTGCTGTTTTTGTTTTTACTCTTTTTCCAGCAAGGATTTTTGTAACCAGAAATATCATAGCTCCTGAACCTATACTTATGTTTTTAACCTTACTAAGTTTTATACTTTCAGAAAACAAAAGATTGTTTAAGTCAGCAATTGTCTTTAGTTTGTCTGTTTTAACAAAGTTGCAGAACATAGTATTATTACCTGCTTTTTTTCTTTATTATGTTACAAATGATCTTACCCACAGATTTAAAAAACAGAATATCATAAAATATTCCTTTCTATTTATTCCTTCAGCAACTGTGGTTTTACTTTTTTACTTTTACTATCTTAAAACAGGAGATTTTTTTATTTACTTTAGAGTCCAAAGACTTAATAATCTCCAGATGAGTCTGCCTTTTTCTCAGTTTGATAAAACTGCAGTCTGGGTAGGAAACATCTGGCTTGAAGAAATTATTTTTTACTATTTGATTTTCTTTCTTGCAGGAATAATTTTAATAAAACAAAAAAATTATCTGTATGCTTCTGCTATTTTAATCTATACAACCTTTTTGACAACATTACCTCACAATGACATAATCAGATTCTCAGCAAGCATTATACCTTTTGTATATTTAGCATTCGCAAAACTTTTTGACAAAAAAGAATTTAGATTAGCCTTTATACTTACCTTGCCCGCGATTTATTTTTTCACAGTTAACTTTATTCTAAACAACCAAGCAGGCATAGCAGACTGGAGTTTTTTATGGTTTAGCAAGTAATCTAGTATAATAAAGCTATGAAAAAAAGAATTACTATAACCTTAGACAGCAGTTTATTAAATAAAATTGACAACCTTGCCTCCAGCACTCAAGGAGAAAACAGATCAAGTATTATAGAAAAGTACTTATCAGAGTATTTTCAAACTAATATAAAAACAGCAGTAGTACTGGCTGGAGATCCCAACAAAACAGCTAATCAACCAGTTAAGTCGCTTTTGAAAATAAAAAACAAACCAGCAATTTATTATATCTTGAAAAAATTAGAGAAATCAGGAATTCAAGAGGTTTTCATCTGCATAGATAAAAACACAACTGAACTTAAAACTGCTATTAAACCTAGAGAGTTTAATAGTTTAAAACTTAACTTTGTTTTAGAGAGTAAAAGATTAGACACAGGAGGGGCAATTAAACAGTTGAGAACAAAACTTTTGTTTCCTTTTTTAGTTTATTATGCAGATATTTTAACCAATCTTGATATTGGCAAATTATTAAACTTTCACGCAACTTATAAACCTTTAGCTACAGTTGTGGTAAGTCCAAGCAATAAACCAGATCTCTATGGTCAGATAACTCTTGAAGGCATAAACTTATTAAAGTTTTACGGCAAACAACATCAACAAAAAAGTGTGATTGTAAATACTGGTATCTATATTTTAGATTCAGAAATATTTAGATACTTTCCTAATCAGGATAGATTTGAACTAGATGCAATACTTAAAAAACTGATTCCCAACAAAAATATCATAGGATATATAACCAACAGCACCTGGCTTGATTTAGGCAATAATAATAACATTGACGAATATATTAAAAACCTGGACCTTGAAGATTAAAGATATAAGCAACAATTCTTACAATAACAAAAGAAAAACTTAAAAGAACTAAACCAATAATTGCTCCTGTTAATTTTTTCCTAGCTTCAGAAAACTTATCTGGATTACCCTGAGAGTTAATAAGATCATAACCAGCCATAATAAAAGTAATTACCAATATAATACCTACAAAACCTAAACCAAAATTAAACAATAATGAAAGCAAATCCCAAACAGTTGTAATATCTCCCCTTAAAGGACCCTTTATCTCTTTGCCATTTATTACTATTCTTTGCGCCAACAGAGTATAAAACAACATATACATTTATTTACTAACTGCTACTGTTTGATTGGACTCTGCATTTTCTGAGGTCTGTTCTTGGTTCTGCAATTTGTCTTCAACAGATAAACTGCCTGTGTCAATATCAGCAGTTCCATTGGCAGACATCTGATTAGTTGCTTTATTATTATCAGGTTGTGTTTTATTGTTTTGATTAACCTGTTTTTGAGTTTCAGACTGATCTTGGTCATTATCAATTAAACCTGTTTCATTGTTTGATAATTTTGTCTTTTGCTGATCTGAATTTTCAATACTTTCTTCTTTTTGAGTTTTAACAGATGAGTCTTTGCTTGTATTCTCTTTTGATTGACTAACTGGCTCAAGTTTATCTCCATATGCCAAACATTTAGAACAGATTATAGTGGCATTCTCAACTACTTCAGTTTCAAAACTGTGTCCGCAGTTTTTACAGACAAAACTTTGCCTGCTGATATTGTAATCTGTTTGCTCCAACTCAATTAACGCTGGATCTATCCTGTTGAAAACAAATTTGTTATTTTCATAATCTAACTCTATAAAATCTCCAGGTTTTAGACTTCCAGAGATAATCTGGGTAGATAACACATTTTCAATGTTTATCTGTATGGCTCTTCTTAATGGTCTTGCTCCAAAGACTGGGTCAAATCCAAGTTTAACTATTGCCAAAATTGCTCTTTGTGTATAACTAAAACCAAAACCTTGTTCTGATAATCTCTTTTCCAAATCCTTTAACTGCAGTTTAACAATCTCTTTCATATGTTCATACTTTAAAGGTTCGAAAACAATAACTTCATCAAATCTATTAATTAACTCAGGTCTGAAAAATTGACCTAACTCATCCATTACTTTAGCCTTAATTCTCTTGTAAACATCTTCTTCAACTTTACTCAACTCATTTTTATCTTTTTGCCAAGGATACTCTCCTAAAAACTCTGATAATAAATAAGACTTCCATCCATCTTCTTCTTTTAACCAAACCTTTTCTTTTACTATTACAGCCTCTTTATTGTTAATTCGAGTATGCAGATCAAGATAATCTGTTGGCAGTTTGTCTTGGGAGTTTACAACTGTTTCATTGGCAAAGTAATCTTTTAGACTCATTAATGTCCAAGTCTTCTCTTTAAGTTTACGAACCCAAACCATATCTCTTAATGTAATTACCTCTTTTGTCTGATCAAAGTAATGGGTTTTCCATCTTTCAACTGGAAAATCAGGCTCATGTTCTGTTTTTGACACAATGCTAAAACCTTTAAAGTAATCTTTTAAACTTGAGGTTGTATACTCTTTTGATTTAAGATCTCTTGTGTATAATAAATCTCCTGATGAGATAACCTCTTTATCTGCTGTATAAGTTAAAGTATCTATTTTGTGAGGAAAACTTATAAGTTGAGAGTCTGTTATTTTTTTATCTGAGAAAAAATCTGACAAAGACTGTTTTTGCCAACTGGAGTCTTTGATTTTAATATAAATTTTGTTTGCTTTAAAAACTTTATAGCTGTCGCCATCCTGTTGCAGTACATCTATAATTCTTTCTGGTTCCACTTCGCTTAAGCCTTCTTTAAGAAGCTCCTTTTGAATAGTTTTAGTGCCTATATTTGAAGTACAGATAACTATTGTGTTTTTAAATGAAATAACCCTGCCCTTATTATCAGTAAGTCTGCCATCATCTAAGATCTGAAGCAAGATATTAAAAATATCAGGATGTGCCTTCTCTATCTCATCGAACAAAACAACAGAGTAAGGTTTAGTTCTGACAGCTTCTGTAAGTTTGCCTCCTTCTTCATAACCTACATATCCCGGTGGAGCTCCCAAAAGTTTGGCAACCTCATGTTTTTGCATATACTCAGTCATATCAAATCTAATTAAAGACAGCTCATCGCCAAAAAGAACCTCTGCCAAAGTCTTAGCCAGCTCTGTTTTTCCAACACCTGTGGGTCCTAAAAACACAAAACTTCCAATAGGTCTTTTTTCCGACTTTAAACCAGCGCGAGACCTTCTAATCGCCTCTGATACTGATTTAACAGCGCCTTCCTGGTCAATCAGTCTCTCATGAATTATCTGCTCAAGATTTAATAATTTTTCAGTTTCAGAGGCAGATATTTTAGATAAAGGAATACCTGTCCAAGAGGAGATTACTCTCTTTATAATCTCATCTGTAACTTCAATATTAGAATTAGCTTTTGCCATAGCATACTCTTCCTGTTTTTGTTTTAACAAATCCTGAGTATCTTGGATTTTTTTCATTAAGTTCTTAGCTGTAACCTTATTTTTAGATTTTTTAGCTTCATCAAGTTCTTGATTCAATAAAGACAGTTTTTGTTCTAATGTTTTAATCTCTTCTGGCAAAGATATTAAAGGTAGCCTTACAGCTGCGGCCGCCTCGTCTATAAGATCAACTGCCTTGTCGGGCAAAAATCTACCGCCTACATATCTTTTGGACAAAACAACAGCAGTCTCAAGCGCTGAATCTGGAATCTTTACTTTATGATAAGCCTCATATTTATCCTTTAAAGCCTTAAGCATATTAACTGCTTGTTCAACAGTAGGCTCCGGGACAAACACTGGTTGAAAACGTCTTTCTAATGCCGCATCTTTTTCTATATATTTTCTATATTCATCTATAGTCGTTGCTCCCAATACTTGTATCTCTCCTCTAGCTAAAGCAGGTTTTAAAAAGTTTGATGCATCTAAACCGCTATCACCTGCGGCTCCTGCTCCTACTATATTATGTATTTCATCTATAAACAGTATAATCTGTCCCTGACTGCCAGACACTTGCTCTATAATCTGTTTCATTCTTTCCTCAAACTCTCCTCTATGACTTGCTCCTGCTATAACACTCATCAGATCAAGTTGCAAAATCTTTTTATCCAAAAGATTATCTGGAACCTCTTTTTTAACAATTCTTTGAGCTAGGCCTTCAACAATAGCTGTTTTACCGACACCAGCCTCGCCTGTTAAAACAGGGTTGTTTTTTCTTCTTCTTGATAATATATGAATTATTCTCTCAATAATATCTGATCTCTCAACAACAGGATCAAGCAAACCCTGAGCGGCTTTTTCTGTAAGATCTATTGTGTACTGCGATAGATCAAAGCCACCCGACGACTTATCTTGATTATCTTTTTGTTCAATCTTGTTCTGACCTAAAACTTTTTTCTCTAGTTTGTTTATATCCAAACCTACTTTTTGCAAAACTCTGGCGCCCACTCCATCACCTTCTTTATAAACAGCGATCAATATATGCTCAGGAGAAATAAACTCATACCCTTGTTTCCTAGCTATTACAAGTGAATCTGACAACACCTTTTTAACTCGAGGAGTTGGTTGTATAGCTGTAGTCTTTACTGGTTTGTTTTTTGCAGTTAAAAATCTGGCTAATTCAGCCTCTACTATTTGAACCTGGACACCAACTTCTGTAAGTAAAGAGTAAATGCCAGGGTCTTTAATTAAACCAAACAACAAATGCTGAGTATCTACATTTTCATCTCCTAATTCTTTAGCCTTTTGTTGAGCTGTAAACATAACCTTGTTGGATCTTTGGGTCAAGTGAGTTAAAAAATCAATCTTTTCTGTTTTTGACATCTCGTCATTTTTGTTCTGTGATTGGTTTACAGAATCAACTTTTTTCTGTTCTTGATCAGAACTCTGAGAACCAGAAACCGCAGAAAGATCAGACTGTTTTGCTGTATTATCTGCAGGTTGATTAGCGCCCACATCTGCTTTGAGATCTAAATCATTGCTCTCAGACGGCACAGAGCTGGAAACCTGCTGATCAATCTTTTCTTCTGACTGAGTTTGTGCCTGACCTAAAGATACAGCAGGTTGTCCAACTGTTTCAACCACTTGCTGACCTTGAACTAATCTCTGCACAACCTGATCACTAGATCCAACATCTGCGCTAACATCTGCTGTGTTTTTGCCAATATTTTGCGTTTGAGCATCAATAACAGTTTGATCACCTTGAGTCACATTTGCTGGAGTTGTTTGAGTTGTTTGATTAGTAACTGTTACTTTTGTCTGGTCAACTACAGTATTGGAATTGTCATCATTTTTATTCTGATTATTATTTTGACTTGAATTTGACGATATCTTTTTAATAAAATTTAACATATAATCTTATTATGATAAAAATTTACACTCTTGTCAATCAGTGGATAATAAAATTGAACTAATAAAAAAATTTTTAATTGTTGCAATAATAATAGTTTTAATTTTGGCAATTGCGTTATACTTTATTTTAAGCCGAAAGAATATCGATCAAAGTACTGATTTAACAGGAAATGTTGAAAACAATATGGGAGAAAATACCCTACCAAATGAAAACGATAATCAAGTATCAAGAACTGAAACAAATAAATTATCAGATGTTCAAAAAAAAATATTGGAACTAAACTTTAAAGAACAGATCGATAATACGACAAAAACTGAAGAAAAAGAACAAATTGTTAAAACTAAACTGCAGACATTATACGCCTTACCATTTAAAGAATCAGCTGCGGAAGAGATAAAAAACGCTTTTATAAATTTTTCGTATCAACCTGACTTAACAATCATCACTAATAATTCTAAACAAAACCAAACCCAAACAATTGGAACTCTTACACCAACAGCAGTTCCAATACCAAACAACATAGTAGTTAATAATGCTTTAGGCGAGATAATTGTAACTGATATTGACTCTGTAAAAACAGTTATAAACAACGAAGGCAAGATAAAACTAATGAAGCAGTTTAACTCATTATACATTGACCAAGACCCAAAACTATTAATGCAAGAGAGAAATGAGATTTTTTTCAGCAGAAACAGAAAAATAAATGAAGGATCAATCACTGATCAAATTGAAAAAGCCATAACTGCTTTCCAAAACATAGATATTAACAGAGAAGAACTATTGGAGGATCTGCAAAATCCAAACCAAAGTTCAGTAGACGATCTTAATAGACTTCAAAACTTAGTTCAAAACAGTATTCAAAAACAAATCTCAAACCTGCCTAAAAACCCAACACTCGACACATTATTATCATACATAAGCCAAAAAGTAGGTGTTCCCTTTGGAGTTTTTAAAGCAATATTAATAATAGAAGGCCCTAATTATCTAAATCTATCATCTTATGAAATCGAGACTTATATCAAACCAAACTATGTCATTCCAGGATGTGGTCCTAATATCTGTTCAGCGGCAGGACCAATGCAGATGACAATAGGTTATGACAACAAAGGTGATTATAGCTGCTCACAGTGCTGTTGGAACGGGGAGTGTCTTAACACAAAAGGAGGCTGTCCAAATGCCTGGCTTACATACGGCGATGCAGTAAACAAATATGAGGCTGAAAAAAGAGATCCAAATGTCTGCAACTTGCTAGACAACCTTTATGCCGCGGCAGAAAAAATAAAAACAGACAGCGCTACAAAATCCAAAAATACCAACTGGACAAAAGATGAAGTTTTCCGAGCAGCAGTAAGATATTATGGCAACTGTACAGCAACTTACGCAAGATTAAACAATAAAACATACTGTGAGTTTGTGTATGATATTTATCAAAGTTTAGGAGATTAATATGTTGTTGCTATTTTATAAACAATTACTAAACTTAACAAAGATTTTCTACAAAATACTGTTATATTTGGCTGTACTAATTATAATAGTAACCTTATTCTACAAAGCCGCAAATAAGGAACAAATGCTAAATAAAACTGCAGTTAGGCAAAGAGACTATAATCTTGAATTAGCCCAAAAAGCTATTAAAAATGTTGCCGACAAATTAGGACCAAACACAGCAATTTCAATAGAACAAGTTTACTGTACCTTAACAGGATACTTCTGTGAATCAACAAATAACAAACCTTTGACCTACTATTTATCAAAACCAATAGAACTGGCTTTTTCTAATCTACCTCCATCAGGAACAGCTTGGACGCTGGCAAAACTAAAAGAAGTTAACCTAATACCTAAAACATATGCTCAAACAAACCTACAAGGCATTATAACCGGAACAGGATTAACAGCAATTCTGCCAATTTATGATATCTGGGCCAAGTTCAGAAACTTAGCATTTTTTGTACTTATCCTGGCAAGTATGTTTATAGGATTTATTATTTTATTCGGCGTTCCTATAGGTACACAAACAGAGATAACTTTGCAAACAATCCTACCTCGTATTGTAATAACAATAATTCTAATTTATTTATCCTTTCCTATAGTTGGTTTTCTAATAGACGTAATGTACATCACCACAGGATTAAGTATAAGCATTTTTTACAAACCATCTATAACTGATTACATCAACAATAATCAACAACTAATAAACAATGTTTTCCAAGATGAAAACTTAAGAGACGAAGCCCTAAAGTATCTACATGGATGTTTTGAATCAACCAACCAAGAAGACTGTATAAAGGAAACAGAAACTCTTATACAACAGTATCTGCCAGAGGTTAAAAGAAGCAAAATTAGAGAAGTGCTCAATGCGGGAGTTTGGGATGTTTTTAAAATAATAAATCAACCTGGACCAGCTTATTTACTAACTGAATCTTATATAAACCTACTGCCTTTAGAGATTAGAAAATATGTTGAAGCAATATTAGTTGCCGCATCGGGATTAGTTGTATACACATTAATTGCAGGATCAACTAACATTGCGTTTAATTTGATAGACGCAGTAGCAAAACTTATCGGAAAAGATGGAATTTCTGGTTTTTGGAAGGTTATATTTAACTCTATTATAACTATAGGACTATTACCTCTAGCAATCTTTCTTATTGCAACTATTTCAATCTTATTTTTAAGTTTTGCTATATCTGGATTTATTATCTATAATTACCTTTTGCTTATTTTTTATACAATGTTTGCTCCAATTCTGATACTACCGAATGTTATACCAGGCAATAATGCCTTTAGCTCTTGGATTAAAAAAATAATTGCAACACTAATTATTTTTCCTGTTACAGTATCCATATTAATGGTGGCAAATTATATTATGACTGATCTGCCCTCCAGAGGAGGCTTTTTCCTTAGCCCATTGGGAATTCAGATAGAAACATTTACCCTGCCTATATTAATAGGATTTGCCCTTATCTTTTCGATTCCTAAAATAGCAACTAAACTAAGATCAATGCTTGGACTTCAGGATACCGGAGTCTCTGAATTTAATATTTTTGCTCCTCTTAAGAGTGTTCCAGCTTTGATTGGATTTAAAGACGTAGCAAAACGATACTTGCAAACTAATCCATTATTAGAAAAAATTGGTGAAAAAACTGGATTGATCAAACACAATGAGGTATTGGATGCAATAAATGATTATATTCAACAGCAAAGACAACAAACAATAGCAAGAAGAACAAGCGAGATAATCGAAGGCAACAATAAGTAAACAACTAAAATAACAGAAACTTAAAAATCGTGTCTCCAAATAATACTCTAAAAAGAGTATCTAAAATAAAACTGACAAAGATTATAACAAGCAAACCAGTCAGACACCTTACTGCGATTTGCCTGGCCTTAGAAACCTGGTCTGTATTTCCGGAAGATGTTTGAACCAAAAAACCCGCATAAACCAAACATAAGACTGAAAAGGTGCCAACCAGTGACAACAAAATTCCTGAAATTAAACCAAACAGACCCTCTAAAGAAGGACTAATACAACCTAGAGCAGAGTAAAATCCACCGACCTTTGAGCATTGATCAATATTGATATAACACTTATTCGTTAAAGATATATTATTAAGATTATTGCAATAATTAAAACTGGCAGTATTCAAGACCCGTTCTTCAGAATCGATTTTATCGGAACACCTACACCCGAGATACTTATTCAAATATTCAATGCTGTTAGACTCGACATCATCTTTTGACAACATTCGTCTAACTCCATCATATTCAAGCATAGGCACACCTTGAAGACAGTACTTTTCAGCGGAAAACTCGCTGTTGGGGCCATATTTTTTATTAATAATCTCCCCTGTATATTCATTTACCTGTTCCAGATAATTATAGATATCTTCACCTATAAAAGGGATTTTTTTGATTATACCTAATCCGACAATTTTATTCTCATCTTCTATAAACTTTTTTAGGGCATCAGGATGACAGCAAGGTTGATTTATAGAGCCACATCTTTCCTTAGGCATTTGATCATCAAGCGGACCTATAGATTCGGCATTCAGTAATTGCTTGTCAGCCTTTTTAAGTATATTATCTAGATCTTGAGAATCTATAGGATTAATTATGGTTGTCTTTTTATCCGCAGACCAATAACCTAAACCACTGCAAGAAAGCTCAACAAATTCTATAGAATTGTTATTTTCGATAGTCTGAATAAAACCAATATCTAACGCTGAAGAAAACTCATCTAGCATTAAGCTATCAAACCAATAATCTGTTGACTCATTGTTAGTTGAAGTTAAATTTTTGATCTCTGAAAATTTAAGAGCATAAATTTTTCTGTTGATATTTGAAAATAATTCTTTTAAGGTTGGATTCACTTCTCCTTCTCTTAGCACCCTTTTTAAACCATTCGAACTAAGTTCATATAAATATGAAATGAAATTTTGCTCATTAAAATCTCCATCTTGGTGGAAAGTTAATTTATGAGACTTAAAAAGAAACATCTTTTGATCTGGTTGAAAAAGGAGTTTCATTTTGCTTCCAATCGCATCATTATTTTCATTCCAAAAACGATTTTCTAAATTAGAAATAGCTTCAAAGTTGGGAATAGAATTAAAAGTATCACAAACTACGCTGGCTTTATCACCGGAGTTAACAACATTACAATTACTAACTAAAATTAATCTGTCTTCTCGGTTATCTGGAGAAGAAGGAAAAAATCTATAACGGGTATCTACTTGACTCTGTTTTGGATCTTCTTTAGCAGTATTTTCATCAACTGCATATAAGTTATTATGAAGAAGGCAGACTCCGGCATTATTCGAAATATTTGAATACTCTGGTCTAGGCTGTGAGTTTTTTAGTGGCTCCTCAACCTTACCGATTACATCCTCATAATCTATGGAGTCAGTGATTTTTTCTAAAGACCAATAACCTGAACTACCGCAAGAAAGTTCAACTGTGTCTTCGTTTTCATTAAGATCAGAAAACAAAACCGAGTCTCCAGCCAAAGAAACCTCCTGTAGCATTGAGCTTTCAAACTTATAATTAGGGGTCTTTGAATATGAATTTTCGATATCTGAAAATTTAATAGCATAAATTTTTTTTTCATTAGCATTTGGAAATAATTTTTCTAGAGTCAAATCATAGTTTCCATTTCTCATAACTTTTTTTAAACCATCTGAGCTAAATTCATACAAATAATTAATAAAATCTTTTTCATCAATATCTTTATCTCTTCCTTTTTTGTAAAAAGTTAACTCATGTGACTTAAATAGTGTAATTTTTTCACCTGGTCGAAAAATAAGATCCATTTTATTTCCACCCAAACGATTTTCTTGTGAAATATCAGTAGGAATGAAATTAAAAGTATCACAAACTATAAGATTATTCACATTAATAAAAAGGCCTTTTTTATCTTTTCTACAATTACCAACCAAAATCAATCTATCTTCTTCCTTATCCTGATAAACTTTATCTGAATAAGAAGGATAAAACCTGTACACTGGTGAGGTTGGATCATTGTAAGTATCTGATTTATTAAAACTATATAAACTATTGTGAAGAATACAAACTTTAGATTCTCTCAAGACATTTGAAGATACCATATCAGAAGTCTGAGAAAAAACAGTGATTGAGACCGCTGAATCTAGTAATATTAACAAAAAAAATGTTATAAACAATTTTTTTTTAAAAAAACCCATTTTTAAAACTTTCACTTTATTAAATAAGATAATTAAAAACTGAACTACCAAAAATGAGTCTAAAAATCTGATCAAACACAAACATTGAAAATATTATAACAATTAATCCGGTAATACATTTTCTTATTTTAGTTTTTGATTCTGCTACCTTGTTTTCATTTCCAGCAGAGATTTGAATTAAAAAAGCAGAAAAAATAAGACAAAACAATGCAAATATACCTGAGAGTCCCATAAAAACAGTAGAGATTAATGATAATACTCCCTCTAAGCTTGGATCAATACAACCAAGTGCAGTATAAATACCATTATTGCTATTGCAAGTCTTAACATTTTCTGCACAAATGCTAGCTAATTGAGAATCTGTACCCAAATTCTGGCAATAAGTATAAGAATCCTTTAGGTAGACTGTATCTGTTTCATCAAAAGATGTAAGACAAGTACAGGCTTTATTTTTCAACAAATCAATTAAATCTCCATTGAAATCACGAGGTTTTAAGTATCTAGCAACTCTATTACCTTTATCATCATACTCATAAATGACAGGAAAACCCTGCAGACAAAAATTTTCTTTACTAATTTGACTAGATGGCAATGACTGATTATCAGTTGAGGTTTCCCTGATGAGATAATTGACAGACTTCTCAATCTGATCAGCTATTGGTTGTCCTATCAATGGAATTTTTCTAATAGTATTAGTTAAACTAAATTTCTCGACTAAGTATCTTTTAATCTCCTTGGGCGGACAACAAGACATTCCTTCCTTACCACAGTTTAAATCTGGTGCTAAAATTTCATAATTTGTTACTTCAAATTTATAATTCATGTTCTCTTGAGCACGAGCAATTTCATCTTTACTTTTTATTAATGGACCCTCGACAACAGACAATCTTCCCTTTTCACCACATTTAAGCTTAATATAAGCTATTTGATTATTATTTTCCTAAATAGTCAGTATCAGATGCGAAAATGTACTGTTTGCCTCTTGTTGACTCCTCTAATTAAAGTTAGAAACTTAATAAGCTTTAATTTGTCATTAATTCTTATCCCTTCCATAATATGCTGACTTTCATTTAAAATTGATCCATCTGATTTTGGCCAAACCATTTTTCCTCCTAATATTATCTCTTCACCTAAAGAAAAAGTAAGTTGAAACACATCTTTGTCTGAATATACTCCTTCAGGTTGATTCAATTGTGAAATATTTAAAAAATACACAAAATCAAAAGAAGAACACAAATATTTTTCATTATTACAATCATTCCAATATATAACATAAGGTTGAAAATCATAGTACTTATTAATATAATAAAATTTCTTAGGATATTTATCTTCATCATACGGAGATTTAATATTAGCAAAAACGCAGACATCTTCAGTTGAGTTCTGACTAGTTAAGTTTGTCTCATATAATCCCTGACTGCCTGAGATTTTTTCTGACTCTTCATTAGAGTCTTTTTTTCCTTCAACATATTTATAAATTGAGTTCATTGTTGAGTTTTCAATAGCCAAAACCAGTTTCTGTAAACAAAAAAGTAAAAACAACTAAGATTAACACCAACAATTTATTTCTGCTGTCCCAAAAATGGTTTAAAAAACTCCATAACACCATAAGCAATAGGATAAGCAACAAGTCCTAACTGAGCTATTGTCACTCCCATATGGACATTTTTTTGCATATAAGTCAAATCAAACATCTCCCGCAGACTGTCTAAAGAATAATCTCCATAGTAATCTAACAAACCTCTAATGCCTAAACCTTCTATATATCTATTCAAATCAAGTATATCCATAGACTTCATTTTAGCTGGAGCTCCTAGTTGATCCATAATTTTATTTGCCATTGACACATTATTGCCTAAAGAAAAACTTCTAAATATTGGTTTTAATAGAAAATCGTTCAACAGACCCAAGGGTCTCCTTAAGTTTGAGTTATCTAAAAAAAAGACTATAAACATTGCCGCCAGATGAAAATTAATCTTTTTTGCAGTTGCTGAATCTATTGCTGATTTAACAAAGCCTTTGACTTTATCGTGAAAATCCAAAACGCTTGAAATATCTCCATCTACAGCGTATTTTTTTATTACACCGGCAAAGCCTTTCAATGTCTCTACCAATTTAGTATATTTTTCATATTGTTCATTTACCAACCTTGTCAATGCATTTTCGCCTGCTTCTCCAAACTTGGAAACAACATTAGTGGTATCCATATCTGCTGAAAAAGGATTTATGCCACCCTTAGTCTTTTCCCACTCATAAGCCATTTGAATAAAAAAACCATTAGCATCTCCAATATCAAAGATATTGGCAAACTCATCTTGAGGTATGACATAAAACAAACCTCCTCTGCCAAAAACTGCATCAATTACTTTATCTTTGCGTGAATCATCTAAAACAGAGAAATCATCTCTTGTAATCCTAATATCATGCATAGATCTAGGATTAGAGTTTTTTATTCTTTCAAAAGCATTGACATAAACAAGATTCATATCTTTGGAAAACTCGCTTATAGCTTTTTTTGTATCTCCTCCATAAATTGGTACTAATTTAGTCTGAATCCAGTTATAAAAATTTTTAAGAATAATGTAATTTGACTCGCCCCATAAAGCAATAAGATCTTCTCTTTTTTCCTGAATCTCATTTCGTTTCTGGGAAGACAGATTTGACAATTGAGAGTTGTCATAAAATATTTCTGGATCTGACAAAAGTTGAGGAACCATTTGATTTAGCAATATTACAAAGTCTCCTGGATTTCTATGAAGATACTCAAAAAATATTCTTCCTTTACCTGCCCACCTGGCATACTCTTTAGCCATAAAAAAACTTGTAGCCTGATTTACACCATCTTTTTTAACCTTAAACAGCTCTTCCAATGGATGTTTTTTGCCTATTTTTCCTTTCAAGTATTTCTCTAATCTTTCGATCTTGAAACCATCAAGGCTGAAAATAGATCTAATTGAATGTTCTACTCTTTCATTATCTTTTTCAGAAAACCACCACCATAAAGAAGCAGTGCCCAGCTCTTTAACAGATATTGCAAAAAAAGCCTCCCATTGTTCAGCAGTCCATTTTGAGTCTGGAATAAAGTTGCCATTATCAAAAAAAATGCTGTATCTGTTAGGATCGTTTTTTATAATATCTTTAACCATCTTAAGATGATCCTGAACAACCCAACCGCCTCTTGAAGCATAATCAGCAGGTATATCAATCATATTCAAAAGATCTCTAAATGTTGCAAACCTCTCCCATCTACGGTCTGGCCTTATAAGATAATTAATAAATCCTTTTAAGAACTTATTGTATAACCAACCTATAGGTTTGATCTTGCCAAGAGGTTTGAAAATTTTTTCAAAAAATCTGCCTAATTTGCTCTTTGTAAGTTTTGAGTATAAAATTCTTTTTTTGTTTAACATTTCCTTATAAGTATCTGGAGAAATACCAGTAGGAAACAGCAATCCAAGCAATGGAGATTTTCTTTTTCTAAAATGAGTAGGAACAACCATATAATCTAAAGGCGCAAAATCAGATAGCATAAACTGAATATCCGGGTTATGTTCTAATCTAATCTGTGTTGTTAAAGTCCTAACTCCTTTCTCATCATCTCGAGGTTTGGCTGTGGCTATTATAGATTCATCTTGTAAGGTCATGGTTCCATAAGCCAGACCATAAGTCACTGCCATCTCAATCTCCCAGTCCTCGTAATCACCGCCAGCAAGTTTTCTTACAACATCTCTTAATTCCTGTTTAATATTTTCAGTATCAGGCATTGAATACAACAGTTTTTCTGCTGAAAATTTGCCAACAAACAAATCTGCCGGAAGTTTAAAATCAGACTCAAACAATTTTCTACGCAAATAAAGAGGTATTATTTTTCTAGCTTTATCCATAACAGGAAACAGATCGTTATAAAATAACCTAAGTTTTGATGCAGGAATTGACTTTGTTAAACTGACAATCTGTCTTAAAGCCTCATCAGAGTTTGCCCAAATCGGAACATTATGAAAAGTTCCAGCTAAATTAAGAAGTTCTCTTGGATAATCGCCTGAAATATAATTGAAAAACTTTTTAATTTCAGTGTCATTATCAAAAACAAACTCAGCTACTCTACCTAAATGGTTTGCCACCCACTCTGAAAGTATGCCTATATACTGTTGAACAACAGCCCTTTCTGGGGCTTTTTCAAAAACCTCTGATGCGTTTTTATGAATAATCTCTATTGCTCTGTAAATATGTTTCGTAGTTAACTTAAACAGTTTTCGGCGATCTAATCTATAGCCAATAACTTGTCCGTTATGATTTTTTTCCTCAACAATTACAGGGTTTTGACCCTCAAGCAAATTTTTAATACTAAACTCTTTGGATGCCTCCCGCAAAAGATTTTGAAAAAACTCATCAGCTAAAGCATGATTGGCTCCCCAAGTTGTAGAAAACCTTGAAATAAGTTTTTGTATCTCATTGTAAACTATATTAGAATCAATCTCTTTTAAAATCTCAACCAACTCTTCTTTGGAAAATACCAGATCAATATCTTGCTCATCTTTAAGATTTTTTAAATACTCAAGCATATTTTGCAAACCCTTCATATAATTTGCTGAGTAGTCAAGATAATACATACCTGTAAAATCAGGAGTCTCTCCCAATATGTCTTGCAAAAAAATATGAGAAAAGATTTTAAGAAAGTCTTTAGATAAATTTTTAAACTGTGATTTTTTAAATAGATTAAAGAAGTCCTCATTTATTTTGCCTAAATCAGCACTTATCAAAAACTTCAGCTTACTTTTGCGCTTTAAAACATACACCTCTTTTAAAAATAAGACTATATCTTCTAAAACATAACTAGGTTTGGTGCTACTATCTAAGTTTCTTACCAAAACAATAATTGTCTTATAAAAGGCAGAAAGATCTCTTTCTTTTTTGTTGGTGTATATCTGAGACAATAAAAAGTTGATGTTCTCTAAGGTCTGCTTTTTTTCATCATCAGACTTATTTGTAAAACTCTTGTTCTCAGTTGCAGTTCCTTGTTGATCATCATACTGATAGACTTTCTCAAACTGCTCATTGGATTTATCATCTTTTACAGTTTCTGGAACTCCGGAAACTTTAATTTCAGTAATAATTTTTGACAAATCAGCATAATTGGTTTGCGCAAGTCTATCAACGAATTCTTGTGGCAATATCTCAGTATTTGGCATATTAAAATTATACCTTATTGATGTAAAGTCTGACTTTAAGATTTAGCAGAGACCATTCTTGATTGAAGAATTGAAAAAAAGGAAAAGGCATTCCAATATAAAGCTAAACCAACAGGAAAAGACATAGAAACCCAACCTATTAAAACAGGAAATAAATACTTTGTTTGAAACTGCATTATTCTAGAAAAGTCTTCAGCAGGATCAGAGTCTGAACCAGATTTATTTTTTTTAGCAACTTCTTCTTTATTTTCTGAAGTCTGTGAAACATTTGCAAAAGAAGTCTTGGAAAAATAATACTGCAAAAATCCAGTAATAAAAGGTATTAAAAGATAATGCCAAGCTGACCCGCCAAATCTTGACAGAGCCACAGAAGGAGATATAGTTAGATCAAAACCCAAAAACATTGTCTCTATTTTGTCAAGATTAATAAACGAAAAATAAATGATCTTCTGCAGACTTTGAAAACCTCCATTGTTTTCAACATTTAAAAATATTAAAAAGGCATTGTATAAAGCATATATAAATGGTACCTGTATTAATAAAATTAAACAGCCTCCGGCTGGATTAACACCTGCCTGCGTATAAAGTTTCATCTGTTCTTTCTGTAACTGAGCAGGGTTGTTTTTATATTTATTCTGAAGTTTTTTTATCTTAGGAGCAAGCTCTTGCATCACTTTTGCCTGCTTTATTTGTTTTATAAACAAGGGTTGGGTAGCTATTTTAAAAAGAAAAGTCAGAACTAATATCGACCAACCTAATGCTCCAGGGATACCTAAACCAGAAAAAGCATAATATATAAGAATCAATAAATTAAGTAGGGGATAAACAAAAATAATTTTTAGCAACTCATACAAACCCATATGATTAATTTAATTGAGCGGCAAGATATTTTCTTCCCTTTAACTGTCTTCTTTTTAACACAGCTCTTCCGGACTTGGTTTTAAGCCTAGCTCTGAAACCAAACTTTCTAGCTCTTTTTAGTTTTTTAGGCTGATAAGTTCTTTTCATAATCTTATTAAAACAAATTACAACTCTACTATTTTACTGCATCATGATAGATTTTGCAATTTAGTCAATGTCATAAAGACTCCTATTTTCAATACTTAAACAAACCGCCTCTGTAACAAAAGGCATATAAGGATTCAACATCTGCAATAATGATAAATAGACTGTCTTTAAACTAGCTAAAACCTTTTCATCGCCTTGCCAAACAGCGTCTTTTAATTTTTCCAAGTAATAATCTGCAAGCCTATGCCAAGTAAAATCGTACAACAGATCAAAAGCCATAGTCAGATTATACTTTTTTAAACTGTCAGAATACTTCTTTTTTAAATCTTGAAACTCTTTGTGCAGATTTTCAACAATATCATCTAAAGAATCTGTTTCAAAGCTGTCTGCCTCTTTGTCATTGTTTAAGCCAAGATAGATAAACCTACCAATATTCCAAACTTTATTGGCAAAATTTCTCATCGCAACTACCTTATCCTCTGACATATTAACATCAGAGCCAACTTTAGTATTAAAGATTAAAGCCGCCCTTAAGGCATCGGCGCCATACTTATCTACCAATTCCAAAGGATCAATAACATTTCCCTTGCTCTTTGACATCTTCTGGCCATACTGATCCCTAACCAAACCATGCAATAAAACATTATAAAAAGGCGTTTTACCAACTGAAAACAAGCCTAACATCAGCATTCTGGAGACCCATCTTGATAAAATATCAAAACCTGTTTCCATAACTGTAGTTGGATAAAAATATTGAAAAAAACTCAACCTTTTATACTCGTCCAACGATTGCAAGTTTTTACCTTCAGAGGCTAAAGACATTAAAGTTGCATAAGGCCATTGACCAGAAGAAAACCAAGTATCAAAAGTATCTTCATCTTGACTAAAATCTGAAGAAGAACAGTAAGGACATTGACTCGGAGTTTCAATTGATACAAACCAACCATCTTTTTGCTGACATTCTTGATTGCCTTTAACCTGACACTGATAAGCAGGTATTCTTATTCCCCAGACAATCTGTCTTGAAATATTCCAATCATAAAGTTTATCAAGCCAGTTTAACAACTGGGTCTTAAATCTCTTTGGATAGATCTTTACCTTGTCTTTTTCCAATAATGGTTTCACTCTATCAACTAATGGCTTTATCTTTACAAACCATTGCTCTTTAGCTAATGGTTCTATCGTTGTTTTGCATTTATAACATTTTCCAACTCTATGAGTATAATCTTTTTCAGAAATTAAATAACCTTTTTTTTTAAGATCTGAAACAACAGCAGTTCTAAACTCAGACACACTAAGTCCTTTGTAAGACAAAGCATTTTCATTTGCTCTGCCATCAAAATCTATAATCTGAACCAAAGGCAGTTTGTGTCTTTGAGCTATCTGCCAATCAACATCGCTATGTGCTGGAGTAACCTTAACAGCGCCTGTGCCAAAATTGGGATCAACAGCAGAATCTGCAATAATAGGTATTTCTCTACCCACTAAAGGAAGTTTTACTGTTTTGCCTATAAGTTTTTTATATCTGCTATCATCAGGATTTACAGCAACAGCTGTATCACCAATCATAGTCTCTGGTCGCGTTGTGGCAACAGCAATATAACCTGATTTGTCTGACAACAAATACTTAATAGTCCAAAGTTTGCTTTTTTCCTCCTGATACTCAACCTCAAGATCTGAAAACGAAGTCTGACACGAGACACAAAAATTAACAACTCTTAAACCTCTATAAACAAGACCTTGATCAAATAATTTTTTAAATGTCAAATAAACTATATGAACAATATCTTCATCTAAAGTAAATTTAGATTTGCTCCAGTCCAAAGCAAATCCCAATCTTTTTAACTGATTGCGCATTATACCTCTTTTTTCATTTACAAAATCGTAAACCATCTGGTAAAGCACATCTCTATCAAAATCAAGTTTGCTTTTGCCTTGCTTTTTTAACTCTTTTTCAAAAACATACCAGGTTTCAAATCCCGCATGATCCTCTCCTGGCAACCAAAGAACCTCTCTACCATTAAACTTGTTATAACGGATTAAGATATCTTCGTAAACATACATTGCATGCCCTACATGCAGACTGCCATTGGCATTAGGTGGCGGAAGAATTATTACAAAAGGCTCTTTATCTTTATTAACCTTTGCTTGAAAATATTTTTTTTCTTCCCAAAGTTTTATTATTTTGTCTTCCCAATCCTTTGGTTTAAATTTTTTATCCATTTTTATTATAATTGACAATTATGATAAAGTTTTTACTGGAAACTACCTACTGGTATTTTCTAACCTTAATTATCAGTTTTGCGTTTCTTCCTTTATGCTCTTTTTTATTCGGAAAAAAACTATACGACAACGGCTATGCCTTTGCCCGTACGCTTTCTATAATTTTATTATCTTACTTGGTTTTTGCAACAGCATTTTCCAAACTATTACCTTTCACAAAAACTACAATTATAGTTTTGCTAATTTTTTACACAACCATTATCTGGTATAACTTTAAAAAACAATTAAAAGAAACTTTTAGCCAAAAATCTTTAAAATTTATTTTATTCTATGAATTTGTATTCTTCTCTTGTTTATTATTTATGGCCTTCATAAGAAGTCAAAACCCAAGCATTTTAGATCTTGAAAAATTTATGGATTTTGGTTTTGTAAACTCAATTTTAAGATCAAAGTACTTTCCTCCTAAAGATATTTGGATAATATCAGATAACTTTGATAAACCATACTACATAAACTACTATTACTTTGGACATCTTACAACTGCTGTGCTTACTAAACTCTCAGGACTTCCTTCATACATTTCCTACAATTTAATGATAGCCACAATATTTGCTTTAAGTTTCATCTCCTGTATTTCCATTGCAATCAATTTAGTTTATAAGAGCAACGCCAGTTTGTCAGTTAATAAACTAATAACAATCGGAATCTTAACCTCTGCTTTAGTAAATCTGGGTGGCAATTATCAACTTTTTTACATTTTTACCAAAGGATATAACCTTGATGAGCCACCACCTCCTATCTGGGACAAAGACATAAATTATTCTCTAGGAGAGATTAAAACCTTAATTGAGCAAAACTCTTATAATCCTATTTTAGTACTTACACAGATTATCAAAAACTCAGGTTACTGGTTTGCGACAGCAACAAGGTTTATACCTTTTACAATTCATGAGTTTCCTTCTTACTCTTATATTGTATCTGATTTACATGGTCATCTACTAAACCTGCCTAATGTTTTGCTGATACTAGGTTTATCTATTAGTTTTTTTCTCTATTACAACAAAAGTCAACAACAGAAACTTAAATACTTAATGACAATACCCTTTGGGTTTTTAATCGCTGTTGGCCATATGACTAATGCTTCAGACACTTTGGTTTACCTAGGCTTGCTATTTTTCTTGACATTATTCTTATTAAAAACAAACAGGCTAATAGAGAAAGTAATTTTTTTTCTTTTAATACTAATGGTATTTTCTATCATAAGTTTACCTTTCAATGTTTACTTTATTTCCTTTGTAAAAGGCATTGGCATCAACTGTCCTAATAATTTAACAGTCAATCTTGCCAAAAACATTACACAACAGTTTAATATAGAAATTTACAAAGTAGGCCCTTTTATTATAGAACCCAAAAACTGTCAAAGAACACTGTTTTGGATGTTTATAATAATCTGGGGACATCTTATAACATATTCAGCAATAACTATTTTTTACTTATCTAAGATAAAAAACAAAGATCTAATAAGATATATTTTAATTCTGATTCCCTACAACATTTTACTGATCCTTTTTGCAGAGTTTTTTTATTTTAAAGATATCTATCCTACGCATTTTAGAGCCAATACCCTATTTAAATTAGGCTACCAAGCATATATAATGTTGTCTCTAATAAGTTCTGTTGGTTTTTATTATCTATTCTATAAAACCAAAACAAGCATAATAGAAAAGATAATTAAAGCAGTTGGTTTTATAACAATATTTATCGTTTTACTTTACAGCGTAATTGGGTTTCCTTCTATCTATGGCAATATGAATAAAGAACCTGATTTAGACGGCAGAGCTTGGATGAAAAACGATCAATCGGAAAAAAATTTGAGAGGTGATCTGGAAATAATAGATTTTTTAAACAAACTGCCAAACCAACCCCATATACTTGAGGCCAGTGGTGACTCCTATACTGAGTATGAAAGAATTTCAGCCTACACAGGTCTGCCTACTTTAGCAGGCTGGCTAGTTCACGAATGGCTCTGGAGAGACGATTATCAAAAAATAAGTCAAAAAGTTAATG
This sequence comes from Patescibacteria group bacterium, assembly GCA_026004415.1. Lineage (GTDB taxonomy): Bacteria > Patescibacteriota > Microgenomatia > UBA1406 > GWC2-37-13 > BPJC01. The sequence continues at coordinate 147,536 of BPJC01000001.1, read as the reverse complement.
AAGTAAAAATTATATATACAACAGATGACCTAAATCTCACCAGATCATTGCTAAAAAAGTATCAAATTGAGTATGTTATAGTCAATCAATTAGAAAGAGAAAAATATCCAGAATTAAATGAAGAAAAATTCCAAAAAATAGGCAAGCTGGAATTTGTTACCACAGATGGATTAGGAAGAGTTTATAAAATAGAAAATTGAAGTTTTAAACTTAAATAGTATAATTGTAATAAAGAAAAAATCCTGCGATGAAATTTTTCGACAATCTCAAAAACCCCCCGATCATACTATCAATAGGAGGCAGTTTGATTGTTCCTAATGGAGGTATAGACACTAAATTTCTGAAAAATCTAAACAATTTTGTAAGAAAACACACAGCAAGAGGTAAAAGATTCTTTCTAGTAGCTGGAGGCGGAAAAACTGCTCGACACTACTCAAAAGCTGGAGAAGAAGTAATAGGCAATGTTACAGATGAAGACCTTGATTGGCTAGGTATTCACTCAACGCGCCTAAATGCTCATCTGTTAAGAACAATCTTTAAAGATATAGCCCATCCACGCATAATAGAAAACTACGATAAAAAAGTAACAGATTTCACAAAACCTGTAATAATAGGAGCAGGATGGAAACCTGGCTGGTCAACTGACTACAATGCTGTAAAAATAGCTGATGATTACAATGGCAAACTGATAATTAATCTAACTAATATAGATTATGTCTACTCCAAAGATCCTAAAAAATATAAGACAGCCAAAAAAATTGAAAAACTAACCTGGGAAGAAATGGAAAAAATTGTTGGCACAGAATGGAAACCAGGAATTAACGCTCCTTTTGATCCTGTGGCTGTTCAATATGCAAAAAAACTTAAACTAACTGTCATAATTGCCAATGGACACAACTTCAACAATTTAGACAAGATTCTCACAGGAGACAGATTCAAAGGCACTGTCATAATACCATTTGATATAAATCCTGGCTTTTATGACAAAGAGTATTATTTTGGTTCTAAAGGAGAATACAAAAGATACCTAACACCAACTATAAGAAGTTTTATATCACATCTGGCAGAGACCTACAGAGCTTGGTTAATTAAACTAACCTTAAAACCAAAGAAACTACTTGATGTTGGTTGTGGCACAGGATCTTTAGTAAAAAAACTAAGAAAATTAGGCATTGACGCATACGGCCTTGAAATATCAGACTATGCCCTACAATCAGCAGATGATGATATTAAACCATTTTTAATCAAAGGCAGTATTACTAAAATACCGTTTGAGGATAATAGTTTTGATACAGTAATTAGCTTTGATGTTTTAGAACATATAGAAAGGAATCAACTTAAGCTGGCTGTAAAAGAAACAATAAGAGTCAGTAGCAAAAACATACTGCATAAAATCTACACAACCGATAATCTCTGGATCACTCTATTTCACGGTTATGATCCTTCTCATTTATCAATAATGCCAGCTAAAGACTGGAGAAACTTATTCAGACAGTTTGATAATATTGTGCTTACAAAAAAGGGTTTTTTTAAACTACCAGCAATCTTTGAATCAATATTTTTGCTGAAAAAGAAACAAAACCTTGATTGAGCTTATGTATATAAACCAGATTGAACTAAAAAATTTTCGCAGATTTAAAACCTTAAAACTTTTTTTCCACCCTCTTTTAAACATAATCATAGCCAAAAATAGTATGGGAAAAACCAGTATCTTAGAAAGCATTTACCTGGCGCTTAATAATATAGGTATTCGGCATGAACAAGACGACGAACTTATAAACTTCAACAATCAATCAGCAGAGATAAACCTTGTACTTTCAGAAGAACAAGAAAAAGAGAGACTCAAACTAATAATAAGCAGAAATCAAAGCAAAAAATTCATTTTTAACAAAAACTCAGCAACATTCAATGAAGTAAAAAATAAGATGCCAAGAGCAGTTCTTTTTACTCCAACAGATATTGAAGTATTAACCAACACTCCAGACCAAAGAAGGAAATACATAAACAGACTAATAAGCGCCAAACACTTAGATTATAAAACAGCCATAACAAATTACGAAAATGCTTTAAGAAAAAGAAACAAACTGCTCCAGAATGCTAAAATTACTACAGACTTTACTACACAGCTTAACTTTTGGAATAGCTATCTAAATCAACAAGCAAAGATTATAACAGGATACAGACAACTGCTTACAAAAACAGCAAACTCAATCTCTGAGTTCTATGATTACAATTTTAGACTTAAGTACCATAAAAACGAGTTTAGTTTAGATAAAGCCAAACAACTTTTGGAGTTAGAACTAAAACGGGGTTTTACACTCTGCGGACCACAAAAAGATGATTTTTCAGTTCTATTGAAAAAAGATGACAACTGGCTATCTGTAAAAAACTTTGGCTCAAGATCAGAACAACGCATTGCAGTTTTGTGGCTAAAAAAAATTGAGATTGAGTTTCTAAAAAACCATTTTCAGCCAATACTGCTTATAGACGACCTTTTTTCAGAGCTTGACACAGAAAACAGAGTAAGAATCAGCAAATTCCTGCTAAATAACCAAACAATTCTAACCTCAAGCTCTGAGCTAACGCCAAACTTAATTGAGTTTCCAAAACATATAATTAAACTATAAACCTAGACTAAACTTAAGGTTTTATCTCTAGTTTAAAAACTGAACCAGCAAAAATACTTTTAAATTACTAACTTTAAGAAGAGTCAAGTACAGCTTTATTAAGTCTTAATTGAAACTCAACCGATCAATTGTTAGCAAATAAAAGACTAATGAGCAACGCAATTTTTTCTATCAAAAACTAAGGTTTATTTGTTTTCATAACTCAAAACTCAGTATCAGAGCGGGATACGGGAGTCGAACCCGTCTCTTCACCTTGGGAAGGTGATGTTGAGCCGCTCAACTAATCCCGCAGAAACTTAAAAACCAAAGTAAACTCACCTTTAGGAGTAATTTTATCTAACTGATCTGAATTTTCAATAAACAGTATCTGTTGATGAAGTTTGGTCATCTCCTGACAAACGCAAACTAAAATATTAAGATTATCTAATAGTTGATTTAGCGTCCTAACAACTCTTTTAGGCGATTCATAAGCAACAAACACAGCTGAATCGCAACTGCTGTTTACCTGTTTAAGTTTTTGATAATAAGCGTCTTTTATTTTTTTAGGAAAATAACCTAAAAAAACTATCTCTTTATATGAAAAACCTGAAAAAACTACTGCTGTAGCAAAAGCAGAAGGTCCAGGAATAACAGTATACGGAAGGTTTAGCTCCTTAACCTTTTGTAAAAGCAAATGACCAGGGTCATTAATTAAAGGCAATCCTGCATCTGATAATAAAACAACATTTTTATTTTCCAATAAATACTTTAATACCAAATCTAATTTTGCAAACTCAACATCTTTATAATATGCAACAACTTTTTGTAAATGGTTTATAGTTAAACCAAACAAATTACTAACAGCATGTTTTAACTTCAAATAAGATCTTGTATCCTCTGCCAAAATTATATCTGCATTAGCAATTACCTCAGCTGTAGACAAACTCATATCCTTTAAATTTCCAATTGGAGTTGCAGTAATATAAAGCATCTATGGCAAATATTGTACAACTTTATAACCTTAAAATATTTTATAAAATTATTCTATGAAAATTAAATATGAACAATCAGCTGGAGGAGTTGTCTTTAAAAACGAAAAAGGAAAGATCTTAACTTTAATAGTAAAACATAGCAAAGAAAAACACTGGTCATTTCCTAAAGGTCATATCGGAGATAAAGACAAAGATGAAGACATCTATACAGCCGCTTTAAGAGAAGTACAAGAAGAAGGCGGTATTAAAGCCAAAATTATTGAGTTTGTGCCAAAAACATCAAAGTACCAATTTAAACATAATGATTATCTAATAAAAAAAACTGTGTTTTATTTTCCAATGGAGTATGTTTCTGGAGACACCAAAAACCATGACAGTGAAATAGAACAAGCAGAGTTCCTAAATTATGATGAAGTTTTAAAGAAATTAACCTATGAAAATGACAAAAACATATTTATCGCATTTTATAAAAAATACAAAAACCGCAAATCTTAACTCTCTTTTCCCCACGCAGTAATCAAAGCATGCATATTTTTATAAACATCCAGATCAAAGGCTAATTTAGTATGAAACAAAGACTGCAGATTAGTATATGAATCTGTGGCATACCTAACCAAAAAAGTTTGAACAAACCTCTTGGTATAAGAATCAATTGGAAAGATTAATCTGTCAAATCCATACAAAAGTATAGTATCTGCTGTCTCAGGGCCCACACCCCAAATACTTAACAAATCTTTACGAACTAAACGAATATCAGATTCTTTAAAATAAGACATCTTGTTTTTCAAAATAAAATAAGCAAGAGCTTTTAATGTCTTAACTTTTCTTGTATAAAAACCAGATGGCCGAATTAAAACAGAAAGAGATGCTTCAGAAAGGCTTATAATCTTTCTAAGATTACAGGCATCTTTTAACCTAAGCAGAGCAATAGATTTTTCAACATTTTGCCAAGATGTATTTTGAGTTAATACAGATGAGATAATTATCTCATCAAAACTATATCTGTCTTTGCCAAACCAAGGCCAAGGCCCCGGAAACCCATACCTTTTAAGCAATACAAAATAAAGTCTATTAATTGAATTAAATTTATAAAAACACTCTGTAGCAACTTTATTATTTGAAAAAACAACACCATCTTTGAATAAATATTCTTTTTGTCTTTGCTTACCAAAAAATAAGTATCCATCTGCTAAAGTTCCATCTGATTTAACCACTTTATAGCAAGGAAAAACAAATCTATCCTCAAACCTATTCTTTCTTAAATAAAAAGAAACTAATCTTGCAGATTTTAACCCCAAAATATGAGCCAAATGTTTATAACTAACAACTTTACCTTTAGGAATTAACCTTAACGCTTCAAAAACTATTTGATAATTCATAATCTAAATATTAAACTAAATTTTGTTATAATATTAACATTAAAAAGCGCCTGTAGCTCAGCGGTTAGAGCGCCATCCTTATAAGATGGAAGTCGATGGTTCGAATCCATCCAGGCGCACAAAAACTACAAAAACAGATATATAGTTATAAGTCATTTAAGCTCAACAATAAATATTTAAAATCTATATATAAAATTAAATTTCATACTCAAATAAACTATGAAGCATCCGAATCTGACAAAGAGTTTCTGTACTCTTGGTAAAGTTTTGCAATAAGATCATAATCTAATTGAGACAAGTCTCCCATTGTATCCAAATTTAATAAGGCTTCAGTTATATGATATATATCAGGATTCAAAGGTAAACGAAAAAACAATCCTAGCCTACTATCGTAAATTCCAGGATTTCTTCTCATTATTTCGGTTAAACAACCAGATCTAATATAAGAAAATACACCAGAATTTATTCTTACATGATCTTCAAATGTAAACCTATAATTACTATCAAAACTAAAAAAACGAAAAAACCTTTCTACTCTATCAAATGATGTTTTCCAGACCTTTTTAACCAAGTCTTTAAAATCCTCTTCTGAACTTACACCTCTTTGATTAAGCTCAAATCTTAACTGTATATTAAAATAATCCAACACAGCATCAATGAATGTACCACGGCCATTGATTAGTCTTTCATATGCCTTCATATATGCTGGAGTAGGATTTCTCCTTAAATCACTACCAAATACTGTTTCATTAAATCTTTCTTCAGCTAACAATGAATTTGCTTCAGAAAAGTCAGAATTTCGACCAGGAATAAACTTAATAAATAGATTAGGAAGCTGTTTAATAAAATTATCTAAATTTCGGTACCTTAAAACATGGGCAACCTCATGACAAATTATCCTAAAAACACGCCATAACTCCCCTGAATAAGTTGAAGGTATATAAACACAACGCCTCAAGTTTTTTTCACTTAAATAGGGCTTATAAGAAACCGTTATGCTATTTGATTTTTTATTTGGATCTATAACTATATTCCAACCATGTTCCGAATCTTGCTCAAACAGAGGTACTTCATGTAATCCTAAAACTTTAGCAATTATTTCCTTAACCATATCAGGTCCCACTTTTACTTTATCTGAATCTTGAAGCTCTAAACCTTCTGGTTTATCATAATTTTCCTGTCTATCTAATGATGATAACAAATTTTCATAATACTTTCTCAAGGTATCACTTATGGGATCAACCTTTCCTTTTTCATTTACTACTGCTCCATAATTAACTCTTTCAATTCTTCTCAAAGAACTCGGTTTACTAAATCTTTCAGAGTATATTTCTAGACTTTCTTCAAAAACTCCTTTACTAGTTTGATCTGAAGCTGTATCACCGAACAACTGATTTTGGTCTGAAAAATATTCTATTCTAAAAAGATAATCGTAAAGATTTATTATAGACTCGTTAATTATAATCATTGCTAACTTTACTATATATAGTTTCCTTATAATATCCAAAACTTTATTTTTTGTCTCCTCAGATATCTGAGATTCATCTAAATTCTCATTTTCATCTTTTGCTAACTCAGCCAAAATATCTCTATAATTTAATAACTCTTTTTTAAGATTTTTAAATAAATTTCTTAAAATATTCTTTAATCTACGAAATTGTATATATCGATTCTCTAAATCTTCTCTTTTAATTGTAGAGTCTTTTAATTTAACAACTCTTCTAAAAATGAAATCGTCTCCTAAAAAATTAATATCAATCGATTTTTTTTGTCCTTGAATTTCAACTTCTAATCGGCCTTCTTTGACTTTACCTTCTTTATCTTCAATTTCTTTAACATTACTTATTGAAACCTGTAAATTGTCATATGAATTTTCAATCAAAACATTGCGAGGTACCACATTCCCATCAACTAAATAAACAATATCAAAAGCATCTTCTGCTTTAGGTATTTCAGGCTTTAAAGATTCAATAATATAAGATAATAAATTGTCCAATTCAGAGCCTGTCAATTTTTTAAGTCTTTCTAAAATGGTGGTAGTACTACTTAAATTTTCAGTATTTTGAGAATTCAAAAAGCCAAAAATATCATTTTTCAATGCCGAAATGTCACTATTTTCTGTATCATTTAAATCTACCAACCAATCACCGAATTTATGAGACCTTAGAAGATCTAATATCCTTGAAATATCAACACCTGGTAGTAATGACGATAAAAAACTCTCATTGTCTTTATCATTAATAATGCCCATCAAAACTTCTATAGGCGGTCTGTATATTTTATGACGATTTTCAAGAAACATAATCTTTATCAAAACCAAATATATTATATTATAAAAAAAAATCAAACAATTAAAAATATAACTTTTTTTTTATAAAAATCTTAATTAAAGGTAATGTTTTCTATAAAAATAAAACTTTTAGTAACAAAAAACTTTCCTTTTTAAACTATACAGTGTAAAATTTGCAACAAATTAACTATATATAAATTTTTATTATTTCAACAATATGCTCTTGCTTATAAATAAACCACCAGGGTTGTCATCGTACGATGTAATTAGAGTTTTTAAAAGAAAGACTCAATTTAAAGGCAAAGTTGGGCATGCCGGAACTCTTGACCCTTTTGCCAACGGTCTACTGATTTTGTTGCTTGATAGCTCTACTAAACTATTCAAACAGTTTCAAACATTTAGCAAAACTTATATTGCAGGTTGCAGATTAGGTTATAAAACAGCAACATTAGACATTGAAGGCAAAATCACAAAAGGAATAGAAAAACAACTAAACAAAGATGAAATAATAAAACAACTTAATAACTTCATTGGACAAATTACTCAAACCGTTCCAATTTTTTCAGCTAAAAGATACAAAGGCAAGAGACTTTATAAATACGGCCAAGAAGGTAAGACAATTTCTATAACAAATCAAATTAATGTTTTTAATATTAAACTACTAAATTATCTGCATCCACTAATATTTTTTCAGTTTCAAGTCTCCAGTGGAACCTATATCAGACAATTGTGTGTAGATATTTTGCAATCATTAGACAATGACTGTTTTGTATATTATCTGACAAGAACACAGATAGGTCCTTTTAGTCTAAAATCTGCTTTAAGTCTTGAAGATCTAAACTCAGATAACTGGAGATCTAACCTTCTAGACCCCTCTGCTTTTTCATTTCCTGAATAATATTGGCAGGAACTTCCTCGTAATGAGAAAACATTGGGTAGAAAAACCCTCTACCTTGCGTTAATGATCTTAAGGTTGTAGCATATCCTGAAAGCTCAGATAAAGGAGCATGCGCCTTAATCATTACAGCATTGCCTCTTTTTTCTGAACCTAAAATCTTACCTCTTTTGCTGGAAAGATCGCCAATCACAGTACCCATATACTCTTCAGGAACAGTTACCTCAACTAACATTATTGGTTCTAGAAGAACAAGGCCAGATTTTTTTGCGGCTTCTGCCAAAGCCATAGAACCAGCTATTTTAAACGCGATATCTGATGAATCAACCTCATGATAAGAACCATCATATAAAGTAACCTCAATATCTGTTATCGGATAACCTAGCAGAATACCCTTATCCATAGCTTCTTTTACTCCTTTTTCAACAGAGGGTATAAACTCAGCTGGAATAACACCACCTTTTATTGCATTTACAAACTTAAAGCCTTCTCCTCGCTCCAGTGGTCTTACTCTTATTAAACAATGCCCATACTGACCTCTACCACCTGTTTGTTTAATATATTTGCCTTCACCTTCAGATTCTTTAATAAAAGTTTCTTTATAAGCTACTTGAGGTTTTCCTGTTTTTACATTCAACTTCATCTCTCTTCTCATTCTTTCTGCCAATACTTCAAGATGAAGCTCACCCATGCCTGAAATAATTGTCTGGCCTGTGTCATGATCCATTTTAACCTTGAAAGTAGGATCTTCTTCAGCTAGTCTCTGCAAAGCTAAAGACAGTTTCTCCTGATCGCTTTTAGTTGCCGGCTCAATTGCCAATGATATTACAGGATCTGGAAAAGTTATCTCCTCAAGTAAAATTGGCTTGTTCTCATCTGCTAAAGTATCTCCTGTTTTTGTGTCTTTAGGACCTACTAAAACAACAATTTCACCTGCATAAGCCTCCTCAATTTCTTCTCTCTGGTTTGCATGCATCAACAGCAATCTTGATACTCTTTCTTTAATGTTTTGATTAACATTGTAGATATAACTGCCTGATTTAATAGTGCCTGAATAAATTCTTACGAAAGTTATCTTTCCAACATGAGGATCTAACTGAATCTTGAAAGCTAAAGCAGAAAAAGACTCCTCATCTGAAAAAACTCTTTTTTCTTTTTCACCTGTTTTAGGATTAACTCCTTCAACAAATTTTAGATCAGCTGGCGATGGCAAATAATCAACTATTGCATCAAGCAATGGTTGTACACCTTTGTTTCTCAGTGAAGTTCCGCAGTAGATAGGAACAAGTTTATAATCAATTACAGCTTGTCTTAATGATCTTTTTAACTCATCTACACTTAACTCCTGTCCTTCAAGATACTTCTCAAGCAATGCATCGTCTGTCTCAGCAATCTGTTCAACAAGTTTTGCTCTATACTCTTCAACTTTAGATTCCAGATCATCTGGAATATCATCTGAAACTGTGTATTTAATACCACTTTCATCTTGATCCCAAATTAAAGCCTTTCTTTCAAGCAAATCAACAACACCAACAAAAGAATCTTCTTTACCTATTGGGTATACCATAACTGCTGGATTAGCTCCCAATCTTGACCTAATCTCTTCAACAGTAGCTTCAAAATTAGCTCCTAATTTGTCCATTTTATTTATAAAACAGACTCTAGGCACTCTGTATTTATCAGCTTGTCTCCAAACTGTCTCAGATTGGCTTTGAACACCTTCCTCAGCGTCAAAAACAACTACGCCGCCGTCTAAAACTCTTAAAGATCTTTCAACCTCTGCTGTAAAATCTACATGTCCTGGAGTATCAATTATATTGATTCGAACATCCTTCCAAAAGGTAGTGGTAGCAGCTGAAACAATAGTAATACCTCTTTCTCTTTCCTGATCCATCCAGTCCATTTGTGTATTACCCTCGTCTATATCACCAATTTTGTAGGTCTTGCCTGTATAAAACAAAATTCTTTCTGTTGTTGTAGTCTTTCCTGCGTCAATATGAGCAATAATACCGATATTTCGGATTTTGTCTAAATCAACCTTACGATTTTTAGTTGTTACTGTGTTTTTCATATATTTTTATAAATTAAAAATTACCAACGAAGATGAGCAAAAGCTTTATTAGCCTCAACTAATTTCTCTACTTCCTGTCTTTTTTCCACTGCACCACCTTCACCTTTAGCCGCTAGCAATAATTCATCTACTAATTTTTCTGTAAAAGTCTTGAACTGTTTGTTAGATTTTTTGCTTGCAGAATCAATAATCCAGTTTAAAGACAAAAATATCTTACGAGTTGGTCTCACAGGCACAGGAACAAGATAAGAAGCACCACCTAATCTTCTGGCTCTCACCTCCATTTCTGGAGCTGTATTCTCAATGGCCTTTTCCAAGATCTCAATAGGATCTAGTTTCTTTGTCTTAATCTCTTCAAAAGCAGTATAGACTATTTTTTCAGCTACAGACTTCTTGCCATCTCTCATTATATAATTAATTAATTTAGCAACAGTTTTGCTGTTATAAACTGGGTCAGGTTTAATCTCTATTCTTTTATAAGACCTTCTTGGCATAAGTGATTTTAATTATTATTGTTTTGAACTTTTAGTTCCATACTTTGATCTTGAAGTTTTTCTACCTTCAACACCTGCTGTATCATAAACACCCCTTACAATATGATACTTTACACCAGGCAAATCTTTAACTCTACCGCCTCTTACCAATACAACTGAGTGTTCTGCTAAATTATGTCCAATACCTGGAATATAGGCAGTAACCTCAATGCCGTTTGACAACTTTACTCTGGCAACCTTTCTCAAAGCTGAGTTTGGCTTTTTAGGCGTCATAGTACGAACAACTAAACAAACACCCCTTTTGAAAGGAGACTCCAGATTAACATATCTTCGTTTTATTCCATTAAACTTCACTTTAAGTGCGGCGGCTCTTGATTTTTTAATTTTCTTCTCTCTCCCGTGTCTGATTAGCTGATTTATTGTCGGCATATTTTGTTAAAAATCTTTTATAGTAATTATTAACTAACTCCTTTGTTACAGGAACAGGTCTTCCTATTATAACATTCTCTTTAAGTCCAAGCAAGTAATCAATCTTGCCTTTTAAGGCAGAATCGCTCAAGACATTGGTTGTCTCCTGGAATGATGCGGCAGATAGCCAAGAATCTGTAACAATAGACGCTCTGGTTACTCCTAAAATTGAGATTTTACCACTGGCTGGCTTACCACCCTGAACTAATATTCGTTTATTCTCTTCTTCAAACCTGACCCTAGAAACAACCTCGCCCTTTATAAAGCTAGTGTCACCTTCGTCTTCAATAATGATCTTATCACTCATCTTTCTTATAATAACCTCAAAATACTTATCATGAATTAAAATACCTTGGGATTCATAAACTTTTTGAACCTCATCAAGCAAATAAACCTGAGCCGCTCTTAACCCTCTAATACTTAAGATATCTTGAACCCTCAGATAACCTTCAGACAAAGAAGTTCCAGCTGTTACCAACTGACCATCTTTAACCTTAAGTTTTTGCGTTGTTGAGATTATAACTTCCTGAACCTCTTCTTTGCCATCTCTTTGACCAACAATATTTATTTTATAAACATTGTTTTCAAGATCTTCATGAATTATGACCTTACCATCAATCTCTGCAATCGGAGACAAAACCTTTGGCGTTCTCATCTCAAATAACTCTTCAACTCTTGGCAGACCTTGAGTTACATCTGAGATAACAATACCTCCAAAATGCTTAACCCTCATTGTAAGTTGAGTACCAGGCTCTCCTACTGACTGAGCGGCTAATACTCCAACAGGTGTTCCAATCTCAACCAACTCGTTTGTGGCTATATCCAAACCATAACACTTTTGACAAACACCATACTGAGAAGCGCAGTACAAAGGACTTCTTACCTCGACTTGCTTAATGTTATGTTTTTTGATCAATTCAAGTTCTTCTTCCTCGATTAAAGTATGTTCAGAAATAATAGTTTTGTTGTTTTTATCAACGACTGGCTTCAATAAAAATCTTCCGTGAATTCTTCTGTAAAAACTGTCTGATCTTTCATCATCTACCCTAATAACCAAACCCTCTGAAACACCACAGTCTTCTTCTCTTATTAAAACATCATGAGCTACATCAACCAATCTTCTAGTTAAGTAACCAGCGTCAGCTGTTTTTAAAGCAGTATCAATTAATCCCTTTCTTCCACCTCTTGCGGCAATAACATACTCAATCATAGACAAACCTTGCCTATAATTTGATTTTGTGGGCACTTCAATAATCTTACCTAAAGGATCATAAACCATTCCCTTAATTGCAGACAGCTGTTTTAATTGTTCTTTAGAACCTCTAGCTCCTCCTGACTTAATAATCATCTTAACCGGATTCTCTTCAGCCAATGCATCCCAAGTTTTATCTGCCAAAACCTCTGTAGTCTGAATCCAGAGATTATTTGAGTATCTCTGTTTTTCTTCATCTGTCAACAAACCTTGTTCATATTTTTCTCGAATCTCATTAACCTTTTGCTCTGTTTCTTTAACTATCCTATCTTTTTCTGGAATAATAACACAATCAAAGACAGAGAAAGACAAACCTGCGGCTTGTGTAGCACCCCAAAAACCAATTACCTTTAAATCATCGATTAACTGAACAACTCGCTTTTCATCTTTTAAAACCTTAATAGCTTTTTTGACCAAATCTTTTAGATCAGCGGCTTTAACATCACTGTTTATAAAACCAAGATCCGATGGAATTATATAGTTAAACAACACTCTACCAACAGTTGTTTTCATCCAGCCGGAATCTTTTGAAACAAAAACCAAGACCAACTCTCTTAAATCTATTTTGTCAAATTCATAGGCTTTAAGAAGATCATCTATCGAATAAAAAACTCTCAAATCTTGATCTTGCTTATTCTCATCTTCAACTCTAATTGATGTTATAAAGTAAATTCCCAGAGCCATTTCTTTGTTTGGCACAACAATTGGTGAACCATCAGACGGCTTAAGCAGATTCTTATAAACAAACATTCTGTCTTTAACCTCTTTTATTGCTTCATCAGACAACGGCAAAAACACACCCATTGCATCGCCATCAAAGTCAGCATTATAACCTGCACAAACCGCAGGATGAATCTCTATGGCAAAATGATCAACTAATTTAGGATAAAAGGCCAAAATTGAAAGTTTATGCAAAGTTGGAGCTCTGTTTAACAATACCGGCCTATCTTTTATAACCTCCTCCAAAATATCATATACCTCTGGATGTCTTTCTTCTATAAATGCCTTTGCGCTCTTTATATTTGCGGCCAAACCCCTAACTATAATTTCATGAGTAAGGTTTGGTTTAAAAAGCTCTATGGCCATTTCTTTAGGAATACCGCATTCATACAACTTCAACTCAGGACCACCAATAATTGTAGAACGACCAGAGTAATCGACTCTTTTACCCAAAAGATTTTGTCTGAATCTGCCTCGTTTGCCTCTTAAATTATCTGACAACGATTTAAGCACTTTGATGCCAGCTCTTCTAGTCGTCTGCCTGCCTTGAGCCTTAGTTAAGTCTATCAACTGATCCACTGACTCCTGCAACATTCTTTTCTCGTTTCTTAAAATAATCTCAGGTGCTCCTAATTCAATCAATTGTTTTAATCTATTATTTCTGTTAATTACTCTTCTGTAGAAATCGTTTAAGTCTGAAGTAGCAAATTTACCTCCAGGCAATTGAACCACTGGTCTTAAACCAGGTGGTAAAACAGGCAAAACAGTCAACACCATCCACTCTGGCTTAATATTTGCCTTTATCAAACCCTCAATGACTCTTAATCTTTTGGCAATCTTTTGTCTTTTATCACCTTTTGCCTTCGCATGAAGTTTTAAAACATCATCATACAATTTGTTAAGATCAATGCTTTTTAAAATATCATAGATAACATCACCACCCATTCCGACTTTGGCAAAATCTACAAGATTGTTATCTCTTAAATAAAGATAATCTTCCTCTTCAATGCTGGTTAATCTTTTACTTGATTTAACAACTTTAACCAACCTATCAAAAAAAGCATTCATCTCAGCAATTCTATTAGCAATAGAGTCAATAGCTTTTTTAATCTTTTTTCTGTACTCAAACTCAACCTCATTTAAGGCAATCATCTGTTGATCTTTGTTTTTAATTCGAGCTTTAATCTCCTCTTTTTCTTTTTCCATCTTAGCAAGCTGTTTCTTCTCAACCTCTTTTTTCTCTTGATCCAATTTTTCAATCTCAACCTTTTTCATCTCCTCAAGTTTTGCAACCGTTTCTTTCTTCTTAGCTTCATCTACTTCAGTAACCAGATACAAAGCAAAGTAAATAACACGCTCAATAACCTGCGAGGAAACATCAAGAATTAAACTCAGTGGAGATGAAACTCCTTTAAAGTACCAAATATGAACAACAGGAGCCGCCAACTTGATATGCCCCATTCTTTCTCTTCTTACAGCAGATGTAGTCACCTCAACGCCACATCTGTCACAGATAATCCCCTGGTACTTTATTCTTTTGTACTTGCCGCAGTAACATTCATAATCTTTTGTCGGTCCAAAGATTCTCTCATCAAACAACCCTTCTTTTTCAGGTCTGTAAGTTCTGTAATTTATAGTCTCTGGTCTGGTGACCTCTCCATAAGACCATTTTAAAATGGTATCTGGAGATGCAAGAGAGATCTTTAAACCAGATATTTTCATAATATCAAAATCTTTCATATTACTCTACTGGATCAATTGCTAACCCTAAAGAATTCAACTCTTTCAGCAATACCTTAAATGACTCTGGCACATTGGACTTTGGTATCTCCAAACCCTTTAAAATTGCTTCAAAGGTCTTCATTCTACCTACTACATCATCGCTCTTGATAGTCAACATTTCTTGTAAAGTATAAGGAACTCTGTGAGCCTCAAGAGCCCAAACCTCCATCTCTCCAAATCTCTGACCTCCCATCTGAGCTTTTCCTGCCAATGGTTGTTGAGTGATTAAAGAATAAGGACCAATTGATCTGGCATGGAACTTATCCTCAACCATATGAATCAACTTCATTATATAACCAATTCCAACTAAAACTCTTTTTTCATAAGGCTTGCCAGTTCTGCCATCGTATAAAACAACTCTGCCGTCAACAGGCCAACCTGCTTTTTTCAAACCTTCTTTAATGAAATCCTCGCTTAATCTATCAAAAACAGGTATAGACAATCTCTTACCCTCATACTGAGCAACCACACCAAGCATTGCCTCCAAAATCTGACCTAAATTCATTCTTCCAATAATAGAGGCTGGAGATAAAATAACATCTACTGGTGTTCCATCTTCAAGATAAGGCATATCTGCCTCTGGCAATATCTTAGTAATCACACCTTTGTTTCCGTATCTACCAGCTAATTTATCTCCAATTGTAATTTTTCTCAACTGCGCTGTATGCACAACAACTCTCTTTAAAACATTTGGATCAAGTTCATTAGGATCTTTTTTAGAATCAATAACCTCAACATCTATGACAGTTCCCCTTTTACCATAAGGTACACGCAAAGATGTATCTTTAACATCTTTAGCTTTCTCTCCAAATATAGCTCTTAAAAGCCTTTCCTCAGCAGTCAGTTCTTTTTCACCTTTCGGAGCAACTTTACCAACCAAAATATCTCCTTCTTTTACCTCACTACCTATTAAAACCAAACCATCTTTATCTAAATTCTTTAAAGACTCTTCTCTTACATGAGGAATATCGCTAGTCAACTCCTCAGGACCCAATTTCGTGTCAACAACATCAGCAACAAACTCTTCTGAAGAAATAGAAGTTAAAACATCGTCTTTAATCAGCCTTTCTGATATAACAAAACCATCCTCATAACCATAACCATACAAAGAAGTAAAGGCAACAACAACATTTTGTCCTAAAGCTACATTTCCATTCTCTGTTCCTGGACCCTCAACCAACAAATCATTCTTTTTAACCTTTTGGCCCAAACTAACTACTGGTTTTTGATCAAAAATTACATCCTTATTAGTTCTTTTAAACCTCTCAAGTTCATAGCTGTAAACTTTGCCGCTTTTACCTCTTACAACAACCTTTCTAGCATCAACATACTCAACAACGCCATCCTCTACAGCAGAAACAACTCTTCCAGTAGCTTTTGACACCAAACTCTCCATACCTGTGCCAACATAAGGCGCCCTTGGCTTAATTAGAGGAACAGCCTGACACTGCATATGCGAACCCATAAGAGCTCTACCAGCATCATTGTTTGCCAAAAATGGCAACAATGCCGCAGAGATGCCGACCAACTGCCTTGGCGACATATCTATATAATCAACTTTATCAACAGAAACCTCCACAACATCGCCTTTATATCTGCAAACAACTGTATCTGAAGTTATATACCCTTTTTCATCAACCTCAACATCACCAGGAGCTATATAGAAACCTTCTTCATCATCAGCCTGCATATAGACAACCTCATCACTAACTTTAGCCCTAACTTTACCGCCAACCTCTTCTCTAACGACCTTATAATACGGAGCTTCCAAAAAGCCATAATCATTCACCTTAGCATAAAGGGCAAGATAAGTGACAATACCAATATTAATACCTTCAGGAGTTCTTATAGGACAGATTCTACTATACTGAGACGATGAAACATCTCTAATTGAAAAAGCGGCTCGCTCTTTTTGAATACCTCCAGGACCGCTTACAGTAACACGGCGGAGATTATCAAGCTCTGACAACACATTAGTCTGGTCAACGATTGTTGACAACTGACTGCTTCTAAAGAAAGAGTTAATTCCCAAACTTAAAGATTTAGGATTAACTATCAAAGAAGGAGTTGCTTTATCTTCATTGGAAACCAAACTCATTCTCTCTTTAATCTCCCTTTCAGCTCTTAACATACCTACTCTAATACCGTACATGCCAACCAACTCACCAACCCTTCTCAATCTTCTATTGGAAAGATGGTCAATATCATCAAAACTGCCTTGACCAACAGTCAACCTCATCAAATACTTTAACACAGCAACAAAATCTTCTTTAGTTACTGTGTAAACATCGTCTGCAACAACACCAGAAAGATTAAGTTTTTTGTTCAATTTATATCTTCCAACAGCAGATAAAGAATATCTTCTTGGGTCAAAAAACATATTATTTATAACCTCAACAGCATTTTCTAAAACAGGAGTCTCTCCTGGTTTTATCTTTTTAAACAACTCTAAATAAGCAGAATCCTTATCAAACACCCTATCTTTTTTTAAAGTAGGAAGCAGATACTTTTCAACCAAAGATCTATCAATATCTGAAAAATACCTAGAGACAATTTCTCTATCAGACTCACCATCAAACAACTTCAAAAATGCTGTGGCAAAAAACTTTCTTCTTCTATTAACCTTCATCTCTATAAAATCTTTTTTGCCTATAGTCACATCAATCCAAGCGCCAACATAAGGCCTTATCTCTGCATTATAAACAGTGGCTCCAGTATTTCTATCTATTTCAGCTGTAAAGTAAACACCTGGAGCTCTTACTAATTGGTTGATAACAGCTCTTTCTATACCGTTTATAAAAAAAGTCCCTTTCTCAGTCATTTTAGGCAGGCTAAACAAATAAACCTCTTGAGTCCTAACTTTGCCTGACTGCTTATTTAATAAAGTAAAGGTGCCGTAAACAGGAAAGTCATAGGTTAATTTTTTTCTAATGCATAGATTCAGAGGATACCTAACCTCTCCAAAACGAATTGATTCAAGGTTCAACACAAATCTTTTACCAGTATAATCCTCAATGGGAAAAAACTCTTTTAAGATCTCAAACAACTCTTCCTCTAAAAACTTCTTCCAAGAATCTTTCTGCACAGAGATAAGATCCAACTCATCTAAACGATCAGTCTTTTTACCCAAAAAAATATCCTCTGCTAGAGAATCGGTTTTTAACAAAGAGGACAAAGAATTACTCATTCGCTTTTATCTAAAAAAAAATTTCACCCTTAAACAAGGGTTGTTGGTTTTTTAACTTTAAATAACTTAATGAAAAAAATTATACCTTTACTTTTGAAAAAATCAAGTGCAAAATTTAATATTTGGCTCATTAACCAGAAAGCCTTCATAAAACTTAAAGATTTAGAAGTTAGTTTACTAACTAAAAACAAAAATGTCAAGACCCAAAAGATCAACCCTTAAATACAAACATTGGCAATGCTTTTTTCCCTTTGTCTTCAACCAAAACCTTTTCTGTAGCTTGGTACAGCACAAGGCTTAAGACAACAGATCTTAAAAGCTGTTCATTGGTTAATTTGAAGTTTTTTAAAATTTTATAAAACATTTTTAAATCAAGATTAAATGCCTGACAACCCAACTGATTTGCTTTTAAGGTATCAAAAGTTTTAAGCTCTGATAGATTCAACAGCACTGCCTGCTCACGATGTTCACCTTCAAGCTCATAAATTACTGCTTGATTCCCAAACACATCCTGCGTTTTTGCTATTATTTTATCTCCAGACAAAACACCTTTGTTTAAAACAAAAGCCAATGCTTTTTTGTTTTTTTCTCTTATCTGATCAATCTCATAATCAGAAAAACCTGCTCCAAATGATTTCAAAACAGATTTAATCTTTCTGTTTGGCAATGACTTTAAAATATAATCAGAGTTGTCTTTTAAGACTTTTAAAATAACTGCTATGTTGTCGACAAATCCGCAATCAGAAACTTTAAGTTCAGCATTCTTGTGAGAACCTCTATGCAGACCGATTTTATAATTAAAAGAATTCAGCTGTTTAAAGACAGACTCAATCATAAACCAATCTAAAGCCTTTTGCCACAAGATTGAGGCAACAACAACAAAATGAAAAGAACCACCTAAAAACTGAGGCGCAAGATCATATTTATTAGACCAAGCTCTGCCATCAACACAGTTTGGCGGTACAAACTGAAGCTGATCTCTTTTAGAAAATAGATTAGACCAGTTTATCTTATTTGTTTTCATAATCTTTAAGATGTTTTTCTAAAAACTTAAAAAAAACATTTAATCCAGGCAATAGAGGCAACTCCTCTGCAGAACTTAAATCAAACCAACCGTAATCGGATGACTCTTCATTTAAAACAATTCTTTCACCTTTTCTTTTAACTTTGCACAGATAAACCAAAAAAACGCCTTGCCAATCTCCTTGTATTTTAGTAGATACCCACGGCAAAAAACGAACAACATTTACATCTAAACCCAACTCTTCTTTTATCTCTCTGACAATAGTTTGATCTGGACTCTCACCAAACTCTAAACCACCTCCTGGCAACTGCCAACAACCATTATGAGCTTTATTTTTAGACACCCTTTTTGTAAGAAGCAGTTTTTTACCTTCAAAAATAACTCCTAAAACTACAACCTGAATATATTTTCCTGACTTTTTTTTCTGCATTTTTCTTATAAATTATAAAATAATATAATTATTTTTCTCTCCTTAATTTAAGGATTTTAAACAATAAAAGAAATTTAACAATTATTCTTCCAAAACTTAATTAAAAAACTAATTTTTTACAGATATAACCACTGTTTCTTTAACCTCAAGCTCTACACCGTCTGACAACAATACAATATAAACTAAATTACCAATAGATAAATTCTTAATTTCTTCTGCAAAGCAGATAAGTTTTTGCTCATTAAAGCGCTGTGGGCAACAACAAAAAATTTTTTCTCAGATAAGCAATCGCAGTAGCTTTCATATCATAAGCTCCTCTTCCATAAAGCTTCCCCTCCTTTATCTTTGGATTAAACTGCTCAGGCTTTCCCGGAACAACATCCAAATGAGCATTGAGAATAACCTTAAATCTCTCGGTCGCTTAGAAGAATTGTAAGCTAAAAGGCTTGGAATATTATCTTTCGAAAAAACCTCAATCTGAAAATCGGACAAATCTTTTTTGGCTTCTTCAATAACCTCTTTTAACTCCTTAAGAGATTTATTAACTGATCCAATCTTAATCAACCGCTCTGTCAAATTAAGTATTTGTTGGTTTATCACTTAAACAAAAATTTAAAATAATAAACACAAAATTTACTAAAATATTTCTATCTAAACTCCGTTAAAAAATTATTATTTATGCAAAAAATTACAAACTATCAGTTATCCAAAAATATGCCAAAGGTTTCTCTAATCTCGAATTCTACGCCATCTGACAATAAAATAATATAAGCTAAATTACCAATATGTAATCTGTTTATCTGATCTTTTGTAATATATGCTAGCTTTTGTAAAACTACACTCATTAAAGAACCGTGAGTAACAATCAAAACATTCTTATTTAAATAAACGCTAGCAACTTCTCTTATAAAATTTACAAATCTTAACCAAAGATTCTTATCTGTTTCAATATTCATTTTTTCTCGTTCTTTATCTGTTAACGCCTTTAATTCTGCTATGCTGATCCGCATCTCTTTCTCAATATCAGGTTCAACTTTACCCTCAAAAGACCCGAAGCTTCTTTCTCGTAAAAGTTTTGATGCACTAACAGCGAGCCCTTTTTCTAAAGCAATAATTTCAGCTGTTCTCTTTGCTCTAATTAAATCTGAAGAAAAAACAGAAGAAAAGTGTATATTATTAAAATACTCTATTGCAGCTTTTTTAGCCTGTTCTTCACCCTCTTTAGTTAAAGGAACATCTGTCTGACCTTGAATTTTTTTTAATTTATTCCACTCAGTAACACCATGACGAACAATATAAAAAGTACAATACTTCTTCATATCACTTATTGAAATGTATAATAGGAGGTCTAACAATTTCTTCTAAATCAGAAATTGACCATTCTATACACTTATTCACAAATAATGGTTGATAAAATTTGGAAGAAACCTTATTAAAAGATAAACGCCCATATTGCATGGCTTTTTTTAAAATTACATTCTGACATCTAAAAGACATCTTAGCTAAATTATATAAATCATTGCCTTGTTGATAAAACACCCCGCAGAATACTTGTGCAATTCTATTAACACCATATTTCATTGCTATATCAATAAGCAATGAAGTTTCTACTCCATAACCTGTAGGAAATTCTAAAGATAAAAAAATATCTTTCCAACCTGCCACATTTCCATTAAGAGGTTGAATTATATATTTTAATTCAGGGAAAATAATATTTAATAAAGGTCTAACCGAGATCTCAGTAACACGACCTCCTGTTTGAACAAAGTTGCCATCTCCATTTGTTAATCTATTAAAAACTGATTTAACAAAAACAATATTATCATCTATTATAAGCGGATATATAAGTGGCCATAACATTTCCGGATTAGGATCAATGGGGTCAGAATCCATAAAAATTACTATATCGCTTTTTAAGACATGCAACCCTCTCCACATATTTTCTCCTTTTCCATGAACAACATTTTCTTTACTTAATTTAGGTCCTATATCAATATCTCTATAAAAAGGAAAACCCCTCGAGATAACTTCTTCTTTAGTATTATCAATAGAACCACTATCTACCACTATAACCTCATCAACTAAAACTAAATCCTTCTTCATAAAATATTCTTTAATCATATCTAACAATTCTCCAACAGTGCTTTCCACATTTAAAGTAGGGACAATTATTCCAATTGATAAACCTAATTTTCTTTTCCTTTCAAAAATCTGTTCTAAATATTCGTCTCTTCTTTTACTTATTCCTTTATTATTTTTCTCTGTTAATAAATTATAAAAGCGTAACATTGATATAAAAGTTTTTAAAATTAATAAATTAAATTAATCCTAATTAACCTAATATTTTCTCCATGAAGCTAAACTTCTTAAACTACCACTCATCAAATCTTCAAAACCTTTCAATCCAAGATATCCTTCTAACAAATACGGCTCCCCATATTCTGCCCCAATCTTGTAGCCATAAACCCTCGATCTTGAGTTAAAAAACTCCATGAAATCTGGATTATGAAACTCTTTAGTATAACCAGTTTTACCCTTTTTAAAGAACTGAGATTTATGTGCATAAATACTTCTAAGTTTAGTTTGATATTCTTCACTTATATCTAAAATAAAACTAGGAGTAAATTCTGTATGCAACATATAAAAAAGCAACATACCGGGCTGATGAGGTTCTAAATTATTTATTGGGCTATACTTTTGGATTTTTGCAAAGAAAGTTGCTTTTTTAACTATTAACCCTGTATTTGCATGATCAGGGTGCAAATCATTATAATAAGGAGCTAAAATTATATCTGGGCGCAATTTTCTTATCGCTTTAACCATGCTAAATATATTTTCTTCTGAAACCAAAACATGTCCATCTGGTATTCTTTGATTAACTCTTGTATCTAAATTTAAAATTTTGGCTGCTTCTTTTGCCTCCTTTTTTCTCTCTGCGACTGTGCCAAAATTAGAACTTTCCCCTAAGGTCATATCAATTATTCCAGTAGTTAGTCCTTTTTTCTTTGCTTTAATTAAGAATCCAGCAGCACAGGCTTCAACATCATCAGGGTGAGCTCCTACTGCTAAAACATTTATTTTTTGTGATTTTTTCATATTAATTTTAAATTAACAACTTTTAACGATGAATATAACATTCCTCAGGTAATTTTAATCGTGCATCAAAAGGCAATCCAATATTATTATAACAACTTATAAAACTTGCCACTTCTTGAGCTGCTAATTCAGGATTAATACTCAAAAAAAGATCTAATAAAGATACTGTATTTCTTCTTACGGCTTCCTGAGCTTGCTCTAAATAAGGCGCAGTGGTTTTACGAAGGGCTGCACTTTTATATTGCACTATTCCATTTCCTTCTTTATCATAAGGAAGTAAAAATCCAATAGGCCAATAAGAACACTTTGTTAATCGTTCAAAAGGTGGTTTAACTACAATGTTATAAAGCGCGCCTCCTCCAGAAATATGCCCATCAAAAATACAAGCTAAAAACCAAGCTCTTGGAATTGCACGCAAAGAAATAAAACATTTTCTATTTAAAAGCGCATTTAAAAGATCTTTTTCTGAAAATGTAAATTCTGTTTTTCTTCCTAATTGCAAAGTAAAATTAGAAAATTCCCCGTCGTGATATAATACCCCTCGAGGGGCACCTGGTTGGTTCAAAATAACAAAAAAAGGAGCTTCTGTTACTTCAGGCACTCTACAATATTGTACATCTAGTTTTCCTTGAACCTCTCGGGATAAATTTACAACATCAAACCAGTTTTCTTTCATCCAATCATAACCACCATTTAAGAAAACAAATGTATCAAAATAAAAATCCGATATTGTATGCGAAGGCACAGGAACACCCAATTCTCCATGAACAAAATGATAAAAAAGACAATCTTGCAAACCTGCAAAAGTAGGATTCTTCTTTTGAGATGATCTCATTAACTCCAAAAACTCTTGAACTCTAGGATTTTTTGAACTCCAGTATATTTTAGATAATTCTCCTTCCAATCGCTCAAAATTAATATCAGTTGAATAAATATTTGTTGTAGACAATCTTCTAAGACGTTCTGGAACTATAGAGACAGATTTTGCTCCAATTTCCGTATATGGATTCGGTAATACCACCCTATTTAACCCAGGTTCACTTCCAGCTACATCTGTTTGAGCTCGATAATCTACTACGCTAAATTTATTTCTAAAGATAGCAGCAACTAATCTTTTCCCCAAAACAACAGATGGCTCTAGAAGTCCCACACTTTGCTCTCCTAAGACAATTGCAGGTCCATCTTCTGGTATTAAAAATTTTTTTCTAACTAATCTTCTAATTTGTCTCAAATGATCTGGTAGGTTTGCTTCTAACTCTTGAAATCTTGTAGAAATAGCTAACTCTAATCCTATTGTATCTTCAAATACACCTTCTGATTTAAACTTTTTTTCCAACCACCTATCATAGGCAGATCTTTTTTTCCCCATAATTAAAACAATAAACAACTTATAAAAAAAACCCGCCCTGCGGGGCGGGTTTTAAAGTGATTTTATCACCTGTCATCCTCCCACCCCGCCATTAGGCAAGGATAAGAACAAAAAGAACGATAAGTGATAAAACCACCTGTTTTTTCATCGTAAACCACATTATACTATAAGACTTAAAAATTGCAACTTGAAATACTAATTGATCTATAGACCATTCACTTAAACCAGCTTTTATTCAATTGCAAAAATAAAACAACCAGAAGTTTTGTTTGCAAAATGATCTTGTCAATAGGTTTTGACAGATCCTGAAAAAATCTTTATAATTTAAACTTGTTTATGATTAGTTTAAAAGAAGCTGAAAAAATATTAGACCAATTTCTTGACAATCCAAACCTAAAAAAACACTGCCTTGCAGTATCCTCTGCAATGAAAGCCTATGCTCAACAGTTTGGCATAACAAATCCTGATGAGATTGAAAAATGGCAAATATCAGGATTACTGCACGATGCAGACTGGGAAAAATACCCAGATCAACATCCTAAAATAATAGTTGATCATTTAAAAAAACTTAATGTTGATGATGATATATTAAATGCTATTTTATCTCATGGGTTTGAGTTTGAAGAAGAACCAAAAACTTTAATGGCAAAAACCTTGAGAGCTGTCGATGAATTAACTGGACTTATCACAGCGGTAGCCCTTGTCAAAGGCAGAAAATTAGACAATGTAACAGTCTCAAGCATTTTAAACAAATGGAAAGATAAACGATTTGCCTCTGGCGTCAATAGAGAAGACATCGAAAAAGGAGCTAAAGACCTAAACATTCCATTGGAACAGCATATAGAAATAGTTCTTTCAGCAATGAAAACTATAAAAGACAAACTAGGCCTTAACTGAAAACTTAACAAAAGACTACTTAAAGACAAACCTCGCATCAGCTATAAAAAATTTATCTTTTTGGAAGATAACAGGGTTAAGATCAAGCTCTTTAACATTATTATCTACAACCAATTTTGTAATTCTGCTGATTAGGTTATATAAACTAAAAAGATCAGTCTTTACTAAACCTCTTTGACCTGAAAGAATGTTGTAAAACTCTGCTGATTTTAAAGCCCTTTTGAAATCAAAAAAATCAAAAGGATGCACTAGCGATATGAAGGATTTTAAAGTCTCTACATAAACTCCGCCAAGTCCCAAAGCCAAAACAACTCCGAAATTAGGATCCTGTTTTAAGCCAATAAAAAACTCGGCTCCTTTGCAAAAACTTTGCAAAACCAACCTCTCAAACCCTTTATTTTTCAAATCATAAAATGCTTCAACAAGGTCTTTACTATCTACTGCAACCCTTACTGCTTGTTTGTCTGTTTTATGCAAACTACTCTCCAGATCTGCCTTGATAACATAAGGAGCAGAAAGTTTTTTCATAGCAGAAACAAGTTGTTTTTCATTGGAGACAACTGCAAAATCAAGTACCGGAAAGTTGTTCTTTAACAAAAATCCCAAAGCTTTACTCAAGCAATTGTCCTGCTTAAAATCAATTTTTATTGTTTTATAAGATTCTGTTTGAATCAGATTTTTAAGCAAAAGGCTGTAATCTTTCTTTAGACACCTTTGCCAATTAAAAACCTTTTTAAGACTTGAAGGCAAACAAGAAAAATCAGATAAACCAACTATCTTATGCTTTTCAAACAGATCTAAACTTTTATCAACACTTTTACCTCCTAAAAAAATTGGCAAGATTGGGACATTAGATTTTTTCTGTTGTTTAACAACAACCCGAGCTGTTTGCACAATCTCTGTATTGGCTTGAGGCGTTAGCAAAACAACAACTGCTCCAACACTAGAATCCAAAAGACCAGACTCAATAGCCAACTTAAAATCATCAGCATTGGCAGTTCCTAAAATATCAAGAGGATTGTGAATAGAGACTCTCTTTAAATTAAAACCGGTTTTAAGTTTATGAACAGTTTCTTTAGACAAATAAACCAAATTAACACCTTCTGATATAAGATCATCAGTCAATAAAACACCAACACCACCTCCATTGGTAATAACCATTAAGTTTTCTGACTTCGGTTGTCTTTCATAGGAGAAAAGTTTAAGCAGAAACAAAAACTCAGACAAACTCTCTGCCCTAATAACTCCTAACTGATCAAACAAAGCCTGAAAAACAGAGTCTGAACCAACAAGACTACCTGTATGCGATGACACAGCCTCAGCTCCTTTTTCGGTTTTTCCAGACTTTAAAATGATAACTGGCTTTTTAGTTACAGCATAACTTAAAGCAGATCTAAACTCGCCACCATCAACAACACCTTCCAAATAACAAGCTATGACTTTAGTCTTTATATCATCTGCAAGAAATCTTAAAGATTTAGCTGTATCTATAACTGTTTGATTACCAACAGATATAAAATAAGAAAAACCAAGATTGTAATGATCGGCAAAATAATCAACCAACCAGCTTCCAATCGCGCCAGACTGAGAAACCATACCAATATTTCCTGATTTGACTCTACCTTTTAAAAAGGTTAAGTTTATTTTATCCACTGTGTTTACAAAACCAATACAGTTAGGGCCCAATATCAACAAGCTGTTTTTTTCAGACAGATCTTTAATAACCTGTTCTTTTTGCAAATCACCTACCTCTTTAAAACCAGCAGCATAAATTACAAAGTTTTTTACTCCAGACCTGACTATCTCAGGCAATAGTTTAATTACCAAATCCGAAGAAACTGCAAAAACAACCAAATCAACGCTATGCTTAATCTCAGAAAAACTTTTATAAACCTTGTGATCAAACAACCTTCCTCCTTTAGGATTAACTAAAAACAACCTACCGCCATAACCCTGTTTCAACAAATTTGAAACAACTATATGTCCTACTTTTTTACTATCATAAGAAGCTCCTATTACAGCTATTGATTTTGGTGAAAAAAATTTATGCATATTAAGATTAAGAATAACAAAGACCAAGAAGGATTTTCAACAGATGAAAAAACTCAATCTTTTGGAAAAAAATCTAAAAAATTTTATTTAAGATAAAACCTTTTTGTAAAGAGAATTCCACCGCCTAAAAAAACCAACATAAAAGAAAACCAAATATCATTTAATTTATTAATCTGCCTATTTTTTTCCAATTTATCAAGACACCTCTTTACATTCTCCTGAAAAATTCTTTTTTCCTGTTCAGAAGGAGACCTTATCTCACCTTTTTCATTATATAAAGGATAATTATTTTGATCATAGCACTCTTCTTCATATCTTGGATAACTGATGCCAAATCCAATTACAGGATCTGTGGGATACTTTTCATAATATAAGATATTAAAAGTTGTTTTTAAAACAGCATAAATACCCAAAAGCAGAATAAACCATCCTATAAAATTTATGATTTTATTAGGCCAGTTGCTTACAAAATTTGAAGATTCGGCAGACATATTATTTATATAATTAAATATTAGAAAAACAAATTTAAAAAGTCAATATCAATTCAACAACCTCAAAACAAAGAAGATTTATAATAAAATGGGTTTGCGGGCTCTTTGTTAGGATCTTGAAACAAAAGAACATCAGTGTTGTTAAGATGAATCTTTTTAACCACCTGCTCTAATGGAATTTGGTAATAAACACTGTAAAAAACTTGCGCAAAAACACCGTGTGAAACTAACAAAACCATGCCGTCATTAAATCTTTGATTTAAATAAGAAATTACCAATCTAGCTCTTTCAGCTACTGAATCAATACTTTCAGCAGATCCGCAATTGAAAAAGAAATATCCATTGTTGTTTTTAATAAACTCTGTTTTTTTACAATATTTTGGTATATCAAATCTAGATTTTCCTGTCAAAATACCAAAATCTCTTTCAATTAACAAATCCAAAACTTCATACTCTACCTGAAAACTAAAACTAGAGATAATATCTGCTGTTTGCTTGGCTCTTACAAGCGGTGATGCATAAACTTTATTAAACCTCAACTGCTTTTTCAAAAAAAACCGAGCTAACTTTTTGGCCTGCAAAACTCCTAAACTACTCAACGGCAAGTCTCTTAATCCATTGATAATATCTAAAGCATTATCCTGATCTTGAGCATGCCTTGCCAAAAATATTTTTAACATTTTAATATCTTAACATTTTTAATATAACTGCATCTGCTGTTTTGTTAAAAATAAGATATTATTTAAAACAAAGTTATTAAAATACAAAAATGATTGAACAGCCTAAACATCAACCAAAAGACAAACAAAAAAAAGAAATACGAGAAAAACTTAAAAGACTTCTCTGCTTAGCCTTAGTGCTAATTAGCCTAAATTTTGCCAATCAACACACAGCTCCATACGATCCCATAACAGGAGAAAGAAATTTCTCAGACACTGTATTAGGAGAAATATTGAAAAAATCTCTAAACCAGATTTATAAGGAATTAGAAGTAGATCCTGAAGCCAATGAACTTATACATAGAATAATTCAGGCATCTAATAGATTGCCTCAAAACCCAACAGAAACATTTATAGATTATTTTGAAAAAACAAGAGGAGATTATCTCTCAAAACCCTTTCCCGACGACCTACCCTTTACTAACGCTTTTCAAAAAATTGCTACTGCAGAAGGCAAACCAGATTGGATACCTCCAGAAATTATAATAACTGAATACACAGACTCTACAAACAGAGGCAAAGTACAGATAGCATCTTTTAAATTAAAAGAATGGACACCTGAACTTCTTTTACCTGAACAAATGACAGGACGCTCTGCGTCTCCCAATATTTATTTAGCTGTACCAGACCCTGATCAAAGACGCAAAGGCGACTTATTTCAAATTGGGACCAATCCTTTTACAGCGCATACTAACGCCGCGGCTATTGCACTTACCATAGATGGTACACAAATAACATTTGGCTTTGGTTGGAACAAACCAAGACCTGAATTAGAAGAAGAGTACAAAGGCTCACCTTTATACTACGGTGATATAACACCAAACAACGATGCAATACCAGCCACCGGAATTTTTGAAATCCGAAATGGAAAAATAATCACTTATTCAGAGTATGAAGGAGACCTTGACAACCCAGACTCTCCTCCAGTATTTATGTATCTTGGCAATAACAAGATAACAATAATCAGAGGAGAAGAACTACAAAAAATATTAGACAAACCACCCTATGATGGTCTAATAATTCAGATAGCAACAGCAGAACAATTAAACAATGACTTTATTGATATAACTAACCAAATTAGAATCTTAATTGAAAAAGTTAAAAAACCAAACCTTTATAGTCTAAGAGATTTCGACTTAATAATTCAAACCATTATAAATTTAACTAATGAAATTGAACACAAACTTCATAATGATTATAAATATACCAAGGATGCTGTATGGATGATTCTTATAGAGACAGAAGATGGAGCGCAGAGTGTCTCACTTGCAGTCAAAGATGCTATGTCTGGGAAAACTCCAGCATCTTATCTTATAACAGCCGCAATTATTGAAGCCTTAGGCAATACTAATGGACAAATCAAGAGCATTCAGTTGATAGGCACTGGAGCAAATGGTTCAACAGCCAACATTATCTTTACTCCAAGTAAACAAACCAATACAGGTGAAATAACTAATAATCAGAGCCCAAAGTTCAAAGAACAAAACATTGACAAGAACGGAATAGAAAAAACACAAACAAAAGGATTTCAAGATATTAAAAAACCAAGGATTATTGGAGGAAGAATAAGAAAATAATCTCTAAAAACTTATTATCCTGATCAAAAGATTTAATACAACAAAACAACATTGCCAGTGTTTCAACAATTATTTTCAAAACCAAATTATAGACAAATCATAACAAATGCTGATGAGGAGAGAACCTTCAACTATAAAAACAACAAGTAATACTAAAGCAAGTTATTCACAACAAGGATCTTTAAAACCGCAGTTTTTGCAAACAGCATCTCTAGTTCCAGGCAAAGCAGAGATTTTACTGCCGCACATTGGACAATTCTGTGTAGGCAATAATCTATTTGCGTACTTTATCTTGTTTAATGTGGTTTTTGCAGTCATATCAATCTTTTTTGTCAGACTTAAACTTATTTATGTCATCTAGAACCTCTTTGGCATGAACCTCAGGTTTAACTTTATCATACTTTTTAACAACCTTACCTTCAGGGTTTATAAGATAACTAATTCGCAAAATACCCTCAAACTCTCTACCCATAAACCTTTTCTTACCCCAAGCCTCATACTTTTTAATAATCTCTTTTGAAGTATCAGATAACAAAGGGAAATTTAATTTAAACTTTTCAGCAAACTTTTTATGAGATGAAACAGAATCAGCAGAAACACCTAATACAACTACATTATGTTTTTTTAGTTCTTCAAAACTATCTCTAAAACCACAGGCTTCTTTAGTGCAACCTGGAGTATTGTCTTTAGGGTAAAAATATAATAGCACCCATTTACCATTGTAATCCTTCAATGAATGAAAATTATTGTCTTGATCCGGTAATAAAAAATCTATTGCTTTCATAATTTTCTTTGATAAATTATAATAACTATTACAAATTAAGTATAAGTTTTATATGTTTAAAAATCAAGACATCCTAAAAATACACGAAAACAAAACATCATTAAGTATTTCTGATTGCTTTAAAAAAAGATTTAGTCCTAAATTCTTTGTTAACAGCAACATTTCAGATGATGACCTCAAAATTATTTTTGAAGCAGTTCGTTGGACACCATCAAGCTATAACCGCCAGCCCTGGTATTTTTATGTAGCTAAGAATGGATCTAAAGGATTTGAAAAACTATCTTCACTGCTTATGCAAGGCAATTTATGGGCTAAAAACGCAGGAGTGCTAATATTAGGTTGTTATATAAACAAAGATGATTATGGAGAAAACGCCTATGCTCAGTATGATTTAGGTCAGGCTGTGGCAACCTTGGTTTATCAAGCACAGATTTTGGACTATTACACACATCAGATGGGAGGATTCAACAAAGATAAAGCAAAAAAACTAGTTGACGAAAATCATCAACCTTGGG
The DNA here is from genome assembly GCA_026004415.1 of Patescibacteria group bacterium. Classification (GTDB taxonomy): domain Bacteria; phylum Patescibacteriota; class Microgenomatia; order UBA1406; family GWC2-37-13; genus BPJC01. The sequence goes on along the minus strand of BPJC01000001.1, from coordinate 116,446 downwards.
TAATGATAGCATTGGGAAAATTAGGAGACTATGCTAAAGCTCCAAATGACATTTTAGAATCTGACAAAAAACCAAGAATAAGAAAAAATGATGTATTTGAGATAATATAAATAAGACAAAAAATGAATCTGTTTTTGCAAAGATGCCTAAAACTTAAAGGTCTTAATTTACAACCATCAACACCTGATGGTCAGCTATTTTATCCTTTAATTCTCTAAACAAACAGCCTAAAAGACTAAATCTTTTATAGCCTTGACTGTAATTTTTCCGTATTGTAAAATATTAAAAACAAAAAATAAGTTTAAATTTTATTGATTGTTTAGAAAGGGGGGTGAAATTTATGGAAGGTGAAATCAGCCAGCCTGTAAAAAATAACAATGAAATAAATAAAGGACAGCCTGATGTGCAATATCCTGAAAACCCTTTAGGACAGCCTGATCTGAACAATAACAATGAAATAAATAAAGGACAGCCTGATCTGAACAATAATAATAGAATAAATAAAGGACAGCCTGATCTGAACAATAACAATGAAATAAATAAAGGACAGCCTGATGTGAAATATCCTAAAAACCCTTTAGAACAGCCTGATGTGCAATATCCTGAAAACCCTTTAAGACCGCCTGATCTGAACAATAACATGAAATATAAAAAGGATAGCCTGACGCGATAAGTCCTGGTAAGTTAAGAGAAGAGGAAGTGATAAGCCCTGACGCGTTAAGAGAAGAGAAAAAAATCCTATCCCACCTAAAAAATCGCCTGATTTGAAGTAGAACAAGGAAAAGAGAACATAAAACCTAAAAGAAAAGAGAATCGGGATTACTTAAGACGGAAAGTAGTTAAAAAAACTAATAACAAAGTTGCAAAGCAGGTAAGGATAAATTGAGATAAATAGTAGAAATTGGGCCACAAAATTAGGGTTTATTTTTTAAGCAATTGATAGAAATATTTGAAAGTATCATATTGTAGAAATGAAGGTTAAAATTTTGCGATAAGTTGATGACGGTTAGCTTTAGCTTCTAATCTTAAATTTTTTGAAAAAAGTTTAGATGATTCATCCTCTGCGTTTCAATATGTTTTAAAAGGGTATTTTTGTTGTGCAGATGTGATTATAATGATATAATTTGTTTTTATAAATTTAAAAATACTATAGAAAGAAAGGAGGTGAGATTTTACATGGCAGAAAAAATAATGCCCGAATTATATCCAAATAAAGACAATTTAATCCCGAAGGAAGATGATCTGAATTATAAAGATAAAGACAAGTTAATCCCGAATAAAAAAGATAAAGAAGATAAAGACAAGTTAATCCCAAATGAAGATGATCTGAATTTCTGAATTAATGAGTAGTAATAAAGATAAATAATTGGGGTTGGTAAGTAAAAGGTTAATATCTTATTTTTTTGTGCCTAATTGACAACAATTAGATTTTGATGATTTTTGATGATTACTGTTTTATCCTTTAATTCTTTAAACAAACAGCCTAAAGGATTCATCTTTTGCAGTTCTTCTTTTCTTGTTGAATCTTTGAAGGCATAGCTAAAGAATTCATCGTAATCTCTTTTCACTTCTTTTGCTAAAAAAAGCGAGGGGCAAAAGTAATGATCTAGTCTTCCTTCTTTAATTATCATTAACTCTACTCTTCCTACACCATATTCTGGATACCATCTGCCGGGTTTTCCAAGCACCTGGCCTGCGGAAACTTTTTCTCCTTTTTTTACTTGAAGAGCTGTAAGATGATCGATCTCAACAAGCCAGTCAGACCAAAATCTTGGCTTTATCCAGATATAGTAATCTTTATCCTCTGGTTGATATCTTATTTCTGTGATTGTTCCATCTATTGGGCTGTAAACTAAAGCCTCCTTTTTAAGATAAAACTCTATAGTGGGTGAAAGAGTTTCTTTTCCTTCTCCTTTTAAGATTGTTCCAAAGGGTAAAACTGGCCCATACTCTGAGGAGTATCCTGAATCTTGAGCCAGATCCTCCTTTATAACAAAAAGAGATTTTATCACCGGCGGTTTGTCGAAAAGTAATTTAATTACAAAAAGAGCAAAGCCTATAAATGAAAGAAAAAGAAAGATTTTAAGGATTCCTTTTTCCATCAATTTTCATTGTAGCAAACTCTGATTTTTGTTTAGTTTGTTAAAATTTAAGTAAGATGCGATTTAGTGTTTTAATTGGAGGCATAATATTGTTTCTCGCAATTTTCTCATTTTATTTTTGGAAAAGCAGAACCAGTTATAATTTCAAACAAAATACTATGGAGGTTAAACATACTCTAAAAGTTACAAGTTCTGCTTTTGAAAACGGAAGCTTGATTCCTTCCAGATACACCTGCGATGGAGAAAATATAAATCCTGACCTTGAAATAAGCGGAGTACCTCAGGAGGCAAAAAGTTTGGTTTTGATTGTTGATGATCCTGATGCGCCTATGGGAACTTTTTCTCATTGGCTGGTCTGGAATATTAGCCCTTCTGTAGGAAAAATCGCAGAAAACTCTATGCCTGAAGATGCGGTTGTTGGCAGAAATGATTTTGGCGAAAACTCTTATGGTGGGCCTTGTCCGCCCTCTGGAGAGCATAGATACTTTTTTAAGGTTTATACTCTTGATACTGTTTTAGAACTTGATCCTTCTGTAGGAAGAAAAGAACTTTTAAGAGCTATTGATGGTCATATTCTGGCTAAGGGAGAGTTAATGGGAAGGTACTTAAAAAATAAAGTAAAATAAAATTATGTTAGATCTTAAAAAATAATTAAAAGGCTTTATGAATGGGAAAGTTTAAAAACTCTTCCTAAGCAGGCTGGCTTTATATTGGCATTAAAGATCCTGAAACAATCGCCGAACATTCTTTAAGAACTGCCCAGATTGGATATATCTTGGCAAAATTAGAAGGATATCCTAATCCTGAAAAAGTAGCAACTGCCCTTGTTTTTCATGAGATCGGAGAGACAAGAATTGGAGACTTAACTTTGTTAAGCAGAAAATATCTGCCCCAAAGGGTAACGAAGACAAAGCAATTGAAGATCAGGCAAAGGACTTTCTGCCAGAGGTTGTAGAGTGGATGAGAGATTTAAATGAAAAGAAAGGTCTTTTTGGGAAGATCCTAAAAGATGCTGATTATCTTGAAAATGCTTTAAATGCTAAAGAGTATATTCAGCAAGGTCATAAGCAAGCGGAACAATGGTTGGAAAATCTCAGCAAAAAACTCTGCACAAAATCAGGAAAAAAGTTATTTAAAGAGATTTTAAAATCAGATCCTTAAGAATGGTGGAAAGAAGTCAATAGATAACTACATTCCTTTTAAATGATCTCTTTTAGTTTATACTTTTATTAGACGATTTTGGTCTAAAGTTAAATTTGTATATGATAAGCGCTAAATTAGCTAATTTTTTCAAACGCAAAAAAGCCTTCTTGATTTTTATAGGAGTTATTTTCTTTACTCTTGTTTTATTCAGCAGAAAAAATGACTATCAAAGTAATAATATCTTAAAAGAAACAGAATATCAGAAGATTTCAATTACTTTGAGTTCTACTCCTTCTTCTATTGTAAAAAATAAAGTTAACCCAACACCCTTTCAAGAGTTTTATAAAGTAGTTGAAGTAATCGATGGCGATACGATTGTTTTGGAGAATGGAGAGAAGGTGAGATATATTGGCATTGATACTCCGGAGCTGAATACAGAAAGGGGTGATCCAGAGTGTTTTGCGCTTGAAGCAAAAAAGGCAAATGAGAGACTAGTTTTAGGGAAAAAGGTTAAGTTGGAAAAGGATGTTTCTGAAAGAGACAAATACGGAAGGCTTTTAAGGTATGTTTATGTGGAAGATATTTTTGTAAATGAGTATTTGGTAAGGGAAGGTTATGCTAAGGCTGTGAGTTTTCCGCCGGATGTAAAATATCAGGAAAGGTTTTTGCAGGCTGAAAGGCAAGCAAGAGAGAAAAACAAAGGTTTGTGGGATCCTCAGGCTTGTAAGGAAAAAAAGGTTTTAGGAAGCAGAAACTGTAAATATGACTGCAACGGTCCTGATAGAGACTGCAAGGACTTTAAAACCCAAGCAAAGGCTCAAGAGTTTTTCATCTGCTGTGGTTTTACAAAGTATTATGATCCTATGAATTTAGATGCAGTTGGAATAGGCGATGGGATAGCCTGCTAAAGCTTACCTTAGATTTTGCCAGTCCTTACTGTTTCAATCCGGATCGGCATAAAGTTCAATTTTGACACATTTTGGTCACCTATAAGCTGAAACGAATCTTCCGAAATTTAATTTTTCTACGGCAAATTTATTAAGTTTTGCAAATGTTTCTCCATACCAACCACCCTTTATAATAACTCCTTTAACCATTTGGGTTTCACAATTTAGGCATTTCATCTTTGTTAATCAAAAATTTTTAGCTATTAAATTAGCTATTATTTATTATCTCACCTTACTTAAATAGTTTTTATATCTTCAAAATAGAATAAAAAGGCACATGATAACAGCAATAAATTTAGAAAAAAAGATAGAATTACAAGGTGTTACACAAACAAATTATCCTTATTAGCATTTGATTTTTTTTAAGACTTCTAATGTTAACCAAGAAGCAGTCGCCGGTCCAGAATTTGTTGGATATATAAGTATTATTAATGATTATAATCAAAATCAAGAACCTTATTATATTTTTGATATCGCCCATTCAGCTCTGCCTCCAAGAGGTGCTTGGAGTTTTGGTCTTAATGAAAAGGGAGCTTTGATTGGCGGTGACTCAAATGGTATACATGAATATAAGATATTGCAAGAGTTGTTTGAAAAAGCAAAGAAAGTTATTTCATATCTACAATCATATTTTTATTATCCAGATTTAATAATAAAGTTAGATTATGCATATGATGATGAAAAACTACTTAATTTAAGTAACTTACCTATAATCCAAGCCAGACTTTTAACTGTTGGGAGTTTAGCTAGAGGCGAACCATCCCACCAATATCCAGAAGTAATTTGTGAAACTAACTATACTGATAACATTTTAAGATCACTTAATTCTGACTGTGTTTTGAGATTAATGCATAAACAGCAACAAACTACAGTAACAAATATTAACCCTCTAGAATATCCGCTAAATCATATCAAAGGTATTAGGGTCCCTGAATGCTTTAATCGGGGTATTCTCTCGCATAATGACTTTATTCCAGTAGCATATGTTTTAGCAAGAAATCTTCCTTTTGAATTTTATAAAGAAAACTAACAAACTTATCAACAAAATACAAAAATTAAACCACCATTGATTTTCTAATTAACAAACACCTTATTCTATTAATTAAATTTATTGTGTAATGTTGCCTTAAACCTCATCAAGTATCATATTGAGATATATTTTTGATAACTATATTTTAAGTCTTTTAAAAACTTAGAAATTTTATCGCTAATTTTTGTTTATTATTAGATTATTTAAGAAACCTTTAAATTATAACTGGTCTTTAAAATTTAAGTCTTGTGAAAAAAGTAAAATTTTTACCTTCTTATAAATCCAAAGATTAAATGAATTATATAATCGTAAACTTTTGAATGTCTTAAATAAAAAGAGTTTTTAATTTAAGCAATGTCTCAAAATCTTAAGATTTTTTTCAATTGAGAAATGGCTATAAAAACACTTCTTAAAAAACACAGAATAGAACCAGATCCATTAAAGGATCAGTTTTTCTTAGCTGATTATAGAGTTATTAAAAAAATGGTTAGTTTTGCTGATTTGAACAAAAATGATGTTGTTTTGGAAATTGGAGCAGGGATTGGCAATCTAACTAGCGAATTAACGAAAAGATCAGGAAAAGTAATTGCTTTTGAGATTGATGAACGGTTTAAACCCTTTTTAGCAAAACTGCCTCAAAATGTTGAAGTCCATTTTAAAAGTGCTTGAGATTTTGTTCAACTCCGCGGAAAATTTTTCAAAAGGAAAGAGTACAACAAAGTAGTTTCCAATCTGCCTTATTCTTTTATTGAGCCGTTTTTTCATAACTTGACCTTTGTTGCATATGACAAAGTTATTCTTATGATTCCTGTTAAATTTTTGAAAAGCATTGAGAAAAATGCTATTTTTGCTTCATTTTTTAAACCAAAAGTTCTTTTTGAAGTTACTAAGGAAAAATTTTATCCAAAGCCAAAGACAAATTCTTTTGTTATTGATTTAATCAGACTTCCTGATCAGATAAAAACCAAAAATTTTGGCCGTTTTTTTAAGCCAATATATTTACCAAAACGAAAAACAACTTGTTAAAAATTCTCTGATGGAAGGAATAATAAAGTATGCGAGACTAGTTTATTCCAAGAAGCTTACAAAAAATAAGGCAAGAAGAATAATTGCTGAAAGCGGAATTGACAAAAGCACTTGAAAAGAAAGACAACTGCATTAGTTTATAAATTTTGTCTCCAAAAATGAAGTTGTTAGATTATAAGATAATGTCTACGAAATAGTATACTCACTTTCCTCTTCTCAGTGGTTAAAGAAGAGATTTATATACCTATAAGATAGACTTTTTTTCATTCCGGAGGTGGAATACTGATATATTAAAGTTAGTTTTGTGAACTGAATTCTGGAGAATATGCTTCTGGATGTTCTACAACATCTCTTGAAAAAACATCAACAAGGCGAACTTTGTCTGGAGATAACCTTAAAAGACTTTGGATTAAATAATAAAAAATCGCACGAGTGAAACATATAAGATTTGAATCGATTAATAACTCGTAGAATTATATCTAGATTTAGAAAGAGTGTTTTTTGTAGGATTGTTTTATTAAAGTCATTATGTAATCTAAATTTGAGTTAGATTTTATGACTATTTCGTAATCACCATTGCCCCAGTGTCCTATTTTGGAAACATCTCTCGCCAAATTTTTTGTATCATTTAATTCTCCTTTGTTTAAATTAATCCAAATTTTAATCTGTGATTTTTGGGGATGAATATCTGCAAAATTTGTATTTGCAATAAAACCAATATAGTGTTTTCTAGGTAGAATCTCAACGTTATCTCCTAAATTTAAAATTCTTTCTTTTAATTCTTCATAAATTTCTACAATATTATTTGGTATTCCCTGAAGATGATCTTCTTCTGTGTACACCTTTATTTCTCTATTAATTTTTTGAACAAGGTCACTTTTTGAGCTTATCTTAGTTATGGATTCGCTTGTTTCAGGAGATTTAAGTTGATTAAAAAGCACTGTGTTGTTTTCATATTTATTAATTTCCCAAAGTTCTATGGGTAGATCTTTAAAATTTATTGCTTGTTTTTGATATTTTGTAAATTGTGGAGAAATAAAAATGACTTTTGATTGCGACCAGTCTATATCTCCTTTTTTTAAAATTTTATTTTTACATTCATTGTATTTGAGAATAAAATCAGCTTTGTTATTTAATAATAAAGCAAGATAAGCATATCCTTGATCTATTACACTAAAATTTTTATCCTTTTTATATTCAATAACTACAAAAGATTTCGTTTCCTCATCAAATGCGAGAGTGTCTATTCTTAAATTTCCCAAAGAGACTTCAGACTTTACAAAATCCAAATTGAATATTTTTTGCAGGTTAGATTCAGTTATTTTTTGAATTTCTTTTTCATTTTTAAAAGAGATTTCTTTTATTCGTTCTAGTTTATTTTGCTTAATTGAAAATATTGGCATAGCAATTATCTAATTTTATACTTTTTGAAATTTAAAAACAATTGCTTAGATGGCTATCTAATTAAAAATACTAAAAGCATTTTTAAATCTTTTAGGGCATTGGTTTTATTTAAGAAAAGTTTTCTTTTTAAACTATAGCAAAGAAGATTATACCAGCTTTCCGTTTTGAAATTGCTTTTCTTTTTAAATGCTTCCGTCGGGTTTGTATCTTATCCATTTTCCATGCTTCTTGTTATCCTTAAAATGACCAATATAACTAGGAAAATTTAAAAGTCCATAAAAGCTTATTACCACTGTTTGTTTATTGCATTTAAAGCGTTTTGATCTTCTTAATTAAGTTTTTCAATATGATCAGATATTCTTATTCTTTTTTTATCTGTATGGATTCTTAAATTCTCTACTTTAGGAAGACTGTTTATTTGACTAGATATGGTTTAAAATAACAATTATACAAAATTAGCTATCGGATTAGAGTAAAGAAGGTTGCTTGTTAATTTTCTAAACTCTGTTTATAATTCTTTGTTTTGTGGTATCGACCCCAAATTAATCTCTCATTATAATTTCTACTTCCATTAATGATATCAAAACTTCAAAGATAGGCTGTAAGCTTATGTAGTGAAAAAAACTGGATGCTTAAAAACCATCCTTCAAACTTTTTCCCTGCTTTAGTTGATAACCATGAAAACTGGTTTTCACATTTTTTTATTTCTTCTCTATACTTTAATAAACTTCATGGTTTTTCCAAGTTCGTTTGACAAACTTGGATATGTAATTAACAAAAGAAAATTATATTAGTTATATCAAAAGAGAACAGTTTTTGGTCTAAAATTAACTTTTTAAAAAAGAAACTAAAAAGGTAATTAGATAATAAATTAAATGAATAAAATTTAGGGGTACAGAAAGTTTTTAGCAATCCCAATCAAAAATCCTAAAAATCTTAGTTGTAACTATAGACATAATCATAGCTGTCATTAAAGATGAACTTTAGTTATAATCGGAATTGAAACTCTTAGACTAACTAGTTGAGAAATTGTTTTATTATACATCTAGGATGAATTTATTTATTCTAATAAAATTTATAGAACAGTAGCTTTCAAGAAAGATAAGATTTTAAACAATTCTTAAGTAAAATAATACTACTCAATTATTAGAGTAATGACCGTTTTATTTTATTCAAAATCTTTTATGCCTTTGAAGGTTTTTTATACCCTCAATACATTCATTAACAAGCTCTTTATCGTTCATAAGATTGCAAACACTAGTATCATTTAGTACTTTACCAAGATTAATTATGCAAACTTTTCTTTCATAATGGTAACCAACCACCTTTTCAGGAATTTTTTGACAAATGGAGAGATTTTTAGTTTTTTTCGCTATCATTGAATAACATTTATATTTGTGAGGGTTTGGAAGTTTCTCGCAAGTATTAATATTTTCAGCCTTCTCTGCAAGCATATTAAGGCAAATTTTTTGATCATTAGCATCCTTCAAGTTTATGCAATAATTAATATCGCCGATTATTCCTCCATACTCCGCCTTACATGTTGAAACAGCTATTTTTTTTGAAGTAAAATAGTCTCCATGATCAATACCCTCTACATTATTACATAAATCTGGATTTCTTTGTTTGACAGCTTGATCTCTCCAATAGTTATATTTTTGATTCATTTCAGAAGTCCAACATCCGTTAAAAGAACACGCTGATCCTTCATAGGAAAGCCAGGGTTTAGCGTCAATCTTGTTAGTATTAGTGTAAAGAGTGTAAACAATTTTTACACCTACAAATAAAAGGATTATCCCTATAGTTATAATAAGAGTATTAATAAATCTATTTAAGTGTAATAATTTTTTTAATATTTTCACAGAGCTTTTACTAAAATAGTGATATTTTATATTTTTGTTATATAAAGTGATAGTTTTCAAGTTCTTCTTTTCTCTCTAGATGCCTTTCCTTAATTTTTTTACTTGTTGTTTTAATTATTGCTATGATAAAAATGTAGACAAACATTTTTTTCTCATTTTCATTCTATACAAAATTCTCTATTTATAAGCAATTCTCCAAAAGAAAAGCGCATAATATTTACACACATAAATGATCTTTCTAATAATATTTTCAGCTTAAAACAGCAAAAAGATTTTTGTTTTTGAGATTCCTTGGCATAGTGCTTCATTTAGATTTTAGTTTGATATTTACTGTAGCAAAAAAGATTATAGATGTGGGAGTGTAGATTTTTGGGTTGGTTTTTCTATGATATTTGATTATCTAAATTAATTTATCCCATTTTGCCCATCACGGTTGATATTCAATCTTTTTAAAGAATTCACTTAACCAGCTTTCCGTTTTGAAAGGTTTCTTCTTTTTCAATGCTACTGTCGGGTTTGTATCTTATCCATTTTCCATGTTTTTTGTTATCCTTAAAATGACCAATACAGCAAAGGTAGTCTTATTTTTTGTAAAAAAGACCGATTTTCTTTGAAATAAATTATATCCTTGATGAATTTTAATTAAAAGATTTCTTTCAATTGATTCTTTAGGTTCCAAAGATAGCAAAAAAATTCACTCCAATTCAAGAAGATAAGCTCCGTGTTTTTTAAACTCCTTTGCTGTATGAAAATCTAAAGGATTTATCTTATGGACAATTCTCACCCTTTTCTTAATTACTCTTCCTGTATAACATTTTTGCTTTGGGTCCCATTATTCTAATACTAAAATATCTCCGTCTTCAACTTCGAAATCAGCCAATCTAAATTCTATATTCTTTTTACCTGCTTCTATTAAAGCAAACCATTCTGGCCAAGTTTTTTTGTGAATGACTCTCATATCTGTTTTATTTTACCAACTTATCTAAAAAAACCTTTAAAAAATTCTGACTCTACTTTAGAGTACACGATTTTGATTTAATTTAAATCGCTAAATTATATTAAAAACATATTATAAACAACACTAACTGATTTTACAAACCTTTTTTTTTAATTCAGCTAATAGGTAAAAATTTTGGAAGTTTAAAGGGAGGAAATATTCTATAGTTTTTGACTATTTAAATAAGAGATCATTAAGTAAAGCACATTTCGGTGTTCGGAGATTTTCATAAAATTTTAAGCATCAGATTCATTTTAGTCGTTGATATTTTGTAGAAAACGCTTATAATCATCTTCTACTTTTTGCCAAGATATAAATCGGACTTTATTAACATATTTTGTTAAATATCTTGACTTATATTCATTTCGTTTATTATCATCACAAACAATTGTGTATTCCAAGTCGTTATTACCAATTGTTAAAAACAATATGTCTTTTGATAAGGAAATTTGCCTTGATTTTATATATGTTGATAAAAACATACCGGCTGGAAAAGGACTATTTCCATAACGAGTTTTGAATTCCCAAATGCCGGTGGGGGCCAACAAACCAGTCGGATTAAAAGAAATCCCATGCGATATTTCACTAATCTTTTTTTGTATGCAAAATTTTAACAACTCAACCTCAAGAATCCCCACAAGCCCAGATCTTAATTCTTTTATTTCTTTGTTTGCTCTGACTGTTATGTAGACTTTTTTTTTGCCTGAGGTTTTTCTTATATAAAAGGCTAAACTCGATAATAATTCATCTTTTTGAGTAGCATTGATAAAAAAAACGTCCAGTCCTCCATCTATTTTGCTTAAAACTTGTTCTTTAAGACTTATATTTTTAAAGCGCTGTTTAAGAACGATAGTTTGATTGTATAATTCCTCAAATTTTCTATAATCTTCTAAATTTGCTCTTTTAACAGAAATTTTTATTCCCATAGATTCGATGTATTTATAGTTTTTAAGAAGAGCTTTTCTTTCTTTTTTTGACCTAATATGTTCAAACGCATCTTTTTGGAAATTTACTCTTTGATTAAAGGATACATTTTCAGAGTGATAAATTCCATAAGGAGTTTTGCCATAAATCTGAATAACGGGAAATTCTAATAGCATTTTCTTATTAACTTTATCTAAATCTTCTTGATTTAATCTTAATATTTTTAGATCTCCAAATTCATAGATAGTTTTATATATAGTGTTGAGGTCTTTCATAATTTAGAAATTATAATATATATATATATAAAATGATAATATAAAAAGATTATGGGCAACTACAAATCTTTATTAGAATATGATCTTAATGAGCTGATAAAAAAAGGACCGGAAAATTTTTTAATAGATTTTTGGCTTAAAGAGTTGGAAATAGACAGAAAATATTCAAAATTGATTAGCCGGTTAATCAAAAATTCTCCAAAACAAAAATTTAATCTCAATAAAAAACTAGAAAACAAACAAATCGAAAAACTTAAAGAAAGACTGTTGTCTATTGTTAATGCCTTTAAAAATAATGCGCCATATGAAGAAAAACAATTACAGAGAAAAATAAGTTTTTATTTAAAAACAAACAAACTCAGTATAAACAAGCTGAATGCTGATAAACTAGACTTTCTTTTATATATTATTACAAAAACATTGACACCCAAAATAGACAAAGTTGATAAAATTTACAATATAAATTATATTATTGACAATAAAAAGGAGAATTCTAATCAGAAATATAAGCGTAACCAAATTTTTGAATATATCAAGCAAAAAGTTTATAAAGCTGTTAAGATACATAAAAACGAAAATGAGGCAAACAAATCCAATTTATTATTAGATTTATGTTTAAAAAAAACTTTAAACTCAAATCCACTTTTCACCTCAGAGGTTGAATTAGAGGTGGATTATATTTCCCATTCTTCTATCGGTCCCAAAACCACGGTGAATATAGAATTTATTTCAATATTTTTTATAAACTTTATCTTCTGATATATTTCAATGTCCCTATCTTTAAGTTTGTTTAACAAATGCTTAAATTCAAATTCAATTTGCCCTGAAGTGACAGGCATTTTATTCTTTATTTCAAAAAATTTTATTTTTTTTTATCAAAATTGTATCCTCTTTTTTTAGCCTCTTTATAAATATTAAATAAATATGAATTGATCGCTTCCAGCGGTTTTTTATGAGTTTTAAAACGGTTTAGTTGTGGATGGTTTTTGTACCCTTTAGTTTTACCTTCTAAAACTTTTTTGGCAAGCAATCCTTCTCTCCATAAAGCTACTAAACCTTTAGAGTCTAAATATTTTGGGTGAATTGTCCATAATCTCATCTTAGTATCACTTATTTTAATATGAAAATAAAATAGTTAAAAACTGTTGCAAAACTGACCCACAATATATACGGGACCACTTTCCACCTAGGATGTTGAGTAAGAATTTGTAAACTAACCTTTCTTGAGATACTTTTTCTTTTATTCTAATTTATTTAAAACACATCTTAAAATCTGTCTAAGAGTGGACTTTACTTTTTCTGTTTTGAAATAACCCTCTCTCCTTTGAGCATCTTTTTTAGAAAGATGAGCTTCGTAGTAAATAAGCCTAAATGGTCTACGAGCTTTAGTAGATTTTGAGTCTCCTTGTTGGTGTTCTTTAAGTCAACGTTTTAAACTAACAGTAAATCATATATACAACTTTTTATCTCTTAAGCTTTGAAGAACATATACATAATACATAGAAATTTTATCGTAAGGTGGGACCATGAACCTCGTTGAGTTCATGGCCGTGCACCCTATGTGGTGTACAACTCCACCTTGTAAACAGCTTTTGAACTATTATACAAAATCAAAAGAATTATATATACATTGGTCTCTATCATTCAATCTAGATCTAATATTGCATGATTTTTCCGAATAACTAATTGCATAAAAGAATTTGAATATTGCAAGTTCACATTAAGACAGGTCAATAAATTGCCTACATCTTCTTAAAATGAAGTAAATATGTTATAATATTTTGAGATGCAGGATGTATTGAAAAACTATCCCCCAGCTCTGGAACTTAGTCTCGGAAATCTAACTACCCTCACTCAAGAACGACTTTTTACTCCTATTGTCAAAGACCTTTATGCAGAATTCGTTAGAAATGGAACAAATCAGGCTTTAGTAGAAATCCTAAATTAGATTCCAACTGAGCAACATCCTCCTATTTTGCATACTTTAACCACCCAAGTTACCAAATAAAAACCTGTTTTTATATACGGATAAGTATAGGCAACTCTATTGATATAAATAGAGCTAGGTTTGTTGCCGCAAGCACAGACTCGCTTTGGCGTTTGTCTCTAATGGTTGAGGACATTATCGATAGGGACCATTTACGAGCAAACAAGAAAACCGCCTGGAGCATTTATGAAGAACAAACAACTTATAAGTCAGCAGACATTGCTTTTCAAATCCTTCAAGGTTTAACTGCAGAAATTTTATCTCCACAAATAGCACAATAGCTTGAAGAAACCATAAATGACAGTCTTGAATCATTGGAAGATCCTGCAGTAAGGAGTATAGACTCTAATACTGATGAAATCTTACGCAACATAGATCGCCAAGCACGGTTTCATTGCGAATACCCCGTAAAAGATTTACTTGCTGGTAGTAAAAGAGAGAAATTAATTCCAATGGTTACAAACGGTCTCTTTTGTCTTAATAGATCAGGACAAATTTTAAATGATGTCAAAGATCTTATGCCCTGACAGATTTACGGAAGAGGATTGTTTACTGATATTCGTAGTGGTACAGTTACTATTCCCATGATTACTTTACGAGAGATAGCAACTCCCGAAGAGAAACAGAAATTGAAAGATTGTTTTGGCAATTCTAACTTAATTCCAGAACAAATAGATTGGCTACTAGAGTTTGTTGTTGGAAAATTACCTAGAGAAGAAATATATAATTTAATTTTGGAAAACTACAAAGAATTTTTAAATACTATGGAAAATATAGTAGCACCTGAATACATTATTTTGTGCCAAAACTGGTTTGATTATAAAATTAATCAAGCTAAAGCATTGTTATTGCAAAACCGATGAAAAAAACAATGTTACAGCAGGCAAAACACAAAATTTCTTCTTTAAAAAATAATCCACCTAAAATCGTTATTAAGGATTATTTAGAAAAATATAATTGTAACTATCAATTAACAAACTATCCTTTAGACCCAAAAACGAAAGTAAGTGTTGTAATCCCTGCTTACAATGAGGCAAAAATAATTACAAGATGTCTGCGAGCCTTTAATGAACAATCTTATCGCGCTTTTGAGCTAGTAGTTGTCGATAATGGAAGTACCGATGAGACCATAAGAGAGATAGAAAACTTTAAAAAAACAAGCCAATTATCCCTTGTATTTAATCGAGGAGTCTGTTCCAGGTGTTTCTACTGCTAGAAAAACAGGTATGGACAATGTTTTACAAAGACTTTTCGAAAGAAATGTAGAATTTCACCATATTTTGGCAGTAACAGATGCAGATACTATTCCACCAAAAGAGTGGTTAGAAAAAATCGCTAATGGTTTTAGCCGACCTCAAATTGGGTGCTTAGCTGGCACCCACGAGGCCTCAAAAGAAATAGAAGAAAAAATAGAAAGGGCCACTGGAATTAAACATTACTTCAATATCATTCCATCTTTAATAGAGTTTTTTGAGAAAAATAGGATTGTATTAATTAAAATGTCAGGCCCTAATAGTGCTTTTACGGCAGTTGCCTATGCCCATGGGAAGGGAATAAAACAAGAATATGATCCAAGTGGTAGAATTAAATTAAGCGAAGTGAATAATTTAGGAAATAGAATTAGGCAGTGTGGTTATAAAATAGCTCCTATGCAGTGTAAAGTAATAAAAAACAGGCGGAGAGAATTATTTGAAATTATAAATAATTGTAAAAACTCTTATTTCCCCGAAGGTTTTTCTACAAATGGAAGATTCAATGTTATAAGAGAAGATGAATCTGAATTATTAGATTTTGCCTGTAGTAATATTCCAAAAGAAACTTGGGAATATTATAGGCACAAAATGATTTATAAAGTATTAAATAATTTCATTTTTCAACCACTTATTTTAGGTGACATAACAAACGAGAAAATTCGAGAATTTTTTACCTCAGAGGAAATCAATTTTTTCTTATCTATTTGTTCTTCTCCTCTAAATTTTTTAAATAACCAAAATACAGGCAAATTTTTTAAAAATTTCTTGTCTCACCTAGAGGAAACATTGGAATTATAATTATGATAAATAAAGAGTTAGAAAACCTCGCTAGAAAATTAGTTTTGGAAGGATCAACCGCTCAAGAGATAAGAGAAGTCGCTCTGGAATACTTAACAGAGTACGAACTAAAAAGACTCTGGAGTATTCCCCGACAAAACATCCACGAGTTTGTGACCAACTGTCTTGATAGATTTGATTGCAAACCCCCTTTTCTTGATCTTGGTTGTGGAAGAAGAAGTACAAACCAGAAATTATGGAAAAATTTGGAATAGATACTGCTTACATCGCCTTAGATTATTATCTACCAGAAGACAGAACTGTTCCTGAAAGACTGCCGAATTTATTAGCTGACGCTTGTTGCTTGCCCATTCAATCTTCATCAATAAACACAGTAATTTGCACAGAATTATTAGAACACATAGAAAATGATAACTTGGCTATGGCAGAAATCGCAAGAGTGACCAACAAAGGTGAATTGTTGATTATTACCCTGCCAGGAATCCATATACCAAAACACGAAAAACCTCCTTATCAAATAGATTACCGGCGATATAACCAACAATATCCTATATTTATTTTATTATAAGAAAAAACAAGATAAGATAATGTTTTTACTCATTAAATCTTACACAGTAATGCGGTAACTTTTCCTAGCGGAAACCTAAAGCCTTTAGAGAATTTTTTTGAGGCTGCCGAAAGAGAACTTTTTGAAGAAACTAGTTTGAAAATAGAAAAAGAAAAATTGTTTTTGACGCCACTAATCCACAAATTTAGATATAAAAACCTCCCTTTTCAAATAAGGAGTCAACAAAAGTGTTTCTTCTGTTATTTAACGCCAAAGGTGGCTATCTTAATCCAAAAGATAAAGATATAGAATGGGTTCGCTGGTATAGTCTAGACAAAACATTATCGTTACTAACCTATCCTGAATTAAAGCTTACTCTCAAGAGAATACTCAAATATTTTAAAAGCTATGAGTCGAGAAATTGAGATTATAAACACCATTAGAAATTATTATCTAGAATCAGAAAACTCATATAGAAATTTAGGTAAAGATGAGGAAATAGAAGATGTTTATGCTTTACATTGAGAGTTTGCTGTCGAGGGAAAGAGACTATCTGATTATGAGGAAGTAAAAAAGCTTACAAGACAATTAATTAAGTCCGCCAAATAAATCATAACACAATTGTTTTAAATGCTGGATGTGAAACCGGGGCATTAACCTTTGAAATAAAAAACCAATATCCTGATACCAAAGTTATAGGAATTAACATCTCTCCTAATCAAATAGCTTCCGCAGAGAAATATCGTAAAAAGACGTTATACAAGGATGTTTGGTCTAGCCTTGAAGAATATCATCATTCTGCTTTTTCTTCTGGAATTTTTGATTTGGTTATTTTTTGTCAGAGTTAAGTTCATTCTTATGATAAAACTCAGCTTATTTAAAAAAACTTATCGGGTTCTTAAATCATCAGAAAAAGTAGTACTAAGCTACATGTTCCTAGAAAGAGAACCATTGGATGAGAGTGAAAAATCTCTCTTGGAAGGCATAAAAAGAGGTTGGTGCTTACCAAGCATTTTGAGAGTAGACGAATCAGAAGCAATCTGGGAGAAATTGGCTTTACTACTATATGTTTTGTAAATCATACTAGAAGTATACTTCCTTCCTCAAAAAGAATAAGCGAGCATGCTCAAATGAGAATCCTGCAAGGAAATCCCGGTTTGGAAATCCTAAAAATAAGCAGAAGAGCTCAAATAGCTTGTAATCAAGCCATAAAAAGCGGTTTAATTGGTTACTACTTTGCCAAAAGAAGAAAATAGAAAAACACAGGTGCTAAAAACTATAAGTAAATTAATAAATTGAAGGTTACTAAAAACAAGTATGGAAAACGACTACTTTTGAATTTAACACTTCAGAACTTAGAGTTAGAAGGTAAAAAAGTCCGATACCACTTTCTAAACCCCTTTAACAAGATATTCAATTTAGCCTCTCGTCAACTCTGGCTCCGTGTTTTGGACCAAATCCGAACCTTTTTCAAAGAAAATCCTGATGTTGACTTCTGATTGCCGCCCGTAGGGCGGCAGAACAACAACATACAATTTGGCTCCGCGGGCAGGACTCGAACCTGCAACCCGCCGGTTAACAGCCGGCTGCTCTACCATTGAGCTACCGCGGAAGTTAATAACCTATTATAGCATAGGGTTAAATTCTTTGCTTTAGGAATCTTCTTCCAAACCCTGTTTTAAAATATTTTTCTCTTTTTTTGGCTTTAACTTTTGAAAGACAGGCTTCATAATAAACAAGTGTCCAGGTTCATTTGATTTTAGTGGTTGTGATATATCCTTTGTTGTATTATTCAAAACTTTTCTTCTATTTCCCTTATTAAAATGGTGAATTTATTAGTTGAAACCATAAACTTTAGAAAGAAATGAAAAAATCTCGGGATTCTCTACCTTTAAAAAATAAGGAAGTTTACCAACAACAGGTTTGAGCTCAAAACCATGTTGCCTTATAAACTTCTCAATCTTAAACTCAGATTCTTTAATATAACTTTTGTCCTTTACAACAAGCTCTACTTCGCAGATTTGATAATTAAAATCTTTGTCATCATTATAAAAACATTTATCAACTACAACTGTGAATTCATCCTTTTTATAATGACTTCTTTCTGTGGAGATTTTACAATATTGTTGTATCCCTACTGAATCTAACATAGAAAGACTTTCAATCTTAAGTTTTTTAGCAATTTTGTCAGGATCTGTTATTTCTTGAAAAACTGAAGCGCTTCCGTTCAATCTATTTTTACCTACATCAATCTTTAGCTGCCAACTGTTACCTCTTTTTCGCAACCACCATAATTTTTTGATTAATTTAAAATTAGGATAATCATAGTAAATATCTGTTAAATTAATTTTTTTTTAAAATTTAGCTCCTGAAAGTAAAGACTTAAGTTGGGAAGAATTAAGTAAAAGTTTTTTTCTATCTCAATCTTAAAAAACTTAAAAAAAGTTTGGTTAAAAACAAAGAAAGATAGGAGCGCCGCCTATTAGTACGCCTTGGCTAAATTCCTTACGGAACTTACACCTAGCGCCTATCAACCCTGTAGTCTACAGGGAGGCTTAAAGACTCCTTATCTTGGGGCCTGCTTCACACTTTAGATGCTTTCAGTGCTTATCAGTTAGAGATATAGCTACCCGGCGCTGCTCTTTTGGAACAACCGGTACACCAGGGATCTCCACTTTCCGGTCCTCTCGTACTAGGAAAGTCCCCCCTCAAGAGTCAAAACGCTTACACCGGATAGAGTCCGAACTGTCTCACGACGTTCTGAACCCAGCTCACGTACCCCTTTAACGGGCGAACAGCCCGACCCTTGGAACCTGCTCCAGCTCCAGGATGGGATGAGCCGACATCGAGGTGCCGAACCGGACCGTCGATATGAACTCTCGGGTCCGACTAGCCTGTTATCCCCGGGGTAACTTTTATCCGTTAAGCCCGTCCCGCAATCACAACGGGATCGAGGATCACTAGGACCGTCTTTCGACTCTGCTCGGCTGGTCAGCCTCGCAGTCAAGCCGGCTTATACCCTTGCGCTTACACGCCGATTTCCATCCGGCGCAAGCCGACCTTTGTACGCCTCCGTTACTCTTTAGGAGGCAACCGTCCCAGTTAAACTGGCCACCAAACACTGTCCCCCAAAAAGTTGGAGTTAGGCGTTAATACAGTAAAGAGAGGTGTTTCATTGGCCCTACCTAAAACGGTAGGTCCCTCCTACGCTAAACAGTTACTGCATCAACACCAATATCTGGATCCAGTAAAGCTCCCGGGGTCTGTTTGTCCTGGTGTAAGTAGGCCGCATCTTCACAGCCATTTCAATTTCGCCGAGGAGTGGTTTAAGACAGTTGCCAACTCGTTGGGCCTTTCATGCAGGTCGGAACTTACCCGACAAGGGATTACGCTACCTTAGAACCCTCAGGGTTAGGGCTGACGTTTACCAGGGCTTACACTAGAGCCTCATTCCGATTAAAAGATCGGAAATCAACCCCAGCGCTTAACCTACCGGCACTGGTCAGGCTTCACCCCCTATACATCCCTTTTTCAGGTTAGCAGGGAGCTGTGTTTTTGATAAACAGTCGGTTGGCAAACTTTAGCTGCGGCCCCCAAAACTGGAGGCAAGGCTTCTCCCAAAGGTTACGCCTAGCTTTTTTGCCGAGTTCCTTAAACCACTCTTTCCCGAACGCCTCGGTGTACTCCACCAACCCACCTGTGTCGGTTTGCGGTACGAGCTCTGATAAAACTCCTTAAATTAGCTTTTCCCGGAGATTTAAAGACTTCCAGTCCTCTGATAAAATCAGAGTCCCCATCACCTCTTGCCAGCAAAGCTGACTTGAGGTTTAGACTTTGCTTAACCCATAAGGGCAGCAAAGCTGGAATCTTCAAATCTCGCACTAATTAAGTAATAACGCTTTATCAGAGGTAGCGGAATATTAACCGCTTATCCATCCCCTAAACCCGAAGTGGTTTAGGGTTAGGCCTCGACTAACCCTTAGCTGATTAACATTGCTAAGGAAACCTTGGGCTTCCGGCGTCCCGTTTTCTCGACGGGAGAATCGCTACTCATGCCAGCATTCTCGCTTCTTGCCGCTCCACCCAGACTCACATCTGAGCTTCAACGCAACAAGAACGCTCCCCTACCCCCGCCTAAAACAGCGGGCCTCAACTTCGGCAGATTCCTTAAGATCCGTTCATTTTTGGCGCTTAATCTCCATTCCGATATGCATCGGAAATATTCAGGTGAGCTGTTACGCACTCTTTAAAGGATGGCTGCCTCTAAGCCAACCTCCCTGCTGTCTTGGAAATTAAACGACCTTTACCACTTAGGAATCATTTAAGAGCCTTAGTTGGAGATCTGGGTTGTTTCCCTCTCGCCACACCAGCTTATCCCGGCATGACCGACTCCCTTTGATTTCACAAAGGGTATTCGGAGTTTGGTTATCTACAGTCACCTAATGGCTCCTGCAGATATCCAGTAGCTCTACCCCCCTTTGCTACTCAAAGAGGCTATACCTAAATATATCTCGGGGAGAACCAGCTATCTCCGGGTTCGTTTAGCGTTTCACCCCTAACCACAGGTCGTCCCATACTATTTCGTCAGTAACGGGTGCGGGCCTCCCTTCGATTTTCGTCGAAGTTCACCCTGCCCATGGTTAGATCACCCGGTTTCGGGTCTTTCGGCTAGTACTAACACATCGTTGCCGATGTGCATGCGCCTTATTCAGACTCGCTTTCGCTACGCCTACTTCCGCCCTGCGGAATTAAGCTTGCACTAACCGAAAACTCGCTGGCTCATTCTTCAATAGGCACGCGGTCACCCGCCGAATTAGGCGGGCTCCCACTGCTTGTTAGCTAACGGTTTCAGGTTCTATTTCACTCCCCTCAACGGGGGACTTTTCACCTTTCCCTCACGGTACTGGTTCACTATCGGTCGGATTGGGTATTTAGCCTTGGAGAGTGACCTCCCCAGCTTCCCACAGGGTTTCCCGTGTCCCGTGGTACTTGGGAATCTTATCTTAAGATGTTTTTGATTTCGGATACAGGGCTTTCACCTTCTTTGGCTGTTTTTTCCAAAACATTCTCCTATCAAAAACATCTTGTTATGATAAGTCCCGCAACCCCCGCCTAAAACGACGGGTTTAGGCTCTTCCGCTTTCGCTCGCCGCTACTTACAGAATCTCTACCCGCCTAAAACGACGGGTAATATTGATTTCTCTTCCTCCGGGTACTAAGATGTTTCAGTTCCCCGGGTTCCCGCCCGCCTAAAACGGCGGGCGCTCCGGCTTAACACCAGAGCGGGTTTCCCCATTCGGAAACCAACGGCTAATAGCGTTTGCTTGAGAACTCACCGTTGATATCGCGCTCTAGCACGCGTCCTTCATCGGCCCAATCCGCCAAGGCATCCACCGTTAGCCTTAGCGCTCTCCTATCTTTCTTTGTTCAATACCAAACTTTTAAAGTGCTTGTGGACCTAAAGGGACTCGAACCCTTAACCTCCCGCGTGCAAAGCGGGTGCTCTAAGCCAATTGAGCTATAGGCCCCAACCTTAAAGTGCAAAATAAATATAGACTCTAATGTCTATACTTTTGTTTACCCAGTAAGATAAAATGTAATATACAATATTATCAAATTAAACCTGCTAAATCAATAGCAATTTATATTATTGCAAAGATTAAAATAAGATAAAAAAATTATCCCAAACAACCACTAAACCTAAGAATGCCAAAACAATAATTAATTACAACCTAATATTAACTAAAAAACATCTTAAAACAAAAGCATAATATCTACGCTAAATAAAAGGTTATCAAACACCAGATAACACTAAATAAGCTAATTGACAAAGAACAAGCTATATGATAACCTTTTTAGCTAGAAGGGCATTACTACTCGTCGCGGAGGGGAAGGCGAGCGGTAGTGATGCTCTTTTTTGTTGTTATAAAATAAACTTCTTTATATTTAAACTTAAACCTTTAGAACTTAAGTTTAAAACCTCCTTGGCAAAAGAAACAGCCTTCATCATTGTTTTTATCAGAACCTGCGACTATTAGCTTTAACTTGATTATTCATCTTAAATTAAAGAATACACCACGCTATTTATCTTTGTCAAGTCCTATAACAAATTAAAAACACAAACTATAGGAAGCATCTTATAGTTTCAAGTAGTAGATTTAGCCTTGTTGTAAGGCAAGATTGTGTATAAATTAAAAATGTTAGTGGATAGTATGTGGACGTTTACAATCGAGCTCAGGCAAACTAAATGATATTAGTCTATAATATGGCTTATGAAGATTAGCTTGATTAGACTATAACCTGTACTTTAACAAGGGAATGATTAGATGTGCCCTACCTAATCGGCAAATATGCGCCAGATGTACTCTGTTTTCAGGAAAATCTTAGAGAACCAAAAAGTAGAAACACTAATGGCTGAAAAAAACTATGACAGTTTAGCACAAAGGCAACCATCTTTTCTAAAACATAGCAAAGGAGTATTATATCTCAACCTTTCTACAATAAAAACAAACTAAAACTGCTCAACTCCAGTTATCTTCAGATTGCCTAGAAGCTGGTATGAAAAAATACTTAAAACTATTAAATAAAAAACAGTTTCCAAGAAATTACATAATTTCAATTTTTAAAACAAGAGACACAGGATTTTGCGGTTTACAATGTTCATTTATCGCCCTGGGCGGCTGATATTGAAAAAGCCAATCAGCTAAAAAAAATTTTGGAGAGCTCCTATGAAGAAGAACTGCCCAACTATAATAACAGGAGACTTTAATTACCCTTATGGCAGAAAAAGGTTTGAATACATTATTAGATCTAATAACTTGAAGCGAAGCAACTAAAAACATAATCTACACCTATGAGAATAAATACTTTGGCTTTATTCCAGTAAGAATGAAAGTAGACTATGTGCTTTACAAAAATATAAAAAAAATCAACTCATTTAGACTCGGAAAAACTCAACTCCGATCATTTTCCAATACTAACTGAATTTGTAGTATAATAGCAATGATGAAAATATCAGTGATAATACCAGCTTACAATGAAGAAAAATACATTGAAGCCACGCTCAAATCATTGACAAAACAAACAAAAAAACCTTTTGAAATCATAGTTGTGGACAACAACTGCACAGACAGAACAGCAGAGATTGCCAAAAAATACAACTGCAAAGTAATAAAAGAAACTAGACAGGGCATTACTCCTGCTAGAAACAAAGGGTTTAGTTCTGCTCAAGGAGATATTTTTGTCAAATTAGATGCAGATACTATTGTTGATAAAGACTTTCTTGAAAAAATTGAGCAAAGATTTAAAAATGATCAAAGTTTGGTTCTTTTGGGATTTTTAATTTCTTATGACCTTAAAAAAATCAACACAGTCAGACTGTACCAGATCTTTTACAAAACATTAAGCTCAATATTTGGGTTTAATGTAGGATCTACAAGTTATGCGATTAACTCTAAGTTCTGGCAAAGGATTTTGCCAAAAACATGCCTTGATGATAAAAAAGTTCATGAAGACTTTGATATTTTTTTTCATACAGCTGAACTTGGAGGCAAAGCAGAAATAGCAGAGGAAATTATAATAAATTCATCTGCCAGAAGAATTATTAAAAAACCTCATTCTTTTTTTATTGAGTATAATATCAGGCTGTTAAAGATGATCAACAGCCACAAGCAGATCCTTAAAAACAACAAAGGCATTTTTAAATCTTGACCAATCGCCCGATTTCTTGCACTGTAGTAATATCATAGACATCTTTATCTGATCTTAATCTAACCATTCTAGGAAACCTTAAAGCAAAACCTGAATTTTTATGATAGCCTGCAGATTTTCCAGCAGTGTGCACAGGAGAATAAGTTATCTCATCTGCTGACACCTCAACAACAAATTTTGGAGCAACCCAAACATCTGGAACAATCTGACTATCTACAAAATACTCTTTAGGTTTATTACTCGATCTGTTTTTATCAAATAGATGTTTTAATTCTCTCCATTGTTGGTCTGAAACTCCTGTACCAATCTTGGCAATACTGCAAAACTTGTCCAAATTTTTGTCATAAACTCCTACTAAAAAAGCTCCTATACCAAACTCTGATCTCTTGCCTTTGCCATAATAATAACCTAAAACAACTGTATCTATTGTGTCATTTATCTTTTGGCT
Source organism: Patescibacteria group bacterium (assembly GCA_026004415.1). Classification (GTDB taxonomy): domain Bacteria; phylum Patescibacteriota; class Microgenomatia; order UBA1406; family GWC2-37-13; genus BPJC01. Next base: position 91,993 of record BPJC01000001.1, on the reverse strand, counting down.
ATAACTTGCCTTAAACTTAATCCAATTAAACTCTCTAGCTCCAGGTTTATATACTCCATCTATTTTTTTAGCCATTATGCCTTCAAGACCTTCTGAAACATATTGATCAAACAAAACCTCAATCTCTTCTGTTTTAGAAACAAGATGATCCTCTGCAATAACTAAATTAGCCTCTGGCTCAGACTTTAAAATAGATCTAATCTTGGCCTTTCTTTCCATCAATTTCTTGTTTATAAAGCTCTGGCCATTAAGATAAAGAAGCTCAAAAACAAACAGCTTCAAAGGTATTTTTTGGGATAGCTCTTCTATATCATACTTTCTGCGTCGTTGAGAGGTCTCTTGAAAAGGCAAAAACTCATCAGTTTGAGGATCAAAACCAATTGCTTCTCCTTCAAAAATAATACTTTCAGCAGAAATTTGTTCTAAAACCGCCTGCTTTAAATCCGGATACATATAAGCTACTTGTTCCAGATTTCTAGAAAACATCTTTACTTCGTTACCTTTTTTATGAACCTGCAGTCTAAACCCATCATACTTAGGTTCTACCAGACATTGGCCAAGTTTTTCAATAATATCAGGAATCTGCTTAACTCTTTCTGCTCTCATCATTATAATAGGCACAAAAACCTCAGGTTCTATTGTTTCAATACCATTAAGATTCTTAGTCTTAACCAGGTAAGCAATCAAACCTAGATCTGGTCTAACATGATAAGCGTGTTCTAACAAAGGCCTTAGACTCTTATCGCCTTTTAAAAACCAAGATAGACCATCCAACACAGTCATATCTGAAAATCCTAGCCTTAATTTGCCAGAGATCAACCGAGCCAGATACTTTGCTGTTAAAGCTGGATACTCTCTAATCATATCTGCAACGATCTCTTTTTTGGCAGTCAAAGAGCCTTTGCCCGACAAATCAGCTATCTTACGCAGTCTCTGATACACAAAACTCAGATCAGGATCTGTTTTAAATAATGAATTAGACTGTTGCTTTAATTTATAAACAACCTCACCGACATCTCCAAGTTGTTGATAGACCTTATCAAAAACCTTTTTTTCAACTCCCAATCCAGCAACTGCGGCCGAAACAACTGTTTTTTCAGCCAAACCAAACTCTTTGCCTTCATACAAAGGACCAATTCTACCTAACAAAAGATAAACGCCAGGCTTTATATCATCTGCAGATAGTTGTTTGAATAAATCAGCTAGTATTGAGGTCATCTCTAACCTGCTTGCTGTTGCTTCAATTTTTTCTAAATATTTACAAAAATCACTAAATTTCATATTAATCATTTAAAACATAACGAGCAGACTTTGTTCTGCCAATTTTTTTCAAAACACCTTTATCTATAAGATCTTTTACTTCTCTTAAGACAGTATCTTCCGATAAATCTGGAAACAAACTAGCAAACATCTTATTTTGCAAAAAACCAACATCTTGAATATGCTCCATTATTTTAATCTGGCGTTCATTTAAAAACAACTGTTTGCCTCCAAATTTGCTCTTAAGTTTTACATCCTTTGACAACTTTAAGACCTTATTTTTTATTCTCTGAAACTCTACTGAAGCTCCATAACAAAAATACTCCAACCAAGGAGTCAGATCTCCTGCCTGAGCTTTTCTCAGGCTTTCATAATAGGAGACTGCATCTCTATCGTAATATTCCTCCAATGAAAAAAACCGTCTGATATCATATCCACCTAAAAAGAGAATCAATGTGGCCAAAACCCTAGCTGTTCTACCATTGCCATCAAAAAAAGGGTGTATTCTGACTAATTCATAATGAGAAATACCTGCCTTAATAACAGGATGAATACTGTTGGGATCTGTGTAATTAAGCCAGTAAACAAACTCACGCATAAGATAAGGCACTTCAAGCGCCGCTGGCGGTTTAAACACAACCTCTCCGGTCTGGATATCGCGCACAACAACTTGTTTATCTCTATATTCTCCAGATTGCTCAACAGGTAAGGTTTTATCTACCAAAATCCTATGAATCTTTTTAATAATCTGCTCTGTAATGCGTTTTATTCCCTTTTTTGCTTCTTGGTCAACAAAATCTAAAACATTGCGATAATTTATAATCTCCTGAATATCTCGAGATCTAGCAACAACCTGTTTTCCAGTCAAGACATCCTCTGCTTCGTCTTTGGACAAAGGATTACCCTCAAGATGAGTTCCATGATAAACAGCTCTTAAAACTGCATCGTCTTTAAACTGTTTTTCCCACAAAGGCAAAAGTGGAGCGTTTTTTATCACCTCTTCAGCGGCTTCAATCTTTGAGATGCTTACCAAAATTGAGTTTGTAATTAAATAAACTGGTTTGTACATACATAAATATTATAATATTGATCTCATTTGTAAAACTAAAAGAAACTGAAAACTTAAGTTAAATCTTGCAAAAGAACTATAAATCCAAAGTTACTTAGATTTTATTATTAAAAAAGCCTACAAATCAAGACATATTAAAACTACAAGTTTATTTTAAGATTTAAAATCCGAGGTCAAAGACCTACCATATCTTTCTTTAGATATACGAATTATTTTTTCTTTATTATGATTCCTTTGATCCGGCAAAGGTAATGTGTTGGCAGGAAATGGAGAAGAGGTTAAACCATCAATAGACAACTTCATCACAATCTCAAACTTGCCTAGATTAACCAAATCATCAGCTGAATACAAACGACCAAACTCTTTTGATAAATACTCAGCATCTTTAGCGCCAACAACGAATGAAATTAAGGTTCCCACATTGCCAAAAATAGCTCTTCTTACACTCTCATCTATCTGGTCAATATATTGATTAGCCATTGTAAGCGAAAGGCGGTACTTACGAGCTTCTGACAAGATCTTGACAAATGAGGTTGTAGCAAAGTTTTGAAACTCATCTACATACAAAAAGAAATCTTTACGCTCTTCTTCTTTTTGAAAACTTCTATTCATTGCGGCCAGTTGCATCTGGGTAATAATCATTGCTCCCAATAAAGCTGAGTTATCTTCGCCTAGTTTGCCTTGAGACAAATTCAAAATTAAGATCTTACCTTCATTCATAATCTGCTCCAAATTTATAGTAGATCTCTTACTTCCAATTATATTTCTTATCATCTTCGAGCTTGCAAACTGACCAACTTTATTCTGAATTGGAGACACAGCCTCAGACCTCAACCTATCTGGCATCTTCTCAAACTCATTCAACCAAAAATTTTTTATAACATCATCCTTGATCTTTTCAATAACCTTCTGTCTGAATTTTTTATCCGACAACAAAGGCAAAATATCAACTAATGTTGCGTTATCAGACTCAAGTAATGTAAGAACAACATTTCTTAAAATATACTCTAATCTTGGTCCCCATGAATCTTTATATAGTTTATAAAAAATTGATACTATGCCTGAAGCAACTAAATCTTTTTGCTGTTTATTAGCCACATCCAAAACATTTAAAGAAAAAGGTCTTTGTGTATCAAATGGCTCCAGATAAACAACATCATTAACCCTCCTTTTAGGCACATAGTCAAGGACAATCTCCGACAAGTCTCCATGAGGATCTATAATACCAATGCCTCTACCTCTTCTAATATCATCTATGGCCATATTGGCAATCAAAGTAGATTTACCAGCGCCGGTTTTACCAATTATATAAACATGTTTTCTTCTATCTGCTGTTTTAATACCAAAAATCGTTTGGGAATTTTTAAACTCAGTCTTGGCAAAAAAATTAATATCTTCTTTGTTTTTATAATCAGAGGTTGGCAAATTTTCTGGAGGTTCTCCTTTTAAAGTCTTTCCCCAAGAGATATTTTTTATATTTGATAAAGACTCTCCTGCAGGATGCCAAATCGTTGCTAACTCTTCGGCATTCAATATTTGGTTAGAACTTCCAAAAACTGGCAAACTTCTATATCGCAGTTTATTAACCAAACTAGATGATTGTTTAACTTTTTTAAAAACAAAAGAATTGCCATCACCAGCATTAAAAACACCAAAAGTTCCTGCAAAATCAATTAAATACCTATCAGCCTGAATCTGATCATTCATCAAAGACACACCTAAACGCAAAGCAAATCTTGCTCCTGCTGAACTAGCCTTTTTAATCAAACTACTCTTCTGAAAAGATCTATCTATACTTTGTTTACGAAGCTCTTCTTTACTCTTCTCCGATAAAGAAATTAACTTTTTCTGCCAATTAAAAAATACTGGTCCCAGAACCAGTTGATAAACAAAGTTTACCCCTGAACTTTGTTTTGACAAAAAACCCAACATTGAAGATAAAGGATCAACTTTTGAAAAAGAATCATAGCTTTTAATTGGATAATAATAACTATCTGACAAACTCAATTGACCCAAAGACATATTTTTGAATTTAAAAAAAATCTCTATTGGATCTGTAGTGTTTACAATCTTTGCTTGAGGATATACAGACTGAAAAACACTTTTTATAAAACTTTGTCTTTCATAAGGAACAACTATATAAAAATAAATAGTCTGACCTAAACTATAAACCTCAAACGAAAAGATTTCTTCACCTAAAAATAATGTTCTTATTAAAGAAGATTGTTTTGGAATAATTGAAGAAAAGAATTGAAATGCAGACTCTATCGAGTTTTTGTCATCTTTTGGGTTTCTAATCTGTAGACAAGCAAGTTTCTTCATAAAGATTAAATTATTATAGCAAAATTAGAGCAGTAAAATCAGCAATATTCTGAATACAACAAATTGATCTAGTGAAAACAAGAAAGACTATAACTACTATTGTAAAAATCAAACTTTTAGATTTATAAGTTTAATTAAAGTTAAGTATAGTGTCAATTTAACAATTAACACACACCCTATATTTTGTTATAAAAAAAGTTTTTTTAACGGCCCAACCTTCGTTGTCTATTATTAAAATCAACAACTGCATCAGTTAGATCCTGCTCATTAAAATCTGGGAAGAATTTGTTTGAAAAATAATACTCTGAGTACTCTGACTGCCACAGCATAAAACCAGAGACCCGTTTTTCTTTTCCTGTGCGAATAATCAAATCCGGATCTGGCATTCCTGCTGTGTCTAAATGCTGTGATAAAATCTCTTTTGTAATTAACTGTTTTCCTTGTGTTTCTTGTAAAAATTTATTTACTGCTCTTACAATCTCATCTCTTCCGCCATAGTTTATGGCTAGTGTAAAGTAGTAATCTGAAAAGTCTTTAGTGGCTTTTTTTAGTTCATCAATTTTTTCTTGTATTCTGTCGGGAAGTTGTGTTATATTGCCTATAACATTAAAATGTGTTCTGTGCTTAATAAAATCCTGTTTTTTCAGATCAAGCATCTTTTCCAAAAGTTTAAACAAATTCTTTAGCTCATCTGGAGATCTTTTAACTAAGTTTTCAGAAGACATTGCCCAGAATGTAAAGTACTTTATGTTCAATGCTCTAACCTTTTCAAGCAGTTTAGGCAAAGTTTTTTCAGCCGCATAGTTGTGGCCAAAAAATTCAGGCAAACCCTTACTCCTTGCCCATCTACGATTACCATCTGGAATTATTGCCAAGTGAGTTAAACTCATAATTTTAAAAGTCGTCTTGATTTACAAAATCATTTAAATTACAATCATAAAATATGAAGGTGTATGCCCTTGATCTCTCAAAACCTGAAGTTAATCCTATTGCTCAATTCTCTGACATAAACACTATCTTTTCTTTGTTTTTCAGATTAGCTTTAGGTGTTGGTTTTATTATGTTTATAACAGCAGGGCTTTATGGAACATATCTGTTAATCTCTTCAAGCGGCAATCCAGACCAAGTAGGTAAAGCAAAAACCTTATTTACTTTTTCTGTTATAGGTTTTATTCTGGTAACTCTAAGTCTTGTTATATCTAGAGTTCTGGCGTATATTTTCAAAATACCAGTTTATTTTTAATTAAGTTAAATTATGGATAAAATCTTTGGCACTCCTAAAATATCTATAGGATACGACAACCCATCAGCTCCTGCGGCAGTATCTACTATAATTGATTTTGGTATTAAGTTATTCTTATTAGTTGCCGCGCTCACAGCTTTGTTTTATATGTTCTGGGGCGCTTATGATTTTATAACCTCTTCTGGAGACTCTGATGCTATATCTAAAGCTAGGAACAAAATTTTTTACTCAGTAATAGGCTTAATTATGATCTTTGTAATACTTTCAATCTATGTATATGTAGCCGCAGATATGCTTGGTATAGCAACCAGAACAGAAGATGGCGGCTGGGGCATTTTTTTGCCACGAATTGGTGAATAATTCAGACAACAACTGTGTAGCCTCCTGGCAGATCAAATAAACAGTTTTCAAAATCATTTACACCACAGATATAGGTTTTTATACCTTGTTTAGCAAAATGTAAAGCTGTTTTAAGTTTTATCTTCATACCACCGCTAACATCTTTTTTTACCTTAAAAATATTTACTTGATCAGAAGAAAAGTCCTGGGTAATTTTTTTAATGACATCACCATGATTGTCCAAAACTCCAGAAACATTAGTAACAAAAACAACCTTTGAGACCTTAAACGCTGTTTTGGCCAAAAGCTTATCAACAAAAATCTCAAGCAGTTGTTCTGTAGAGACAACAGTTGTCTGTTTGTCTTTTGTAAAGATCAAATCTCCGTAAAACGAGATGTTCAAACCTAAACTCAGTGCTGAAAGCAAAGGCTTTGCAAACAAAGACAGCTCTTCGTCTTTGAATAAATATGATATGGGAGAAAAAGAAACAACTGAAACACCTTGTTCTGACAGTTCATTGTTAAGATAAGCATTTAGATAAGAGACTTTGCTGTGAACAAAACCAATGCCAGATTTTTGCAGATCAGTAAGATAAGCGCCTTTGAGTCTGTTTAAATTATATTTTATGACAGTGTAATGACCAAAGCTACCAGCTCCATTGGCAATAACCAGTTGGCTGTTTTTCTTCTTTTCCAGAAACTTTGAAATAGACGAAACCAGTTTTCCAACAACCTGTTTATTAATCTCGTAGATCTTGTTTTTATCAGCAATCAAACTACCTCCTATTTTGATTAAAATTAACTCATTCATAAAACTTTAGCTCCAAACGCTGGTCTGTTTACTATAAATTTGTATTTACCTATAGCTGGTTTTAATTTGCTAAGGTACCTTGACTCAGTGATCAAATGCAGATTGGCTCCTGCATCAATGGTAAAAAAAACTGGCAAGCCGGACTCTCTAAGTTTAACTACAGACTTCATTAGCTTAAATGTTTCCAAACTCCAGTAATACAGATTAGGCCTCTGAGTCATCATAACAGAGTGCATTGACAAAGCCTCAGCTTCTAACAAATGACCAAACTTTTCCAGGTCTTTATTCTCAAAAGCCTTAAGCATTAATTTAAGTCTTTTTTCAACTCCGTAAACTCTTTCATCAAATAAAGGACTTGTATCCGCGGCTTGATGACCTTCAGCAGACGCTACCTTTTTGCTTTTATCAGAAACTATCACAACAACATCAACTAACGACCAAAATTTAGGGTCGGCTAAAGACTCAGCATAACTAGACTCTGAAGAATTGCCTTTATGCCAAAGCACAAAACCATCTGGAACAGAACGACATGCTGACCCTGAACCCGACAACCTTGCTAAAATAGATAACTGTTTTTTATCAAGCTCTACATCCAACAGTTTGCAAAAACCTAATGCCAAAGCTGAAAAATAAGCCGCAGATGAAGCAATGCCAGCTGATCGGGGAAAAGTTATAGAACTTTTTACACTAATGTCAAAGTCTGCTTTTTTGCCTAAAAAATCCTGAGCAGTCTGAAAAAACTTGATAGTTTTCTCATAAGCTGAGTCTGTGTTTTTAATATATTTGTCAGACTCATACTCTTTAATAAACAAACTACTACCTTTATCTTTTTCTATCTTTTTAATCTGAACAGTCACACTGCAGTCTGATAAATTCATAGAAAAACTACTATTGCAAGGAAGTATAAGTTTGTGGTTTCGTCTTCCCCAATACTTTATAAAAGCTATATTTGCAGGAGACTTTACCTTAACCAGAGTTTTCATAAATCAATCCTTTATTGGAAAACTTATAAGGAAAAAATTTAAAATTGTTTTTTTCAAGAACCTGGTCAAAACCATTATCTGACGCAACAAACAAAACATAGCCAGATCCTTTAGCTCTTCCGCCTGCTCCAACTAATTTATACACACCATACTCTGAAATTTGAGATAACAGATTTTTACTATAATCAGAAAAAACTCCTAAAGATTCAAGCAGTCGTTGGTTTTCAGCAATTGAGTTGCAAAAAAACTTAAAGTTCTCCTGCACCAGGGAAATAACCAACCGCTTAGTTGTTTTTTCAATATCGTTTACAGTTTTTTCAACTTGGGAACCTTTTTGATTCCACAACTTACCAACAAACTCAACCATCTCAGCTGTGCTTTCTTTAGGTTTTCCTGTATCAATTAAAAACATACGCTCTTGAAAGTTGTTTGGAATTTTAATACTTAACCTACTAACCAACTTTAAAAACTCAAACTCTTTTCTATAAAAAATAAAACCACCAAAGGTTGAAGTTGAGTTGTCTATACCAGATGGATTCTTATGAAAAATCTTTTCTGCTTGAAAAGCTAGTTTGTTTACTAATTCCGCAGAAGCTGGTTTTTTAGTAAACAAATGAAGCAAGCAAGCGATTGAAGCAACAGAATAAGCCGCAGACGATCCCAACCCACTACCTTGTGGAATTTCTGAATAAATATCTACATTATAATCTGGAAACTTATCTGATAGTTTAAGATATTTTCTCACAAAGTCTTCCATTGACTGCCAATGCTTTGGCCTACATGATGTACTGCTATAAACTGCTGAAGTTAATTTAATTTTAATCCTTTTATCAATCGCAGTTGCCAAAGCAGGTTTGCCATAAACAACTGAATGCTCGCCTGAAAGAATTATTTTTGCAGGAGCTGAATAGCAGATTTGTTTCATATAACCTCAACAAACTTAACTGTGTAAACCAAAGGCTCATCTCCAGATTCTTCTAAAGCCAATCTTAAAACCGCCTTAACATTCATGCCAACAAAAACAGGTGTTGACCCTCTATACTGACCAATTGCTTTACTGTTATCATCAAACTCTACTAGTACAATTGTATAGGGACTAAATTTAGCATAACCTGCTGGAGCTGATCTAATCACAGTATAAGTTATCACTCTGCCTGTCTTTCCTAACAAGGAACTTATTTTAGACTGCCTACGCCAAATTTTTACAGGACTTACAACAGCTTTCATTTTTTAAGAATTGTAACAACTGATAATCCTCCAGACCCTGCTGTGTTTTGAGCCAAACCAACCTTAGCATTATCAATCTGTCTTTCTCCAGCTTGATTTGTTAACTGCAGAAAAATTTCACCTATTTGCTTAACCCCTGTTGCACCAACAGGATGACCGCTTGATTTTAATCCTCCTGATGTATTAACAACAGGCTTTAACTCAAAAGGATTGTCCTGATTAAACTTAGAAACAAACTCTACTGCTGTGCCTTGACTACAAACTCCTAATGACTCTAAAACCAACAGTTCAGCAATAGTAAAACAATCATGAACCTCCAGCAAATCAATATCATCTAAGTCAATACCAGCTTTTTCTAATGCCTGTTGACCAGATCTGACAACTGACTGTAGTTTTAACAAATCCTTTCTTTCAGTTATAGCTAAAGAATCTGTAGCCACACAACAAGAGGCAATCTCTACTTGAGACTGCTCTGTTGTTAACAAAACACCTGCGCAACCATCTGATATAGGAGAACAATCATATACCTTTAAAGGATCAGCAACATAAGCAGAGTTTAAAACATCAGCAATTGTAATCCTATTTCTAAACTGAGCTTTAGGATTAAGACTTCCCCAAAAATGGTTTATAACTGCGACCTTAGCCAGATCCTCTTCGGTATAGTTGTATTTATCAAGATAAAGCCTAGCCATTAAAGCATAAACACCTGGAAAGGTTAATCCAGACATCTGTTCAGAACCAGACAATGCCACAGATAACGCAGTAGTAACTTCATCAACTGAAAAATCAGTCATCTTCTCAACACCTAAAACCAAAACATACCTGCCTTGTTCAGATTTTAGAAAATTAACTGCATTATATAAAGCAACAGAACCAGAGGCACAGGCGGCTTCTGATCTAACTACAGGCAAACCGATATTGCCCAACACCTCATTGATTTTTGCCGATAACAAAAGATTTTTGTCTAACACACCAGATAACATATTCCCTAAAAAAACCGCAGAGATATCTTTTACAGACAGACCATTGTTATCCAACAACCTTGTTGCAACCTCAAAGATTAGATCTGTAAGAGACCTCTCCCACAACTCTCCAAACCTAGTCTGATAATAATCTTTTATATAAACCTTCATAATTGACCTATTGCCTTAAGGTAATCTACATAACTTATATATTTTTTATTATTTAGGTAATTGTCTAACTCAGATTCATACTCATTTATGAAATCAGACACCTTAAAACTAAAGGCATCGGACCCAGCTCCTGAACCATAAGAAACAAGAAGAATTCTGTCTCCAGGCTTAACTATTTGCAAAACAGCAGACAAAGATAAAAAAGTAGAGGCAGAGTAACAATTGCCAATCTTTGATACAATCAAACTCGGCGTTACCTGGTCTAAACTAAAACCCAGACTCAAAGCTATTTTGACCGGAAACTTAGCGTTAGGTGTATGAAAAACAACATAATCATAGTCCTGAACCTTGAGATCTATTTTTTTAAACAATATAGCTACAGCTGATTTAATATGATAGAAATACGCCGGCTCTCCAGAAAACCTGCCAGCATGGGCAGGAAATTTGCTGTGTTGCTTTCTCCAAAAATCCGAGGTGTCAGTGGCAAAACTAGCATAACCTTCAAGCTCAAGCAATAAATTATCAGATGAACCAACTACAACAGAACCAGCGCCAGATCCAGCTGTAAACTCCAAAGCATCTGAAGGTTTGCCCAAAGCTTTATCTGAAGCAATTACCAAACTGAACTCATCTTTATTAACAAAAGTTGATTCAAAAGCTGAGATCAAGGCAGAGGTAGCTGATTTACAGGCAAACTGCGTATCATAAGCAAGATACTCTCCTTTAATGCCAAGATAATCAGCGATCATAACCGAGGTTGGCTTAACTGCATAAGCGCCTGATTCTGATCCAAAAAACACTCTTTTAATTTTGTTTTTTTCAATATTAAACTTTGAGATGGCATTAAAGGCAGACTCCAAACCCATTGTAAATGAGTCCTCATCGAGATCTGCGACAGATTTTTCCAAAACACCTAAAGAAGCAACTACAGAGTTATCTTTACCCCAGACATTGGCAATCTCTGATGTTTTTAACCTTAAAGATGGAATATATACTCCAATAGACAAAATGCCAGATCTCATAAGTAGGATTTAAGTCGCTTTTTAAATTTAAAATCATTTAAAAAATGACAGATATATTCTGATAAAATTACAGTATGCAATCAAAACAACTCAACAAAAACAGTTGGATATTAAGATTTGAAAGAAAAGAGCTGTTTATAAAAGAGCTGAACAACTTTTGTGTTAAACACAAAATAACAGGCGGAGTGTTTTTGGGCATTGGTGCTGTAGATTATGCCAAACTAGCACATTACTCTGTAAAAAGCAAAAAATACACAACAAAGGTATTTGAACAACCTCTTGAAGTATCCAATCTTTCAGGTACTATTGGCAAAGAAAAGGACATAATTATTCACTGCCATGCTACACTATCAAAAGATGATATGACTACAATTGCAGGGCATTTGGTCGAAGCCAGAGTATCAGCAACCTTAGAACTTTATTTAATCAAAACAGCCGAACTCAAAAAAAGCCATGATCAGGAAACAGGACTAACTCTGTTTAATTTTAAAGAATAATTACGACAAAGCTGAAACAGAACAAACATTATCTACCAAGTTTCTTATGAGCTCCAGCCAAACTACCTTCAGCCAAAGAAGACAATAAAGATAACTCACCTGCTAAAACCGCGCCACCCAAGACCTCAGCTAACTCAATACTATTGCCAGAATTTGTTATACTAATTGCCTCCTGTTTAATATCAAGTTTTGTGCCACCTCCGACAACACCAAGCAAAACCGCTGGCAAATGAACACAAAAATAAAGAGATTCCTTTCTTTTTTCTGCAAAAACAGTACCCAAACTACCCTCAACAGTATGAGCCAGATCCTGCCCTACTGCTGAATAAAAAGCAGAGACAATATTTGCAAAATGAGCATTGGCAGAAATAGATCCAGAGATTAAAGACCCATATAGATTTTTGCTGTAAAACACTGACAAAAACCTTGAGGCATCTGTCTTGAGAATATTGTTTAAAACTTTATCTGGCAATAAAACCTCAGCCCAAACCTTAAAACCGCGACCTGTTACAAAATTCAAAAAAGATGGTTTTTTATCAACGCACAAGTTGCCAGATAAAGCCAAACAATCTATCTTAAGTTTCTTTAAAACATACTCAGAAATTGCCTTTACAGCAATTGTTGCCATATTCATTCCCATTGCCTGATCTGGATCAAAAAAAAACCTAACATAAGCATAAGGAGGATACAAAAAAAACTCATATCTTAATAACCTTAAATGACTAGAGGTTGATCTGACAACATCAGATAACTTATCAAAGTTTTTTTCTAACCAATTTTCAAAATACTTTCCCTTGCTTATATTTTCAATATAAAAAACAGGAGCTCTACTAATACCTACCTTTTCTACCAAAATATTTACAGAGTCTGACAAACTCAAAGCCTTGCAACCTCTGTTAACCGAAGCAACTAAAGCGCCTTCAGTTGTAGCAAGAGGTATATAAACTTCCCTAACTCGATCAGTATAGACAGAGGCAAACCTCAACGGACCAGCAACACCTAACGGCAAAATTGTAGCTCCAATTAAGTTTTCACAATGGATCTTTGACTCAGACTCTACCAATGCTTTGCTAATCTTTGACAGTTTCAAACCTAAATCTTTTTCTAAAGCCTGTCTTCTTTTGACAACTGTTTTAAATCTTTGCAATTTCATAACTTATTAAGTCGGATAAACAAAGTTCAGTCATTTAAATTACAGGCAATCTGATAAAACCAATCTGATAAAGATATAAATAATAAACACTAAACACTGATATATAAAGCACAATTAGGTAAATCACATTAAAAAAACTAAGCCGTCCTAAAAACCTCAAACATAGATAAACCAAAGAAAGCTTCCAAAAAACTAAAGCAGAGACCCAAGTTAGATAAACATAAGAAAAACCAAGACCTGTCAAACTTAATGTTCTAGGTGGTGGCAATAAATAATAAAAAAAACAGATTAGAATAAAAAAATAAAATTGTAGGAAGAAGACTGCTTGAGTAAACAGAAACAACAGTTGCAAAATTCAAACCTTGATTATGAATTCGTAGAAAAATATAAAAAAATAAACAACTCAAAAAAAGATTAAACCAAAACAACAAAAAACTTTCATAGGCATTAAGGGCTAATGGTTTTATTCTTGACTGAAAAACAAAAAAAACAAACAATATGACAGAGTAAATAAAAAACAGATGCGCATCTCCAGACAAAACCAATCTTCTGACAATCTTGTAAGGATAAAACATTAGCCCCCAACTTTCTTTAACACCCAAGATTAGAAACAAGAAAAAAGACTTAAAAACAGGCCTAAACTCCATGTTGCAGGAAACTTACCAATTTTACACTCCAGTACCTAAACACAAAAACCAAACCAGCTGTAATTAAACTTGAAATCAGCAGAAAAACTATAAAAGTATAAGATTTAAGAATAGATACTGTTTTGTGAAAAAACCAATCAAAAACAGGCAGACTAAAGTCATTAGGCTCCAGAAAAAAAACTTCTCGGTAATAATTTTTTATCTTTGATTTATTGACCATACTCAGATTTAAAAACTTTAACAAAGGCTTGCCTGGCCCTAAACAACAGACTTTCTGTTGCTTTAAAACTCATCTTTAGTTTATTGGCTATTTCTGACACCCTTAAACCTTCTATATACTTCAACCTTAGTATTTGATGGTATTTTTTAGGCAAAATACTAAATGTTTTGTCGATTTTCTCTACTAATTCCTGTTTTTGAATATCATCATCCATCAGAAAAAACACGCCGTTTACAAAAGGCAATGTTATATTAGACAAAAACACTTTTTTAATTTTCTTTCTTCTGTAATAATCTATAACCTTATATCTGGCAATGGAAAACAAAAAAGTTTTAAGACTAGACTCATTTTTAAAATCTCTTAAAGCCTCAAAAAAACTAAAGAAGATTTTGTTTACAAGCTCATCTGCCGCGCTTTTATCAGAGACTTTTCGTCTTACATAATTGGCAAGAGCTGAAGCATACTCCTTATAAAACATCTCAAAGGCAGACTCATCGCCCTGCCTTAACCTTTGTATTAATTCTTTATCTGTCATAATCTCAACTTCTATTTTGCCAAAAATTTTTCAAATTTGCTATAATTTATTCTTATGTTTAACAACTTGTCAAAGAATCAAAAAAGAGCATTATTGCTTGGTTTAATCTCAACTATACTAGTTATTCTTTATTACGCACCGTCGATTTTGAAAAAACTAAACTACAAACCACAACCAGCTTTTTCTAATTTAAACACTATAACAGAGATCTCATTAAAGCTTGATGATCAACCTCAAAAAGCAGTTTTAAAAGATAACAAATGGGTTATTGAGATTGACAAAAACTATTACCCAGCTGAATCAAAACGAATTACAGATCTAATTGAGTACCTTAAAAAATTGGAAATAAAAGATGTTGTTAGCAAAAATGTAGATAAGAACAAAGATTTTTTCGAACTTAATAAAGAGATTCAAATAAAAAACAACGACAACAAAACCTTTACTCTATATTTAGGAAAGATTGCGCAATCAGGAGATCTTTACGCTAATATCAAAGGACAGAAAACAGTATTTATAGCCGAAAACTTAAACGGTTTGCTTTTGCCCACAGACTTCAGAGATCTAAATCTGCATCTTATAAATGAATCCGATGAAGTAGAAAATATTGAAGTTAAGGGCAATAACAGATTGACAATAACCAAAAACAATAATGACTGGACTGTAAATGGCCAAAAAGCAGACTTAACCAAAATTAACAACTACATCTTTGACCTAACTAATATGAGAGCAGATGATATAGCTTTAAAACAAACAAGAACTAATCCTGTGCTAACTTTGACAATAAAAACTAAAAACAAGGAATATCAATATAATTTCTATAAAGATCAAGACAGTTTTGTTGTCAACATCGGCGATTACGACTATAAAATTGCAGAAAACCAGCTGAATATAATAGATAAACCCGCTCAAGATCTAATTAGTCAGAATTAATCTAAGGTATATATTTTATCTTCTGTTACTAAATATATTTTCTGATTATAAACAAAAACAGCTATTGCTTTTTCAACCAAAGGTGTATTTTTCTGTTCAATTAAACTACCGGTCTCTTTATCGATTATATAAACCTTTTTATTGGTTTTATCAACCAAATAAAGATTAGAACTATCAACAGAAGTGTAAATCAAATCAAAACTATAATCAGACTCTGGCAGATCTACTGCAAAACTCTGACTTGCTCCTCTGAGAAACTTATATACCTTTTTACCATCAACTACATAAACACTACCATCAATAGCAAATCTGGCTTTATCCGAGAAACTAAGATTATCTGTTGTTAAATACTCAAGGCCTTGGGAGTATCCAGTCTCTAAAGGAGTATGTTTAAAGATCTGATTTGCGCCAGCATCAAGTAAATATAGATTCCTACCATAATAGGCAAAATCAACAATATTGACCCATTGTGAATCAGAATCAACTAGTTTTTCCCATTTTTCTTGATTAAAAGAAAACAAACCATCTTTGCCAAAACCATAAAGACTGGTTAAAGAACCTCCTCTTACTTCAAGCGCTACTTTATCAATCTTGAACTCATTGCTTGCAATCTTATTTTTTTCTTTTGTGTCCAGATTTAAAGTATAGATCTGATTATCACTTGAAACAACAGCCAAGATATTGCCTGACAAACCAATATATTCTGCTTTATAATCAGACTCAAATAAACTAAAATCAAAAAACTCATCTCCCATTGCCTCAGTTTCCTTAAACAATTCAGCCTGCTTTTTTTGTATTTGATTAGACAACTCAGAGATCTGTTGAGCATATTTATCAGGCAATTGGTCATCGGCTAAAGAAACCGTTTGTTGCGCTTTGGCAAGAAGCTCCCTTGCAGATTCAGGATTAACTAAAACAGTTTTTTCAGCATCAGCCAGTATATTTGAAACCTCACTGCTTGTTTGAGACAAAATACTCTCATATTTTTGGGTTAATCTTTTTTGATAACCAAAGTACACACTAAAGACTAAAGCTAATACTATAATTACCAACAAACCAAACTTAAGATATGTCTGGTTAATAGAAAAAAGTTTAGAATAATAACCAGAATTACTGCCAGAGATGCTTTTTTTATCAGCCTCAATTAGACTTGAGACATTTACAAAAACAGCAGATAACTGTAAAGCATTATTATGTATCTGGTTGGCAAAATCCTGATAATCTGAAAAAACAAGAGAGTTAACACCTGCTAAATCCTCATCAGAAAAACTTAAGACATACCATGAAACAGAATCAACTCTTCCTACTGCTGTCTTTTCAGCAGAGATTATCTTAACCAATTGATTATTAGACACTCCATAGATCACTCCTGTGCCGATTGTTTTAATAAAAAACCTATCTTTACTTAAAAAACCCAAAGACAGATCAAGTGATGGAGGTAAAGACAACTGTCGTATTTTATCTGAAACAAGGCGATCAAGTTGTTCTATGGTTAAGTTGTTATCTGCAAGCTGATCATAGATCTCGTACAAAAAACTGTTTAATACAGCCTCATCGATCTCAGCTCTGACAATGGCCACAAAGTTTTCTTCTTTGATATAAGACACTCTCAAACTATCTTCATCTTTAACAGTCACTAATGACTTTAAATAATACATATACTATAAAAACAGAATTAATGCTGTAATAACTAATATTACACCTAAAACAACCTGAATTACTCCAAAAACAACAAACAAAAAATTAAGCTGAGTTCTTAAAGTCTGCCTTAAGATTCTGATAGAAAAGACATAAAAAATAGAATAAACCAGATACATAACTGCAAAAGTAATTGCAAACAGATTAAAGATTAGCGAGTTAATCTTGGCAAAATCAATAAATTCCATTAATCCTGATTTTCTTTAACTAAACTATTAATTATCTTTATAGCAATATTCGGTTCGGGAACATTATGGAACTCAATATTGCCTTTTTCACCAGCTGTCTGGATATAAATATCACCATAATGAAATATACTAGCCAAAGGCCCATTGGCCTCTGCTGTTATATCCTCTACATTAAAGATTTTAGTCTCTGTGATATTTCTGTAATTTAAAGGAATATAATCAAGATCCAAAACCCTAAAATTGCTTATTAAACCAACATTGAAAAACCAACTAGTGAAATTAATTAAAGCATAAGAAAACACAAAACAAAAAAACAAATAATCTAAAATAAAACAACTGTAAAGGATTGATAAACTGAGCTATAAAAAACTCTAAAACAAAAACCACAATTATTAACGCAACTGAGTTAAAAACCCAAAACAACTGAGTTATAGGATGAGCTCGCAAAAGCAATAATATCTTTTCATCCTTCATCTGATTGCCTAAAATAACATCAGGTAGCTGACAAAAAGAATTAAAATATCTATTTTTCTTTTCAAGCTGAATAGCCATATACATTAAATATACCAAAATAAACAAAACTATGTTATAATTGTAATTGCCCTAGTTGTTGGAGCGGCTTGGAACCACCTCTTCCCATTCCGAACAGAGAAGTTAAACAAGCCAGCGCCGATGATACCCGCCCCTGAGGCGAGGGAAAGTAGGTCACAGCTAGGGCATTTTTTTTGGCAAAAAATTGTATAATTGTAACTGTATGAAAAGCTATGATGCTGATCTGGCCAAACTACTAATAGAACACTCAGTTCAAGTAAAACCAAAAGACAAGGTCGTTATCTGCACCTCTGATCTATATCCAATAGAACTTATCAGACAACTACTAAAACAGACTCTTCAAAAAGGTGCATTTGTTTACCTTGATATAATGGGTTTAAACTGGATTCTAGGCAGGTCAAGTTGGGGAGATCTAGCAAAGACTTACCTTGATTATGCAAAAGCAGAACAACTTAAGAACCCTCCAAAGGTTTACTCTGATATAGTAGACTGGGGAGATAAATTTATAAGAATAACAAACTACGATAATTACAGTCATTTGGCAGAATCAGATCCTAAAAAACTGCAGATTTTCAACAAGGCTTATGAAGGTTTTTTTAATACTTTAATTGATAAAAAAGATTGGGTTTTAACCTATTACCCAACACCAGCCATGGCACAGTTGGCAGGAATGTCTGAAGAAAGCCTAAAAGAGTTTTACTTTAAAGCCTGTCTTACAGATTATGAACAGATAAAAAAGAATGGAGAAAAATTAACCAAACTTATGGACAAAACTAAAATAATTAGAATTATAGGTCAAAAAACAGATCTTAAACTTGATATTACAGGAAGGCTTGCTGAAAATGCCTATGGTAAAAATAATATACCAGATGGCGAAGTCTTTTTAGCTCCTGTTCATACAAAGACTGAAGGATATATTTACTATGATCTACCCAATTTTAAAGACGGTGTTGATGTTATAGGAGCTTACTTGGAGTTTAAAAATGGCAAAGTAATAAAAGCCAAAGCAGACCAAGGAGAACAAGTTTTATTAAACACACTAGAAACCGATAAAGGAGCAAAATATCTTGGCGAGCTAGGCCTGGGATTAAATTATGGAATCAAAAAACCAATGAGGCAAACTTTGTTTGATGAAAAAATAGGAGGAACAATACATGTAACTTTAGGAAAGTCTTATACTACCAAAAGAGGAGGATCTATTGACAACCCGAACAAATCAGCGGTACATTGGGATCTTGTTAAAGATATGAGAAAACCAAACTCCCTGATTTATGCAGATGGCAAACTGGTCTTTAAAAATGGCAAATGGCTAATTTAGTACTGCAAATTTAGAAATCCAACTATGAAGTCTGGAACTGTATTAATTATCGGCAGACCCAATGTAGGCAAATCTACTTTGATTAACAATTTAATAGGCAAAAAAGTAGCTATAACTTCACCCAAACCTCAAACGACCAGATTCACAATACAAGCTGTTTATCAAGATGAAAGAGGCTATATATTGTTTTTAGACACACCTGGAATTTTTGGCAAAACAAAAGATGCATTAAGCCAGAAAATAAACCACAACACTTTAAAAACCTTAAACCAAGATGCAGATGTAGTTGTCTATATGGTAGACCACACACGCAAAAGAGATTATGAAGAATCAAAGGTCTTAGGCATTGTCAGACAACTTAATAAACCCAAAAAAATCTTGGTTATAAACAAAATAGACAAACTCAAACCTTCATACTTAAGTCAATACAAATTTTTATTTCAAGAGTTTGACGATGTCCAAATCATATCAGCTCTAAAACGAAAACACCTTAAATCTCTTATAGATTCAATCTTTAGATTTCTACCAGAAAAAAAAGACTCAGATTTAAAAGAGATTGTCGACGAAAAACCTTTACCTGTTTTAAATATCAACAGTAGAGTTTATCTAGAAGAGCTAATAAGAGAAAAAATTTTTTTATTAACAAGAAAAGAAATACCCTATACCACATATGTTAAGGTAGAACAAATAGAAAAAAAAGAAAACAACCTGATTTATATTAAAGCAATAATTTATACAACAGCTGATAGATACAAAAGAATGTTGATTGGCAAAAACGCTAATATGATAAAAAAAATAGGCCAATCAGCGCGAAAAGAAATAGAACTATTCCTAAACAAAAAAGTGTTTCTTGATCTTCAGGTTCAGATAAACAAACACTGGCAAAAATACTTTGAATGATTTATTAGACAACTAACCTCAACCTTTCAAGACACTCATCTTTACCCAAAATCTCCATTGACTCATTCAAAGGCGGCGTTATTTTCTGTCCAGTTATAGCAACTCTCAAGATCATAAAAAACTTTCCAATACTCAAACCTTCTTGTTTTGCCAAATTAGTCATCTCATTACCTATATTATCTGCAGTCCACTCGCTCAGATCTGTCAATCTTGACAACATTTTTAAGATCAAGTCTTTATAACTTTTTAAATCTAATTGATAATTATCAGGTCTCTGCCAAAAAAAACTGCAATAAAACCAGTAATCAGATAATTTTTTAATTCGTTCTTTTATTAAAGGAATAGTTTTTGCAACTAAACTCTGATCTAACTGTTTATCTTTAAAGTTTTTATAGTAAAGAATAATCTTATCTTTTAAAACAGAGTCAGGCATTGATCTGATATACTCTCCATTAAGCCACTCAAGTTTAACAAGATCAAAAACAGGGCCCACAGGGTTTATCCTTTTTATATCAAACACTTTGATCAACTCCTTAAGAGAAAAAATTTCTTTGCCTTCAGGATGGGAAAACCCCATCAATGATAGGTAATTTAAAACAGCTTCAGGTAAAAACCCTTCCTGCAGATACCATGATACCCATACAGGATTTTTTCGTTTAGACAGCTTAGAACGATCAGGGTTTCGCAATACAGGCAGATGAACAAATTTAGGCACCGGCCAGTTAAAAGCTCTGTAAAGCAGAATCTGTTTTGGAGTTGAAGAAATCCATTCCTCTGCTCTAATCACATAGTTTATCTTCATTAAATAATCATCTACAACAACAGCCAAATGATAGGTTGGATAACCATCTGATTTCAACAAAACCTGATCATCTATTAGATTGCTGTCAAAACTAATTTTGCCTCTAATCTCATCTACAAAATCAATTACTTGGTCTTCCGGCACCTTGAGTCTGACAACAGCAGGTTTGCCTGATTTGTATAATTCTAAAGCCTGTTGTTTAGAATATGTCTTAAGACAAAAGCGATCATACTTAGGCGGCATAATCTTCTGCTCTTGTTGTTTTTGCCTCAGTTCAGACAGCCTTTGCTGAGAACAAAAACAAAGATAAGCAAAGTCTTGTTCCACAAGCTCAAAAGCATATTTTTTATAAAGAGACAGTCTCTGCGATTGAACATAAGGCCCGAACTCGCCTCCGACATCCGGACCTTCATCATAAAACAAACCAAAATCTTTTAGATTCTGCAACAACCTTTGCTCTGAACCAGGAACATACCTTGTTCTATCAGTATCCTCAATCCTAACAATAAACCTACCTTTGTTTTTCTTTGCCCAAACAAAGTTTATTAAAGCTGTATATAAATTGCCAATATGCATCTCCTGACCAGTTGGAGAAGGAGCAATCCTGGTTCTAACCTGAACTTTACTCATTTTTTTCTTCTTGAATAACTTGTTCTTGATAGTTTTGCAATGATCTTAATCCAGAAAAAAAATAAACTATAATTCCAGATAAAATAATGCCTAAAGCATTAAGCGCAAAAACCAACAAAGCATTCAAAAACATAACTTTATCAGAAAGGTGCAAAAAAATACCTACAGCTACTAAAGGCGGGACCAAAGAAACAGCAACAGCAACACCTGGCAAAACCATTGAAAGATGGGGAGCTATAGAAGAATAAGAAGCAGACAAGCCTGACAAAAACGCCACCAAAAAAGTGAGAACATTAGGTTTTATAGAAAACAAAAATCCGCTTCCTCTAAATTGAACATCCTCCAAAAAAAAAGTGGTTGCATAAGATAATACAATTACCCACAAAACAGAGATCAGTATGCCGTACATAGCTCTAATTACTGCCTTAAGACTTAAAGTCACAACACCTAAACTTAAAGCTAATAAAGGAAACAAAAAAGGAGCGATTATCATGCCTCCGATTACTATAGCAATCTCTCCAACAACAAAACCCAATGTTACTATAACAGTTGAGACGCCTAACATAAAAAGATAGTCAAAATCTATTTTGCTCTCTCTTATAAGATCATCAATAAAAACGGTTTTTCCTTTTTTAAACAATTTAAAAAATAACATCTAAAAAGGTAATGTTAAATTTATATCTTGTTTAGGCTGTTCATTCATATACTGGCTCCAGTTAACAGATACAGCTACCTTGCCAGAAACATCAGGATAAAAAATTTGATTATTTAAGGCTCCGTATTCAAACAGATTTTTTGTTAAAGCAACATCATCTGAACAGTATTGTTTTAACTTATTTAGTTTTCCTTCCCGATACAAAAATATTGCAGACAAACCATTGCCGGATTTGGTTTCTCCCAAGGTAGCAGAAGCTAAATCATCTAAGGAAAATCTTTTCCCGGTTTTTTCTTTTATATCCACCATTAAATCAAAAACAGGAAACGAGCTTAAATCTCCAGAGTAATATGCCTGCAAAACAGGTAGATCAAACGAGATAATATTATAACCAATAACATAAGAGCTATGCTCTATAACTTTAAAGAATTTGGATAGATCTTTTTCTCCAACGACCTCAAATGATTTTGTTTGATAATCGTAAAAACCTAAAACCGAGATTCCAAGTTTAGATTTGTCATTATCTTTTTCCTTTAGAGTATATTTGGTCTCTAAATCAAAAACAACAGGTTTTCTCATACTTAATTATAAAACTTTTTTAAAGGACTTCGTTTAAGTAGCTCAATCTCCAAAGAACCTTTAAGATTTGTTTTTGTATTTAAAAATTTTTTATTATAAATATTTACAAAGGCATCAATTAAATTGTTTTTTTCATCTTCAGACAGATTGGCTTCTTGTTCAAACAAATCATTAAGTTTTCCTACTAACCAAACAAATCTTAAAAAATTTTTTTTGTCTTTTTTAAGCAGTTTTGACAAATCCCCTTCTATTAGCCTAATTTTGAACAACATCATCTTAACCTCATCTTCAAGATCAGCATCATTAGGCATTGAGTTTAATGTCTTTTTTATAAAGTCAACTAAAAAAGAAACAAAATCTTTTTTTTTCATATTTGTGTATTATATATTTATAAAACTGCATAATCAAGGCTCTATCTAGTTTGCACAGATCTAACTACCTTTAAAAGAAACACAGTTATAGACAAGCAAAAGCTATTTAACTTTAAAATCATTCAAGGTCTCTTTTTTTTATTAGATCAACTTAACTTGTTTTGATTTACAAAAGTTTAAAATTATAAGTATTTTTTAAGATGTTTTTAATTATCTAAAACAGTGTAGTAAAGGTAATATTAAATAAACAACTGGTTAAGATCAAATTTTGAAGTTTATTTTTTTATAATCTTTTTTGTTTATAAACTTAACCATTAAGTTTTTTACATCAGGCAATTTTATTAGATCAAAATCAATTTTTTCAGGATCTAGAAAAACAAGATCCTCAATCTCATCTGTGGCAAACTTAATTGTCTGCTCATCAACAGTTTTTCTACATATAAACCAGGCTGTAACAATAAAATAAGATATACCTTGATACTCAAAATGCCCTTTGCTACTGCCATAATAATAAATATCAGATTGGTTTAGGTCTAAAAACAGTTCTTCTTTAATCTCTCTAATAATAGCCTCATCTAAAGTTTCATTGCTGTCAACAAACCCTCCGGGCAAACCAAGACTGCCCTTCATAGGTTCTTTAAGTCTTTTGGTAAACAGGAGCTGTTTGTTATGATTAAAAATCAAACAAGAAACGCCTGGTTTAGGATTGTCAAAATAAATAAATCTGCAGTCTTTGCATTTCAGCATGAAATCATCCTGCCGCAAGAGATTGGTTTTTCCACAAAGCGGACAAAATCTATAGCTATTAACAACATTTTTAATGCTCATCTTCTGACAGCCTTTACAACTCCTAAAATTAGGAATAACGCTGGAAACAGAAAAATTAAGCTGTATTTAAGTATCTCAGAAAAAGGATAACTGTATACAGGTAAAATATAAACACCTGCTGATTTGTTGCGAATACCTGCTAACTGATTGTTAGTCAAACTCAAAGCTAAATTTGAGATGAAATTAAGATTGTCATTTTGAGATTGGAATTGGTCTAAAACAAATCTTCTGCTTGAAATCACAGCAACTTTGCCAGCAGATTTTTTCTCAGCTAAAGCTGAGACAACAAAACTTTGGGTCTCCTCTGGAACTGGATCTGCGGCAGTCTCTGGACTTAAATTAAACTCATTAGTCTGTGCCCAAGACTGATTTGTTGTCTTAACTAATGGTTCAACTATTGAGTTGTCTTTTACTTTGATGCTGGAAACCCATGGGTAAGTTAAGGTGTTTATATTATTAAAGATTGATTTATCAGGGTTAAACACATTTGTTTTAACCCAAAATCTATAAGGCAAAACTAAACTTAATTGACCTCCTCCAAAATTAACTAACTCTGCAGAGTTAGATAAAATCAGATTAGGTTCAATTTCCAATCCAAAATTCTTTAAAACTTCGTTTAAATTGTGGTTTGCAGGTGTTGTTGTTAAGGTCGCATCTGAAACCCAAACACCATCTGCTATTATAATGGCATTACCTTTTTTATTGATGTAATCAGTTATAATCTTTGCTTCTGAGGTAGAGTATGATTTTTGACCGTCATCTATTATAAAAAGCAGTTTTGTTCTGCTCAGATCAGCATCTTCAAGTTGAGGATAAGTTACTAAAAACTGTTTTCTTAAAACAGAGTCTAGATTGGTAATGCTTGAGTTTTGATTAGCAAAAGAGGATTCATAACCAACCACTCCCACCTCAGGCAAATCTTTGTTTACCAATCTGTAAATTGCTGATGTTATATCATACTCTAAGCCTTCGACAGATAAAACCTGAGGAATGATCTCAGATTTATCAAGATACTGAATGATTATGCCAAAATAAGCGTTAGATAAAGACAGTTGTCCGCTTTTTTGTTCTGTGAATTGAAGTTGAGGCAATCCTTGTTGAGAAACTAACTTTTCGGCTGTACTGTCTTTATCAGGATCTAAAACCTCCACAGTTACATTAGGATTGGCCTTTTTATACTCCTGCAAAAGACCTAAAACTCTGTCTTTTAAAGGCATAAACTGCTTGGGAATATTTGAAGAAGCAATAAACTTAATCTGAATAACATCATCAACATTTTTTAATACATTGTAAGTAGCTGGAGATAAAGTATAAATTTTATCTTTTGACAGATCCAACTTAAAATTAAAAATACCTGCCAAAAGATTAAGCACCACAAAGAAAACAATCAACAATAATACAACAGTAAAGATATTCGATAACCCTAAAAAGTATCTACGAACTGCTCTTAACATAGAAACCTTAATTTTTTCTTTCTAAATTAATAATACTAGCAACTAAAAACACAAAACTAAAACTTAGAAAATAAATTACTGAATCAAGCTCAACTAACCCTTTAGTAAAGTCAAGATAATGGCTGTAAGGAAGCAAAAACGCAACTGGTCTCAAGATCATGTCTGAAATAACTCCTTCAAAGACAGAACTTTGAAAAAACATTAAAAACATCAGAGCCACTGAAGAAATTAGAAAAGACACAACATAACTATCTGTGAGGCTGGAGACAAACAAAGAAAAACTAATAAAAGCGCTAGCAATTAGAACAACACCTAACAAACCTGACAATATCTCCAGCAAATAAACATTGGAAACAATCTTTACAAAAATAAGGGCAGGAAAAGTAAGAACAAGACCAACTATTACTAAAATTAAAGCTGTCCAAAATTTAGATAATACTATCTGAGATTCTTTTACAGGCAAAGAAAGCAAAACCTCAAAGGTATTATTTTTCTTTTCCTCAGACAATGACCTCATAGTAAGAGCTGGTATAAAAAATACAAATATCCATGGAATAGTGCTGAAAAAATTGCTAATCTGAAAACTTCGTATTGCAAACAAGTCTTTAAGAAAGAAAATATTTACCAAAACAGCAAATAAAGAAACTAAGACATAACCTGTTAGGGTATTCAGATAAAATTTAAGTTCTTTTTTTATTAGTTGTCTTGTTTTCATTTGACTAATTTTTTGAACAACTTTTCAACAGAGCCTTTGCCTTTTGGTTTCTTGCCATCATACACAATCTCGCCTTTGTGAATTACTATTAACCTATCTGCAACATCCTCCACCTCAGATAATATATGAGTTGAAAAAATAACACTTCTTTTCTTTTTCTGCTCGTTTTTAATAATCTCTCTAATTTTTTCCTGCTCCAGTGGATCCAAACCTGAAGTTGGCTCATCAAGAATCAAAAGATCAGGATTGCCAATCAAAGCGGCACAAAGACCAACTCTTTGCTTATATCCTCTTGATAAATTTTCTATTTTATCATTAAGTCTGTCTTCAAGGCCGATCTTGGCAACTAAATCATCATAACTGCCAGCTCCTTTAATTTCTTTAACAAAATCAAGATACTCTTTTACTTTAAGATAAGTATATAAAGGATTATTCTCCGGCAAATAACCAATGCGTCCCATTAAAACAGCTCGGTTTTCGACAGGATCTTTTCCAAAAAGCCTAACCTCTCCTTCAACAGGTTTTTGAATACCTAAAGACAATCTCATACTCGTTGTTTTTCCAGCTCCATTAAGACCTAAAAAACCTACTATCTCTGCTTTGTCAATCTTAAATGAAACATTATTTAAGGCAGTTTTTGAACCAAATACTTTAACTACATTTTTAAAACTTAACATTCTATCTTTATAAATTGCTTAACTTAATGATTTTAACATATTTGCAGATAAAACAAGAGTAAAAATTAAATTTTGCCTTTCATCTGATTAACAGCCCTTATCTCTTTGCCAATTATTTTATTACCTTCAATTTTATAAACATAAACCTCTCCTGTCCCAATCTCAAGACTCGAGATCTGATCATCTGGTATGTTTTCTAGAAACTTAACTAAGGCTCTAAGACTATTGCCACTGGCAACAATCAAAATATTCAAACCCTTACTCAATTCCGGCAAAATCTTTTCTTGATAAAATGGAACAACTCTGTTGTAGACATCTTTTAAAGTCTCACCGTTGGGTATTGGTTCATCCCAACCTCTGCGCCAGGCCATAAACTGTTTTTCTCCGTATTGTTCTTTAACCTCCCATTTATTCTTTCCAGCCAAATCACCATAATTTCTTTCTCTTAAATGCCAGTCTATGATTGTTTCTAAATCTGGCCGATCCAAAGTTTTTTTAATCTCTTCAAGCGTTGCAATAGTTCTCTTAAGATCTGCTGTATAAGCTTTATCTATTTTTATATCCTTAATTTGTTCTCCTGCTCTTCTGGCTTCATCATAACCTTCTTTTGCTAATTCTGGATCTTTCCATCCAGTCCAAAGCCCTTTTTTATTCCACTCTGAAATACCATGCCTAACTAAAATTAAGTATGCCATAATCCGATAAAAAAACTTATAACAGCTTATTGTCAAAACTAATTACCGATTGTCAAGATATCTTTGTAAAGCATCAGGATAGTCCTGAGGCGCTCTAGTGTTTTCCTGAGTACTGGTCTGTCTTTCTGTTTGACTTAATTTGGGCAGTTTAATATCACAAGAGAAACCAAAACAAATATTTTCCTGAAACACAAACTGTTCCAGAGTTACTGCTATGGCAATTACAACAAAGATTATAATTAAACCTAAAACTGATGACTGAATTTGGCTTCTGGCATTTTTAATAGCCTCCTCATCTCCGCCGGAACTTAACCATTTAAAAGCACCCATAAACATAAAATACAAGGCAGTCAAAAAAGCTCCTGTAAAAAACAGTTTGATTATAAATGACAAAATATACGCAAGAGAAAAAACTTTAAAACTTGAGGTTGCTTGCTCTTGAGCATAAATAAAATTAAAAACCGATACTGCAAAAACTGACCCTATCAAAATATAAATTTTTTTCATAATTACATATTACCAAATTGTTCTGAAAATCTGTACTGCAATGCCTCTGCAATATGATCTGTTTTTACAGAGTCAGAACCTGCCAAATCCGCAATAGTTCTGGATACCTTAATTACTCTAAAATAAGATCTCGGCGATAAATTCAGCTTGTCTACAGCTGATTTTAATAAGGATTCAGCCTCAGCTTCAAGATTGCAATACTTTTTTACCATGTCTGAACTCATCTCTGAGTTAAACTTTATTTTTTCTTTTTTGAATCTATAGCTTTGGATCTCAAGCGCTTTTATTACCCTCTGCTGAATGCTTTTACTTTTTTCTCCTGAGCCTGAAGATAACAGTTTTTCAACTGGAAGATCAAAAACCTCAACATTCAGATCTATTCTATCTATTATCGGACCAGAGATTCTTCGTTTATACTTTAGAATAGCAGAACTGCTACAAATACAACTTTTTTTAGGATGACCATAAAAACCGCAAGGACAAGGGTTTGAAGCGGCTAGTAGAATAAACCTTGAGGGAAACTTAGCAAAACCATTAGCTCGGGAGACAACAACAAAACCATCTTCCATAGGTTGCCTCAAGGCTTCCATAACAGATCTTGGAAACTCAGGAAACTCATCCAAAAACAAAACTCCTCTATGAGCCAGAGTAATCTCTCCTGGCTTGGGTTTAGAACCACCGCCAATTAACCCTACTCTTGAGGTAGTGTGATGAGGATTTCTAAAAGGCCTTTTATCTACAAAACCTGATTCAGGCAAAAGACCAACTGTAGAATAAATCCTGCTAACCTCAAGCATCTCTTCTTTATCTAAAGGAGGCAAAATAGTTGTAAAGGCTCTTGCCAACATAGTCTTTCCTGTCCCAGGCGATCCATAAAGATGGATATTATGAAACCCAGCGGCTGAGATCTCTAATGCTCTTTTTGCTTTATCTTGACCTGAGATATATGAGAAATCATACTCAACAATCTCATCATTACTTTCTAACAAATCTTTTAAACTACCTTCATAAGGCCTTAATTGCTTAATGTTTTGAAAATGCAAAACCAAACTTATCAGATTAGCAACAGGATAAACCTTAATGTTTTTAAAAAAAACAGCCTCTTTACTGTTCTCAACCGGCACAAAAACCTGTTTTATTTTTTTCTTTTCAGCTATATCCAACAAAGGCAAAACACCATTTACCTTTTTTACAGTTCCATCAAGTAATAACTCACCGACAAACATTGAGTCTAAAACTGCAGATTTGTCAATAACACCTGCTGAAGACAGTATTCCTACTGCAATAGGAAGATCAAAACCACCACCTTCTTTTGGCAAATCTGCAGGAGCTAAATTTACAGTAATCTTATGTTCAGGAAAATCAAAACCAGAGTTTCTGATAGCAGATCTTACTCTTTCTTTGGCTTCATCAATGGACTTTGCAGGCAGACCAACAATTGTAAAGTTTGGAAGTTTTCTAGTTATTAAATCAACCTCTACTTCAATCAACAAACCGTCTAAACCGACAACTGAACCGCCATAGAGCTTTGACAGCATAAAACTATTATAAAAAATTATTTCAACAAATACTTGCTTTTGTAAATATAAGACTGTTAAAATGATAGTATGTCAAAAAAAATAATATTGCTTGTCTTAATCTTTGTTTTAAATTTTTATTTTTTTATCAACCCAACATTTGCAGTTACCTTTGATCTTATTGCACCAAGCGGACTTTTGCAAAGAGGTCAAACAGTAACCTTTACTATCAATATAGATCCTGAAGGCGAATCTCTTACATCTACAATTATTGGATTAGAGTACAACACTGAGTACTTGGAGTTTGAAAGCGCTATTCCAGGAGATACTTTTGAATCAATCTCTACAGAGAGTATATCTTCCGGCAGATTATTAATTGCAGGATCAAACTCAACTCCTATTTCATCACCAGGCGTCTACGCTTATGTGAACTTTAAACTTATTGCTGAAAATCCTGGTTCAACTGAGCTTTGTACTTTTTTCAATCCTGAGGTCACACCAACGCCGCAACCTACAACACCACCAGCAACAAACCAACCAAACCCAACACCAACCCCACAGCCGCCAGTAAGCGGAGCAGGAGATTTTACCTCCACTATATCAGCAGTAGGCCTAATGATAGGACTCTTAGCTTTAGCAGGCTATATAGTAACTAAAAGAAACAGCTAAAAAATTAAGCAAATATAAATCTTTATATGAATAACATTTAAAAACTTCAGTTTGTATATGTAAAAAGTTTGGTATTTAATTTCTCAACTCTTAAGTTAAATTTCTCCATCTAGTTTGCGCAGTTTATATATATAAAGAATCATAACCAATCCTATTGCTGACAAAACAAATAATAATAGAATAACTGCAACAACTAATCCTTGATTGGATTGGGTATCTTCATCTAAATCTTCCTTATTTTTGTCAGAATCTGTCTTGTTATCTTTATTTAAAGGACTAGGCTGTTTGACTACCTCAGATTGATTTTGATTATCTGCTGTAATTATAACCTGGCCATTATCTTCTTCAAACTCTGGAATCTGCACTCCATTTCTTCTGGCTCTTAACAAATCAAGTTTGGCTGTATCCAGATAATCCTTATTCATTCTGACAAACTCAGAAGTAGTATAAGCAAAAGTTCTACCATCAGCAGAATCAATGTTTAAATAATACTCAAACATGGGCAAATAAGCAGGAGGGATCTTAAAATAACCATTTTCATCAGCAGTTACTCTTAATATCTCTTTATTGCTTCCTTTATCAATAATTTTCACTTCAGCATTGGCAATTGGATTGCCTAAATCGTCATAAGCAACACCCTCAATATACTTTAAAACTGGATACATAGGTCTGGCAGAGAAACGATTCAAATCATTATTTGCCTCTGCAGTTACTTTGAAATTAAAAAGACCTGATAAAAAGATCTTAATCTTGTTTATCAAATCTCCTTCATTTTGCATACTCTGGTCTTGTTCAGATTTGTTTTCTCCATTTGAGTTGCTCCTAACAGAACCTTTATTTACAGCTGAACTTGGAATAATATAAAGAGGCAGTTGAGGATCAATTAAAGAATTGTTTATAACAACAGTAAAACCACCTCTTTTAGCCCTAGCTGTAGCCAAGACAGTCTGATAACCTTCCTCGTTCTCCTGCACTACTGAAAAACTAGCATTTAATGGCCAGACATAAGCAGAGACTTTAGTTTTAGTCTCAGATACTGTAAGAGCTTGATTATAAATAAGATAACTCCTTGATTGCTGTACTTTTTGCTCATTTTTTGACTTTAAAGGAATATCGCAACGAATCATCTTACCTTTAGTCTCATCTAACTTAAGCCTGTCTGTATATAGATCATAACCAGCAACATCGCATTTGTAACCATAATCTGAATTCTTATACAAAGGATTCACTTCAGATATATCAACTGGAAATTCATATGCATCGGACTGAATATCCAATGTATAAATAGCAGGCTCAACATAAAAGAAGAAAGCTCCATCCCAACTTGTCATATAAGGATTTAAAAAACCAGGTCGTTCAGGAACTAATGTTGTATCCAAACCTGAAACTGTGTAAAGATAAACATTTACCCCAGATATCGGCATTAATGTTTTAGCGTCAAAAACATAACCTTCTGGATCCCAAAAGATATCAGCACAATCAGTTGCCATTTGCTTGAAATCAATCTGTTCCAGTTGTGGAGTTCTGTTTGATCCATCGCCAATATTGCTCACCCTTTGCTCATAAATGCCAAAAAAAGCATGTGCAGAACCATTCGGCGTATGACTTCTTATTATTAAATCAAGATTGCCATCTTTAGTCTGAATAGGGTTGCTCAATCCTTTTTTAAGTTCAAAATAATGATTGATTCCAGTTTCATTACCAGAACTAACTAAAAAACCTAAATTAGCCAACTCGTTTTTGGCTTTTTCATTTTCAACACCTTGTTCATTTCTACCAGTTGAACAAACAAAACTGTCATTTTCAAACACACAACCGACTATATAAATATCCTGATCAAGAGGAAACTTAGACGGCGGAGTGTTTTTGACTCTAACAGCATGATCTATTAACCCACTAGGAAAAGTATCGCTGTCTGGCGCTGGCATACTGCAGTTTACGCCTTCAGGTCTGTTTTCAGGGCAACTATTCTGCGCAAACTCAACAGGTCTTAAACAGATTGATCCATAGGCGATAGATCTTGTCTGATTGTCTGATGAAGTGTTGGTATCAGTTGTCTGTTGAGCAAAAACAAAAGAGAGACTAAAAACAACCGCAGAAATAGACAGAATTAAAAATCCAAACAACTTTCTCATAAAATTAAGAATAAACCAAAAAAAACAAACTGTCAAGAGTTTATGTTGGCTTTTAATATTGCCAGTTTTTAAAATAAAGCAATTAATTGATCCATTAACTAAAAACTGCTGAACTTCTTAGTTTTTAAAAGTTGAAATCTACAAATAAACAATTTAAAGACAACAACTTCAACAACTAAAATAGATAACCTTAACCGAGGGCTAAAAGATTCCACAGACTTAACAGATCAGATTAAATATAAAACTAAGATTAACTAAAATTCTTTATCTCATCTCTTATAAGTTTTCCAAGTTCCTGCGTTGAAACAGGATCAACCGAGTTTATATCACAGGTGCCAAAACCCTTACTCAAAACATTAGTGATAGCTTTTTCTATTAGTTTCGCTTCTTTTTTAAGATTAAAACTAATATCTAAAAGCAGAGCCGCAGATAAAATAGCTCCGATTGGGTTGGCAATATGCTTACCAACTGCCTGAGGATATGAACCATGAATTGGTTCATAAAGAGCTGTTTTTTGACCTATAGAAGCAGAAGGAAGCATACCAATAGAACCTGTAATCACAGAGGCTTCATCTGTTAAGATATCTCCAAACATATTCTCTGTCAAAATTACATCAAACTGACTAGGGTTTCTTATTATCTGCATTGCGGCATTATCTACATACATCATTTCTAAACTAACATCAGGATAATCTTTGTGCAATGCTTGAATTGTTTTTCTCCAGAGCTTTGAAGTCTCTAATACATTTGCTTTATCAACTAAAGTAACTTTATTTTTTCTTTTTACTGCAAGCTCAAAAGCTACTCTACCAACTCTTATTATCTCCTCAACAGAATAACTGCAAGTATCATAAGCACTGTTTTCAGTTGAGCCTTTCTCTCCAAAATAAATGCCTCCAATAAGCTCTCTAACAACGACGAAATCAGTGTTTGCTATAATCTTTTTTTTCAGTGGCGACTGATCAACCAAAGCAGAATAAACCTTGACTGGTCTTAAGTTTGCATACAAACCCAAAACTTTTCTCATCTCAAGTAAACCTTGTTCTGGCCTTACCTTTAAGTTGGGATTATTATCATAAATTGGGTCTCCTATTGCTCCGAAAAGAATTGCAGAACTGTTTTGAATTAAATTAACAGTCTCCTCTGGCAAAGGCTTTCCTGTTTTCACTATTGCCTGATGACCGATTAAACCATACTGAAAATCAAATTCATGATTAAACCTTTTGGCGATAATCTTTAAAACCTTAACAGCTTCCTCTACCACTTCAGGACCAATACCATCACCAGGCAGTACAGCTATTGTGTTTTTCATAGGTACTTTCTAGGATCAACTATATAACCTGCAACAGCTGAAGCTGTAACTGTAGCTGGAGACGCCAGAAAAATCTTTGCTTCTTTGGATCCCATTCTACCAATATAATTACGATTTGAAGAGGAGATCATCTGAGCTCCTCTGCCAACAACACCCATATGCTTGCCAAAACAAGGACCGCAGTTTGATGACTCTATATTAGCTCCTGCCTCTGCAAAAATCTGTAGATAACCCTCTTTTAACAGTCTGTTGTAAACCTTTCTTGAAGCAGGAATAACAACAAAGTTAACCTCAGGGTGAACTTTTTTTCCTTTTAAGATCTTTGCAGACTCAACAAAGTCTTCATATCTGCCATTAGTGCAAGCACCTAAAAAAGCATCTGTAATCTTTAAAGAATCAACTGGAACAAAATCTAATGATTTGCTTTTCTGCGACTCTTTCATATACTTTTTAATATTTGAAATAAAAGTGACATTGCCAGGCTTATGAGGAAAAGCAACACAAGGCTCTAGAGTTGACAGATCAACATCTATAACTTTTTCGTAACAGCAGTCTTTATCTGGAGAATAGGTTTTATAAGCAAACTTTGCTCTGTCTTTAACATAAGTTTCGGTTACCTCATCTGCTTCAAAAATTCCTGTTCTAGCACCCATCTCAACAGCCATATTTGAAATCGTTATTCTTTGTTCTAAAGTGATATTTTTTAAAGCAGGACCACCGAACTCAATAACTCGTTTAGAAGCTCCATCAACGCCTAATTTTCCGATTAAGTAAAGTATCAAATCTTTTCCATAAACGCCTTTTTTAAACTTACCATAAAGATTAAAGCGAATGGTATTTGGAACCTGAAAATCATAAAGATAACCTGTTGCCAGAGCATAAGTTGCATCTGTTGTTCCTACCCCAAAGGCTAAAGCATTCAAAGCTCCATTGGTGCAGGTATGAGAATCTGTTCCTAAAACTATTTCTCCCGGAGCTATATAACCGTCTTCAATTAAAACAACATGTTCAATCCCATCGCCTTCTTTATAACAATACACCCCTTGCTCTTTGGCAAAATTTTCCATTAAATCAATACCTTCTGAGACTGCAATCGAAGATGATGGAACTGTGTGATCAGGTATAAAAAAGATTCTTCTATTATCAAACACTCTTGGTTTTTGTTTATATTTCTTAAAAATATCTGAAAAGTTTGAGTGAAAATCTTTAATAGCAGGAGGAGCAATAACCTCATTAAAAAACAGAATGTCAACCGGCAAATCAACCTTTTCTCCAGCATAAACCGGTTTGCCAAGATGATCAGAGATTATTTTCTCAACTATGGTCTGCGGTTTTTTGCTAACTATTTTTGCAGAAACCCAGTCAAATCTTTGGCTTTCTTTATTTAGTATAGAGATCAAATGTTGTCTAATTCTGCCAACAGTACCGCCAAACATAAAGGTTTTGACATCTTCATCGGAGTTTTTAATTTTTATCTTCTGATCTGCATAATGAATTACTTTATTTTCTAGATCAATTGTAATTGATTTATTTGACTTCCAGCTTATTTTGTCCTCAATAATCAGCGCAGGCAAACCATTGTTGAGGCAGTTTCTATAAAAAATATCAGGATAAGAATAAGCAATGACAGCCTTAACATTATTTGACATTAATGCATAAACAGCCTGTTCCCGCGATGAACCACAACCAAAGTTTTTACCAGCCACAATAATATTGTCATCAGTCTGCTGACAACGATTAACAAAATCTTTATCATAGTTTGAAAAAGCATATTTGCCAAAAAACTCCCGATCTGTAGATTCCTGAAGAGTCCAGGCAGGAATAATATCATCTGTGTTTACATCATCAGGGAAAATTGAGGTTATAACTCCAGATATTTTAGTGTTCATAGTTTTGATTGTTAATTTGTAACATTAACTGTCTTAAGTTTCTATCATCAACCTCCTTTATTCTATCTGCCAATTTTAAGAACTCGTTGTAAATAAAATCTAAAGTAGTATCATCAACCCTGTAATTAAGGCTCTGCAATCTAAATTTTAAAGCAGATCTTCCAGATCTTGCTGTTAAAATAATTTGAGACCTGTCCAACCCTATATCTTTAGGATCAATAATCTCATAGTTCTCTCGTCTCTTTAAAACACCATCCTGGTGAATTCCAGATGAGTGAGCAAAAGCATTCCTACCAACTATAGCTTTGTTTTTTTGAATCGGCATATTCATTAGTTTTGAAACAATTTGACTTGTCTGATAAATCTTTTTAGTATCAATATCTGTATAGAACTTTAGTTTTTTGGTTTTAATTATCATAACGATCTCTTCCATAGCCGCATTTCCAGCTCTTTCTCCAATGCCATTGATAGTAGTCTCAATCTGACTAGCTCCGTTTAAAACCCCGGATAAAGTATTGGCCGTAGCCAAACCCAAATCATTGTGACAATGAACCGAGATTATTGCTTTGTGTATATTATCCACATTATCAATTAAAAACTTGATTTTTGATCCAAACTCCTCTGGCAGACAGTAACCAGTTGTATCAGGAATATTTACAACTGTGGCGCCAGCTTTAATAACTGACTGAACCATTTTGGCCAAAAACTCATTATCTGCTCTACCAGCATCTTCAGCATAAAACTCCACATCTTCAACAAACTGTTTTGCATACTTTACTGCCCAAACAGCTTGTTGTAATATCTGTTGCCTATTAGATCTAAACTTATATTTAATATGAATATCTGAAGCTCCAATGCCTGTATGAATTCTTTTTCTTTTAGCAAACCTCAAAGCGTCAACAGCGCAATCAATATCTGGTTTTAAAGCTCTGGTTAAAGCGCAAACAACTGGCTTTTTAACTTGTTTAGATATAGAAACAACAGATTCAAAATCACCAGGTGAAGATATAGGAAAACCTGCCTCAATAACATCAACACCTAAACGCTCTAAGTGTTCGGCAATAATCAATTTTTCTTTGGTATTTAACTGGCAACCAGGAACCTGTTCGCCATCTCTTAATGTTGTGTCAAAAACAAAAATCTTTTTCATAATAAAAAAACCCGCCTTTCAGGCGGGAGAAACTAAATATTTAGCTCACAGACTTCTCACCGCCTGAAACCGGCGCTAAGAAGAAGAGCTAAACTTTGATTATTTATTTGCAAAACCATAATTTGTAAATAATATTAAACCATAAACAAATCTAAAGTCAAGATTATCTGAACCAGTAAAGTATATTTTAGCCTATTTAAAATTAAAGTCTCAATCTTGATTAGAATTAAAATAAGACTCTATAACATTGAATAAAAAAGATTGTTTATCAAGGGTCTGATAACTAGTTTTGTCTACCCATTTATAATTGATATGCTCATCGCTTAATTTTAAATCTCCATCAAAATAAGAACAGACAAAAAATGGCATGTAAATTCCTAATAAAATACTGCGTTTTTCATAGCAAAGATTATTTTAACAGATTTCTTAAACCAACAGCCAATCCAGACGCCAACAAACCTAACATCATATAAAAAACAGACAGATTAACACTGCCTGATTTTGGCAGTTGAGTTACTGCAGAAGACTCCTCAACACCTCCTTTTGTTATATTTCCAGTGTCTGATCCAGTGTTCGTCTGATTATTATCTGAACTTCCAGAATCTCCTGTTATTGTGATCTCAGCAGTTTGATTAGAACTACAAACTATTGTTTCTTCTGTATTACTGTCAAAAATAGAGCTAGACTCAAGGATATTGGGATCGCAGATAAACTCAAGCGTTACAGTGCCGGGCTCCTCAGCTGTAAAAGTAATCTCTGCAAACTGACCAGAGCCAGATTTAGTCTGTTGAATATCTACAAAACTTCCTGTTATATAAATACCTTGATCAATAATATCATAGGAGAACTCATCAAAAAAATTCAGATTAGATATGGAGTTTACAGATAATTTAACATTATCATAACCTATTAAAGCCTCAGCGCCAACAACTTCAGTGTTTTCAGTATCAATCTTAACTATTACAGAAAAACTTTCTCCTACACCAACAGTTAAATTCTGCTGTTCAAATGAAAAATAACCAGCATAGATCTTAGAAACCAATAAAACAGTGTAGAAAAAACCTATGACTAAAACTATTACAAATCTTTTCATTAATATTTAAATTTATTCAATAATTTCTCGCTCCTCTCTACTGGCAATTACCTGAATACCAACATGAGACTGACCTGCAAAAAACAGACCTTGACCAACGCTTGCAGAAAGCAGATAATGTCTCTCGCCACCTGTTAGATAAAATGTTTTTGAGATCTGATCTATTGAAGCAGTTGATTGTTTCAAAATGATCTGCATACTTGAGTTAGTTATAATAGCCTTTCCCTCTTGTGTAGCTAAAAAATCTTCAACATCCTGAGTTATTGTTGTTAACCCCAACAAATACTTTCTAGCTCTTTTGGCAAAAGAATGAAGATAGGCTCCTGAATCTTTATTTTTAATTAAATACCAAGCCTCATCTACAATTAAAACCCTTTTTTTCTTTTCTTTTCTAATCTTATTCCAAATAAACTCTAAAACAATATACATTGCAACTGGCCTTAAGTTTTCTTCCAAATCTCTAATGCCAAAAACAGTAAACGGGTTTTTAAGATCAAGGTTTGATCTTTGATTTAATATGCCAGAAGCAGATCCTGTAACAAACTTTTCTAATCTAGCGGCTAGATCTTTTGCCTCTGGAGTCTCCATGCCAATAAGAACCTTATATAGATCTTCCATAAGTGGCGATTCATTT
Source organism: Patescibacteria group bacterium (assembly GCA_026004415.1). Classification (GTDB taxonomy): domain Bacteria; phylum Patescibacteriota; class Microgenomatia; order UBA1406; family GWC2-37-13; genus BPJC01. The sequence continues at coordinate 53,634 of BPJC01000001.1, read as the reverse complement.
TTAAAAGTCTCAGGATCTAGCGTAATACCTTTTTGTTGATAGGTTAAAACTAAAGCCTTGTCCAACAGCGCATCCTGAGTTGGAGACAGATCTCCCATTATAACCTTCATCAGAGAGTGAAGATCAAGTATTTTATTCTGCAACTCATCATCTTCAGCAGAGTCTGGATCAAGGTCAAAAGGATTTATATTGGCTTCAGAAGAAATAGAAAACTCAATAAACTCTCCTCCCACATTTTCAGCCAGTTTTTTATACTCATTCTCTGGATCAATTATAATGATCTCAACCCCTTGTGAAAACAACCTTAAGGCTTCAAGTTTTACTAAAAAACTTTTTCCTCCTCCTGATTTTCCTAAAATAACAGAGTTGGCATTTTCAAGTTTGAATCTGTCAAAAATAATCAGTGAACTGTCATTGGCATTTACACCATAAAGAATTCCCTCATTCTGAGTTAAACTAGCAGTAGAAAAAGGAAAAGTATACGCAATTGATGTTGTATCCATATTTCTTAAAATCTTAAGACCATCTTTAAACATCGGCAAAGTTGCCTTAAAGCCATCGTCCATCTGAAGACTTGCCGGGTGAGATATTATATACAAAGAAGACAACAAAGATCTTAATTGCTGAGTGATGTTTTCAAGTTCTTTTTCTGTATCAGCAGAGATTGTAATATATAAAGCAAACTGAAAAAATCTTTCTGTGCCTCTGGCTAACTCTGCCTGAAGAGACAAAGCATCATCTAAAGCTACCTGCAAATTAGGATCAACAACCTTGCCTTCTCTAACCTGAGAATCAATTGTAGCCTCCATCTCAGCAATTTTTTTCTTTAATTGTTCTAAGACATCTCCTGCTTCAGTAGGATAAATAAAAAACGAGATGTATAAAGGATGATCAAAAGTAATTAAAGAACTTAACCAGTTAGGATTTGCATAACGAGGATAACCGCTTACAAAAATCGTTCTGTAGAAAGTATCATTGATTTTGATATGATTAAAATCTACCTCTATAAAATGAGGAGCTATTAAATCTTTTATAGAGACCGTTCCCTTTTTCAAAAGATCAGCGGCTGGCCTAACTCCAGACTGTTTGTTATGTTGGTTTTGTTTTTTGCCAAAGAAAAACATAATCAATCTGTTGATAAAATAACTTCAGTATAACTGTCAACAGGTGCTAGTTTAATACCTGTTTTGCTAGGATTATAGATATTATGAAACAACTCAACAATTTCTTGTTTAGGTAAAATACTACCCTTTAATCCAATTTTTGACAACAATCTTAAAATATGATCCCGTTTAGGAGCTAAAGAAACCTTTGCCCTCTGAAACACAAAACTCTTGTTCAGCTTGCCTTTAATTGCTTTAACACCCAACTCTAAAGGCGAAAATGGAATTACTATAAAAAACCTTTTCTCCAAAACTGTGTTCTGTTTAACTATTTCTTTTATAAAGTTCTGATAAGATGACAAAAGATCCTTTAATTTTTGCGATTTTTGTTCTTTTATCTTATTGGCTATAAACTCCAGATACGATGAAATATCCATTTTTTTAGACAAAATAGAGATCTGAACAGGAAATGACAAAGAGTTTAAAAACTCAGCAAAAGAATAGATAACAGATTCTTGTTCCTCTTGAGATAGAAACCAGTAGTTTATAGCACCTACCTCAATTATATTAAAGCAGGAATAATCTTTAAGCATTACTATATCTTCCCAGATATCCTCTATTTCAATAAACTGTTGTGTTGCCGCTTTAGGCAGATTCTTTACATCTTTCATAAAAATTACTGTTTAGCATAAACTTCCAATACCTGCAATGGTTTGTCTTTTTCAATACTCAAATTTATTGTATCAAATGTATTAGTACTGCTTGGATCTTGAAATATCACTTTATATTGACCTTCAGGCAAAGGTTTAAATGTAGCAAAAACACCATGCACATTGCTCTTCATTAATCTAACCACTTTGCCTTGGCTATCTTTAATATAAACTAAAATACCAGGCAGTACAACTTTGCGGGTAGAATAAACAACACCAGATAAAAACGGTTTAATAATAGACTGGGCAACTGATGTTGTCCCAGCAGAAGAGGTCTGGCTTGATTGAGATTGAATAGCTCTGACAGAAACATCTGAACTCTGTTGAGGTTTAGCTTTAAAAGAGTTTGGCATAAAAAACAATGAACTTAAAGAAAACTTTTTTTTCTCTCTATGATCAGAAATTTGTTTTACAGAACTTGATCTGTATTTACTCAAATAATTGCTGGCAGTCAAATAGGCTTTAGTCTGTTTTTCATCTGAAATAAAAACATCCTTGAGAAAAGACAGATCTAAGAAAGAGGGTTGATAAATATAAATTGTAGGAGAGTTTATACTTTTGTAAAAATTAGCAATCCAAACCTCCAAAGGTCTATCCTGAATTCTTAGGAAAGCCAACGCCGCTCCAATGCCAGCAACTGCCAGCCCCATTAAAATATTAAGATAAGGTATTGGAGTAAAAAAAAAGGTTAGATAACCCAATGGAACAAAAATAATTAAATAACCAAACTGTTTTAATGTTAAAAATCCAATTAGTTTAAACTCAAAGGTTGTAATCTGTTTTGGAATTGGATGCTTATACATATATACAGTATAAAAGAAAAGCAAAGAAAATTAAAGAACTTAAGGTAAAGCGCAAAATGAAGCTCTTATATATCTACTGCCACTACTGCCAAAAGCAGAACCTGGAGCCAATAGAATATACTTTTTGTTCAAAACATCAAACACAAATTCTTCTGAAGATTTAAAACGGTCTGGAATCTTTGCCCAAAAATATAGACCTGCTTTAGGAAACTCAAACTCAAGACCCAATGAGTTTAATATATTGGCTGTTTTAATAATATTTTCTTTATACTTCAAAATCATCTGTTCATACCATTGATAATCAAAATTGGAATAAGCATATGCGGTCAATCTCTGTAAAGCTGTAAAAACACCTGTATCAAAAGCAGACTTCATAGTAGAAAAGGCTGAAATAAACTCTTCACTCCCTATAACAAACCCAACTCTAATCCCAGCCAAAGAAAAGGTCTTGGAAACAGATCCAACCTCTAAAGCAACCTCTTGAGCTCCCTGACACTCAAAAATACTTGGAGGCACAAACTTTGAGAAGTATATCTCACTGTAGGCATTATCATAGATTAAAACAATTTTAGCCTCCCTGCAAAAATCAACAATCTTTTGCAGTTGAAACTTATCAGCGGTTTGACCTGTAGGATTAGATGGAAAATTGACAATAATAGCTTTTGTTTTCTTGGAAACAACCTGCTTTATTCTGTCAATATCAAGGCTAAAATTGTTCTCTTCAGGCAGTTGGTAATACACAGCTTTAATCCCCAGATACCGAAAAGCAGAAACAAAACCAGGATAACCAGGATCTGGAACTAAGACCTCATCGCCTTCATCAGTAAACAAATAAGGCAAATGGGTCAAAATATCTTTTGCTCCATGGCCTATCTGAACAGACAGTTCAGTTTTAACTCCAAACCTTTTTCGATACCAATCTAAAATAGCAGAAGAAAACTCAGGCAAAGGCTTATAAGAAGGGTAATAGTAAACATCTGTTTCACCAACCAACTCCTGAAGCCGCAGTTTAATTAACTTAGAAGGAGGAAACTTAGGCACACCAGCTGAAAGATCCAAAACCTTAACCTGTTGTTTTTGTTCAAGCTCAAGTTTTAATCTCTGAAGCCGCATAAACACATAATCAGACGAAGTTTTTGACCTCTTGGACAGACTCCAATCTGCTGACATAATTAAATCATAAAAGATTTTTATATAATTTACAAATGCAAGAGACTAAGGCTATTGTCACCCTGGCCTACTTTCAAGGCATTGGACCAACAAGGTTTCAGGATCTTATCAAAGTTTTTAAACAACCAAGTTTAATACTTACAGCAAAAGAATCTTTGCTAAAACAAGTTTTAGGTAAAGACACAGGAGAAAAATTCATAAGATTTAAAAACAAATTCAACGCTGAGTCAGAAATAAAAAAACTTAATGATAAAAAGATCAAAGTAATAAGTTTATTTGACAAACTGTACCCTAAAGAGCTGAAACAAATACAAGACCCTCCAATCTGTCTTTTTGTAAAAGGCAGTAACTGGAAAAACATCTACCAAAGCCGAAAGATTGCAATAGTCGGAACAAGAAAACCAACAGTTTATGGACAAACAATAACCAAAAAATTAGTAAAAGATTTAGCAGATAAAGAGATTACCATAGTATCTGGTCTTGCCTTAGGCATAGACACAACAGCTCATCAATCTGCTTTAAAAAACAATTTAGCTACAATTGCTGTATTAGGCTGTGGCATAGACATAATTTATCCTGCAATAAATAGGCAGTTATACAATGAAATTGCAAAACACGGCGCAGTTGTATCAGAGTTTCCACCAGGAACAACTGTTAAAAAAGGATTGTTTATCTCCAGAAACAGAATTATCTCTGGCTTATCACAAGCTGTGATTGTCGTTCAAGGCAAACAAAACTCCGGCAGTCTGATAACAGCAAAATACTGCGCAGAACAAGGCAGAGATTTATTTGCAGTAGCTGGCAACATAACAGACCCTAATAGTTTTGCGCCCAATCTGTTAATCCAAAATGGAGCTTATCCTATAATTTCTGTTGCTGATTTAAGCAAATATTATAATCTTAAATCCAAGACAAAACTTGAGAACAAAACTTTAAACAGCACAGAGAAAAAAATTATTGATTTGCTTAAAGAACAACCAATGTATCTTGAAGAGTTAAAACTAAAGTTGGGATTGACCACAGACAAACTGATCTCAACACTAACCCTGCTGGAACTAAAACAACTCATAAACAAAGAAGCTGACGGAAAAATCTATTTAGCTTAAAAACTTTTCTCAAGTTCATAAATCTCAAGCAATCTATTGTACTTGACTGTCCTCTCGCCTCTGCAAACAGAACCTGTTTTTATAAACTCTGAACCACAGGCTACTGCCAAATCCGCTATGAATGTATCCTCTGTCTCACCTGATCTATGAGAAATAGCAGTTTTCCAACCTGCTGATTTAGCTTTTTTTATAGCCAACACAGTCTCATAGACAGTTCCGATCTGATTCGGTTTTATCAACACAGCATTGGCAGAGTTAGCTTGAATACCTTTTTCAATTCGCAGTATATTTGTTGTAAACAGATCGTCTCCTATAACAATTCTGTCTGAAAATTTTTTAGTAAATTTAGAAAAAGCATTCCAATCATCTTCTGCAAAAGGATCTTCAAAAGAATAAAGACCAAACTCATCAATTAAAGATCCATAATAATTTATTAACTCATCAGAATCATAAACCTTGTTTTCTTTTTTAAGTTTATAAACTCCATTATCAAAAAATTCTGAAGCCGCCGCATCTACGCCTAACCTAAAATCCCTTTGATTTTGGTAACCCAACTGCAATGCAGAATCAATAATAAGTTGATACGCAGATTTGTTATCAGGCAGATTAGGTGAAAAACCACCCTCATCGCCAACCAAAGTAGACAAACCCTGCTGGCCAAGTTGTTTTTTAATCTGACCGAAAACCTCAACTGCCAAACGAAGATCTTCTTTTAAGTCGCCTTGGTTAGGAATTATTAAAAACTCCTGAAAATCAAAGTTAAATCCAGCATGAGCACCGCCATTGATAACATTTATTAACAACTGGGGAAAATTCGGCTTGAAATCTGAAAAATAATACTCATTTAAGATCTTCCACAAAGGTTTTTTCTCCAATACAGACAAAGTCTTAACGCAGGCTAAAGAAATAGATAAAATAGCATTGGCTCCTAACCTTGATTTATTTTCAGTTCCATCTATCTCAATCATTTTTTTGTCTATGCTCGATAAATCTTCTATACTAAAACCAACCAATTCTTTATTTAAGACTTTATTTACATTTTCTATTGCTTTAAAAACGGCTTTGCCATTATAATCTTTGCCGCCATCGCGCAACTCCAAAGCTTCACTAGAACCCGTAGAAGCTCCAGAAGGAACAGCAGACCAACCAGAAACACCATTGTCTAACTTAACAATTGTTTTTATAGTAGGATTGCCTCGTGAATCTAGTATCTGAAAGGCAAAGATTTGTTTAATTTTCATAATTTAATAAGTTGATTTTATAAAACTAATAACAACTTCACGGTTTCTTGGTTTTGTATCAAAATCTATAACAACGATCCTCTGATAAGCACCCAACATAAAGTTTCCATTTAAAACAGGCACTATTAAACTCATACCAATTAAACTGGCCCTTATATGAGCGGCGCCATTGTTGTCTCCCCAAGTTTGATGGTGTTTATAATTAAAATTATATGGAACTAGTTTATCTAAAACAGTTCTAAAGTCTTCAAATAAATTAGGGTCATTTTCCATTGTAGTTATAGCCGCTGTGGAACCCTTTACAAACAGATGAACCAAACCATTTTCAAAATCTTCTTTATTAACCAATTGAAACAGTTCATAAGTTATATCTACTATATCAGTATTTCCTTTTGTAGCAACATTTATAATTCTCATAACAGATCTCTAATTTTTATCTTAGTAGTCTATCAAGTTTCCGGATTCTGCGCAAATACTTATCATCTTGCTTCTTTTCAGCAGACAAAAATGTTTTAATAAAATCTATAGCTGTATTCTTGTCTACAAAATCTGCGGCAAGAGATAACACATTGCAGTGGTCATCTGCAACTGCTTTCTCAATCTGATCTTTATTGAAACCCAAAACAGATCTGATGCCTGAAAATCTATTACAAGCAATATCAACCCCAACTCCTGAACCGCAAAAAACTATACCAACAGAGTCTTTATTAGACAAAACATTTTTGGCAACCCTTTGACTAAAATCAACAAAATCATCATCTGGCTGATAACTATGATTGCCTAAATCAACAACAGTAAAACCTTGATCCTGTAGATACCGCTTAATTTCCTCTTTTAAATTAAACCCTCTATGATCAGCTCCTAAATAAATAACTACCATCTCAACATAAAAACTTTATAACCTTTTTATTATCTGTCTCAACTGACTTCCAAATTTTTCTACTGTAAACCTTTGGGCTCTTTTATAAATCTTTTCAGCTATCTGACTGTTAAGATTATCATTATAATACAAATCTTTTAAAGCAGATACAGCAGAATCAAGATCTAAAGGGTTAACATACACAGCGCAATCACCAACAACCTCTTTAAAAACAGGTATGTCAGAGATCAAAGAAGCTGTCCTCTGCAACCCAGCCTCTAATGTAGAGTAGCCAAACCCCTCATCTAATGACACGAGGATATTTAATCTAGCTTCTGCATAAAGTTTTCTTAACTGCAAATCTGAAACAAAACCAACTACCTTAAAGTTTGTACTTCCTGAAATCAATTCTGAAAACTCCTTTAAAGATCTCATCTCAGGATGTGACAGATCAAGTTTATTGCTTGTCAAAGATTCCCAGACCTTACCAACCAGATAAAGTTTAACACCTGCCTGCTTAACCAACCTCGCCATAAAAGGCAGATTTTTATTGAAAGTAGCATCACCCACATAAAGACAAAAATCTTGTTTGGCCTTAAACTCTTGTTTAAAAAAGACAGGATCAACTCCAGGATAAGCCACAAAGACCTTTTCTTCTGGAAAACCTAAAATACTTACGATTTCTTGTTTAACTGCATTAGTATCTGTAATAACAAAATCTATATTTCTGTTAAATAAAAATCTATTGATTTTATAAAAAAAACTTCCTTTAATTCCTTTTGGAAAATACTGAGGATACTTTAATGGTATTAGATCATGAATAAACAAAACCTGTTTATCAGTGTAGCGTTTCAAAAACAGATTTAAGGTAGTCCAGTTAATATAAGGAAAGATAAGAAGCGAGTCTTTAGACGACAACTTAGAAAGCTCATTTTTAGACACAACTTTAGCCTCATTAAGACTTGAGATAACAACCTTAGTAAACCTACCCAAACCTCTTACCGCAGAGCTTTTATCACTGGCTAAAGGATTTAAAATAAAAATCTGTCTGTTTTTTAAATTAGTCTGACTCATCATCTTTTTTTCTTGATCTTATATCCTCGTATAATTTTCTACTCTCTTCGTCTCCAAAATCATCAACCTCATCAGTTACAGCATCTGATTCTGTCTTTTCCTCTGTCGTCTTTTCCTTTGTTGTCTGCTCATCCTGATAATTAGACTCTATTGTTTGTTCATTTGTTTGCTGATTTTCCTTATTATCAACAGATGACTCTTCTTGATTATCACCAACCTGACTGTCTAGATTATCTTCATCAGAATCCTGTTCCAATTCCATTGCCAAAGGCTCCTGAACCTTTTGAGCTTTCTTTTTTGAGACAGGCACTTTAACCTTTTGCTTATCCTCAACCTCAGCCAATACCTCTTGCCTGATCTCTTCCTCCCTATGCAACAAATCAGAAACCTCTTTTGCCGCTTCTAACTTTGCTTTAAGATAAACTAAAATATCATCATACTTCATATCATTTAACATAAACAATGGCAGAATATATGAAACATCGTCGAGACCTTGCTCTCTAATCTTAGGATCATCTGACAAAAGTTTGTTTAAAGTATTTGTCAAGATCACAATATCATTGGCGATCCAGGTTTTACGATCAGCTATATTCTCAGAAACAGGCACCTCACCTTTATAGTAATGATCACGCCAAAGTTTTTTAGTATTCTCATACTCTTCCAAAGGCAAGGTTGGAGGCGGAACTACAGCTTTTTCAACTTCTTTGTCGGTCTCTACCACAAGCGGCAATGATGACTCTATTGTATCAGCCACTTTCTCTTCTTCAATATTTGCAGTTTCAGCTGTCTTCTCAACTAAATCTGTACTTGGCTCTACTTCTTGATAAATTTCTTTCAAGACCTCGACTTTAGATTTATCAGTCAAGATCGGAGCTAAATCACCATCAGTTTGTAAAACATTACTAAACTCTGACAAAACCTTTACAGGCTGATCAGCAAGATCAGGCTTGGAGCTTACAATCTGATTTATAACATTGTGTTTTTCAAGCAAATTATTGTTGAAGGTATTAACAATCTCCTTCTCTTTTTCTGTTAAACTCAGATTGAGCACAGGAGTAAAACTGACTGTCTTTCTTGACTCTTCAAGTAATTCAGAAAACATTGAAAACAATTTATTAACAACAGATAAAACCTCATCCTTTGAAACCTTAACAGATGAAGCTGTGTTTGAGATAGCTTTTGAAAAAACAGCTGTTGAAGATATATTATTGATTACTTGCTTTACAGCTGTCTCAGATACATTCGCTGATTTGCTGACAATTCTAGTTAACTTAGTAACAGGCTGGTTTAAGTTAACCACAGTAGACGACAGAATCTGTTGAGTTTTTTCAACAGGCAGTGATGTTCTTTCTGAAATTTTAGAGATCATCTTGTTGTTATTTACGATATTGTTTACAAAAGAATTAAAAACATTAGCTACCTTACGCTCAGGCAATTTTACCTCGCTGGCCAGACTAATATTTAAAGTAGCAATTTTAGGCTCTGTTTTAACCAACTCCTCCTTTAATTTCTGCTGTTCAAATATGGATCTTGATGTAGTTTGAACAACCCTCTGAGCCAACCTATCATTTTGTTTTGCTCTGTTGTAAAACTCATTTTTAATATTTAAAACAGTTTTTCTCTCCTCCGGAGTTGCTACTCTATCTGGTTGTTTTAAAACAGTCAACACCCTCTCAACCTTTTCTCTATGCTCTTTATTAGTTTCAAATCTGGCTATGTCCTGCAAAGTTTTAGTCCTAATCTCCATTTTCTCTAAAATCTTCTCAGTCTGAAGTTGCTTAATTTCAGCTAAGTTAGAGATTCTTATAACAGACTCAACACTGGTTTTTGCAGGAGTTGGAACAGAAACAGAAAGCTTGGGCTGCACAGTAGGAGCAGGCGGTGTTTTTGGAGGTTTTTTAGTTGTATACTTTTCATAAAAAGACATAACAATGTTTTTCAAAGCAAAAATACCTTCACAGCAATAATCTCTAAAGATCCTTAACAACCACCAAGGAAAGATAATTGCACCCCACAACATAAGCAAAGAAATAATATACTCAGCAAAGGTATCAACATAATTTGAACTATTGGCAAACTCCAAGTCTTGAGCTGGACCTCCATACAAAATAGAGATACCTGTTGGATAAACAAAACCATCAGCAGTATTGACTCTGCTGAAATTAAAAACCCAAGGAACACCATGCTTCCAGATTAAAGAAACAGATCCTAAAAACAAAGCCAAAAGCGGTCCATAAAAAATCCATTGAAAAAAAACACCAATCCAGATAAGCCCTGTATTCTTAACCAACCTAAAGTATAACAATAGAGCTAAAAATGGAGAAACAATGATCAAAAACCACAACACAATCTCTCTGATAATAACAAAGATACCTAAAACAAAATAGGTAAAGTTTGTAATATTAACCAAAAACATAGAGACCCTAACAGACTCATCAGCTAAAGTGCTTAGATTTTTACAACCCACAAAGGTTTTGTAAGCAGTTTCACTTTCTGTTAACACAACCCTTCCTTCTGGGTTTATAAAGAAGATGTTAAACAAAGACTTAACATCCATGTTTTCTATAAAAAACATCATCAATACATCTGATATCTGAAGTATTGAAACAGTAATAGTAAAAGAGAAGATAATAAAAAGAATCATTCCAGCAGATTTTAAAATCACATTTCTGACCTCTACCTTAAACGGCGTATAAACCTTTTCTGAGATTATTATAAGCAAGCCGCTTGCGGCAACAATAAGAACAGCAAAAGCTAAAGCAACATTTCTACTATTCTGCCAAGCCTTTCTAACACCTTCTGCATTATAGATATTATCTCTATCAAAAACCCAGTAAACAAACTGCCTGGCGCGCTCTGCGTTTTTACCCAAAAAAGTAACTTCTTCATCAACTACCCAAAAATTAGATTCAGGATTGTTTTTCCAATCCTGATAACTGTCTGCACAGGTATAGCCTAGATCTTGAGGCGTATTGGGACAGCCGCTATTACCGCAAGCAATCGGTTCTGTTGGAGCAATAGATTTAAGTATTTGCTCCAAACTTGTATCCTGACTAACTGTCTCAGCCTGAGCATAGACAACAGAGTTGACAGCAAAAGCAGAAAAATACTGAACAACAATAAAAAACAAGATCAAACTTAAAACAACTCGTTGTAATACTTTCATAAATATAAGTATAAAGCAATAAAAACAATCTGTAAATCTTGAGTTTAAATTCTAAAAATTAGCTTAATGCAAAAAAAACCTAAAGGAAAATCAAATTTATAACCAGAAAAAAAACAGTTGTTTGAAACACCAACAAATCAGATGATTAGTGATGCCTACAAGCAAACAAATTAGCAAGTTACAGGAGATCAAAAAATATTGTCTGAATGCTTGTAGACACAAGTCGATTATTTTTAAGATATGTAGCGGATTTTTAAGTTTATGAGAAGTTAAAGTGGACCCAAGGGGACTCGAACCCCTGACCCCTACGCTGCCAGCGTAGTGCTCTAGCCAACTGAGCTATGGGCCCTTTTTTAGAAATTTTTGATATTATATCAAAGATCAGATTAGATATTGATTAGATATTATAATAAAAAATGCTTTACCAAAACAGAACATCAGCTGGAAAACATTTAGCAGAGTTTCTTAAAAAAAACTATTACCAACAACTTAAATCTGCGGTCTTAATATCAATTCTCAAAGGAGGTTTACCACTAGGCAAAGAGATTGAGAAAAAACTAAAAATACCCCACCTGCCAATACCTTGTGTTAGTATAAAAGAAAACCAACAGACAGATCAAAGCTTAGGCGCTTATTGTTTTGACTATATCTATAAACCCAAATACATCTCTGAACAAACTTTAAACAAGTACTTGCCTTATTATCAAGAAGAGTTTGAGCTGATTTGTCAACAAACAAACACCAATCAAGATCTTTACAGTATTTGCTCTGGTAAAACGCTTTTAGTTGTTGATGATTTCATTCAGTATGGCTACACAGTGTCTGCAGTCTGCAATTTTTTAAATAGTTTTAAGCCGCAAAAAATATTTATTGCAGTGCCTATTTGTTCAGCAGACTGTATTGAATTTGAGTTTTCAGCTGAAGAAATCTTTTTAAATATTGAACCAGACTTTTACACACCTTCACAGTACTATTTTGATTTTGATGAAATTGATTTATCTTTATTATAAGAAAAAACCGATTGAATAATATGTTTTGCAGTCTCTACACCTACCTTTACAGCATAATTGGTTCCTCTATCATAAGGAAAAGACAACTCAAACCCTGCAAAGTATAGCCTTTCAATAGGTGTTTTATAACTTAAATTAAGTTCCGCAAATTTTTTATCAAAAATAGGTTGAGCAAAAACAGCTTTAAACAAAGCTGTTCTTGCTTTAGATTTATCAAAGTTAGGATTAATCTCCTTTAGATACGGTTCTATATGAGCTAATACCTGCGAACCTGAGTTAAACTGCCAAATCGGATCTTTAAAATCACAGTACCAACCTACATAAGCCAAATGTTTGCCTCCATAATGATTTTGAGAAATATAATTAGTATGCTGTATAAAAACTGTAAAATCAAAATCGGCAACTGCATTATTTAACCAATAATAATCATTAACAATAGGTTTATCTGTTTCAAGAATTAAGGAGACAGCATTAAGATATTTTATTGATCTTAACTTAAGTTTATATTCTTCAGGCAAGATGGCCTCTGTAAGTTTTAAAAAAATAGGAGCCTGCAAAGCACAAACCACATAATCTGCAACAATAGTTTTGCTTTTACCATTTTTTTTATACTCGATGCTAAAATAATTTTGTTTCTTATTTACAGCAGATACCTCAGTTTTTGTTAAAATTAAAACACCAGAACCAGAAAGTTTTTTTGCCAAATAATCTATAAAAGACTGAAAACCACCCTTAAAATAGCCTAATTTTGCAGTTCTTTTGGTTATTCTAGCCCAAAAAAAAGACAGCACGACTTTTCCCGCATATTTACCGAACTTTTTCCGAAACAAAGGTTTCCAGAGCATAACATAGACCTTTTCACCCATTGTTTTTTTTATAAATTTAATCGAGACAACCTTTTTAAACCATGAAAAATGAGGAGAAAATCTTAGAAGCAACAAAGACAACCCACCTCTAAACTTGGACAACAGATCAAGAAGTGGAAAAAACAAAAATGATAGAGAAGAGTCAAGGGTATATATGCGAATCTTGCCATTGATCTTGTATAAATAGCCTGTTAAAGGTCTTTTAAAGAACAAGTTTTTAAAAAAACCTGTATCTTTGGCAAAACGAATAATATCAGAGTCATTAGAAAACAAATGATGCACTGCTTTTTCCAAACTCCAATGCCAACCATCAAACTTAATACCTCTAGCCAAACCGCCTAGTTGATCTTCGCGCTCTAGAATAACAACATCAAACCCAGCTTTGTTAAGATAATACGCGCAACTTAAACCAGCAAAACCTCCACCTATTACAACTACTTTTTTGTTCATAACAATTACTGTCTTCTTGAAATAAACTCAAACAAAATTATCTGAAGACTTATTAAAATAGGTATTGACAGAATAATTCCCAAAACACCACCAAGCCTGCCGCCGATTACCAAAGCCAACAAAGTGACTATTGGATTCAATCCTACTGCCTTTCGCATAATTAAAGGAACAATTAAGGTGTTCTCGAACTGCTGAATAAAAAAATACAAACCAACAACTGACACTGCCTGAAGATAGCTATTGGACAAAGCAATCAAAAAAGATGGAATCAAAGACAACACAGGACCTACATTAGGCACTACCTCCAACAATCCAGCCAAAACAGCTAAAGCCAAAGCATACTTTATATTCAAAAAACTAAGTCCTATATAAGTTAAGACACCAATTACAAGCATTAAGAAGAGCTGTCCCCATAACCACTGAGCCAATCTTTTTTCTATCTTTAAACTAACTTCAACTACTGTATCAATATGTTTCTCACCTAAAAAGGTGACCAAAATATCTCTGATAAAATGCTCTTGAATAATAAAATAAAGACTTAAAAACAAAGTCATAATAACAAAGAAAATATTAGAAAAAACACTGGAGACAACACTAAAAAAACCTGAAGTAAAGTTTGGCAAAAAATTTAAAGAAGAATTTAGATCAAAACTATAATCTTGACCCGGAAAAACAACACTCAAATACTGGGGCACAGATCTTATAAAATTAGTAGTCTCTACAACCAAAGGCGGAAGCACAAAAGCAAAAAAAGCTATAAAAGCAGATAAGAAAACAAAAAACACCAACACAGATGCAATAATATGAGGTATACCCAGTCGTCTTAACTTTTGAACCACAGGCAATAAAGCGCTTCTAAAAATAAACGCGATAAAAACGGCAAAGATAAGATCTCTGATAAGATAAAAAAAATAAATACCAAGTAAAAATACAACTGAAAAAACTATTGTCTTCCAAGATATTTCAACAACAACTTTTTTATTACTTATAGAACTATCCATATACAATAATTATAACTATAAGTTTATAAAAAATCCTCTAAATTTTTATTCTTTGCCTTTTCAATCAGATCTGAAACATACTTATAACCATAGATGTTTTCAATTAAGAACAATCCGCTCTGTTTATTATTCTTTGTGTAATTTACAAAAATATCAGCAGACTCTGTCTTGTAAATCTTATCAAAAACGCTTTGTTTAAAACTTATATTAGTTATCTGATCAAGATCAATAATTTTAAAGCCTTTTTTAACAAGCCCATACTGTACTATAAGCCTTTGATCTGTAAGATAATATCGCGTGCCGAAAGCACTCACAACTGGTTTTGCCAAAACATATAAAGTAATGTAAGACAAAAAAAACAGAGAACAAAAAAAAATAATAAAAACAATCACATAAGTAAATGACAAATTTAAATTTGCATTATAAAACTTATAAAAATAAAACATTAGTCCTAAAAATAAAACATCTATAACAAGAAGGTAAAACAAAAGAAACCATAAATTAAAATACCTCCTGGCAGTAAAAGGAAATGGTTCAGGCAATCCTACCCATAAAATCCTCTCATTTTGTTTTAATAAACCCTGAAAATCCTGATCCATAAATTAGATTTAAATTTATATCTAAATTATACACAAATACAGCAAAGTTATATCCTGCGTTAATTTTAAGGTAAATATGCGGGAATTTTTTTATACTTTTTCAAACTAAAAACTAGTTTAATCTACTCAAACAAAATAATCTTTATAAAGTTTAAAGGCTAAAAAAACATTTGTGATAAAATTTTAATATGAGACAGCTTAGAATCTATGTTAAAGGTCAAGTGATTGGAGTTGGCTTCAGAGCATGGACAAGGTTGAAAGCCAGAGAGTTAGGTATAAAAGGTTGGGTAAAAAATGTCTATAACAAACCAGAGATCTTTGGTGTTAACGGAGGCGTTGAGATCTGCTGTCAAGGCAGTCAAGAACAACTTAATGAGTTTTTAAAACTTGTAAAAAAAGGGCCTGAAACAGCTGTTGTAGAAGAAACCATAGAGTTTTGGGAACAGCCTCAACAAATAATGGAGGATTTTAATGTTATAAAATGATATACAAATTACTTAATTATTTACTCTTTCCCAAATTTTGTCTTAACTGCAAACTACCAGGAGCTTATCTATGCAAAAATTGTTTTAACTCTCAACTGCAACCAAAGCAACAACAATGTTTTTTTTGCAAACAACACTCTTTCTTTGGCTTAACCTGCTTCAAATGTCAAAAAGACTTAAGACCAAAGTTGGTTTATTCATTGTTCAGATACAACGATCTAACAAGCAAAGTAATCAGAGAAATAAAGTTTAGAAGCGCCCATAAAGTTTTGTCTGAGTTTCTTGATCTGACAAAAGCAAATTACCAGAAGGATCTAATGCAGTTCTATCAACTTCTGCCTAAAAACATTATAGTTGATTGCATACCACTTCATCCTAAAAGACTAAAAGAAAGAGGATTCAATCAAGCAGAGTTAATATATGACAACCTTTTTAAACCTTTTGGGTTGAAACAAAAACAGCTTTTAATAAGAACAAAATACAGCGATCCTCAATCTTTTATGAGCTCTAAACTAAAAAGATTTTATAATGTAAAAAACGCTTTCCAGATTAAAGAAAAAAAATTACCGCCTCATATTCTTTTAATTGATGATATCATAACTAGCGGCCATACTATGCTATCTGCCTGCAATACCCTAATTAAAAATGGAGCTAAAACAGTATTCTTCTTTGCGTTAATCAGCAGATAAACTAAAGCCTGGCTCGTCTGACAATTTCCTCTTCAACAACCCGTTTAGGAATACCATACCTTAAACGAGAAAGCTCAATAATATCTTTGGCTAATTCTTTGTTCTCCATTTTTTTATATTCCTTCATATCCTTGGTTAAATCAAGAGAAAAAGGAGGAACTGGCTCATTGTTTACAATTGTCTTAACATAAGCATGAAACCTCTCAACATTTATTAGATCCGCTTCATTAAAGATAGGCTGAAACTCTCTTTGCAAATAATTAGCGTCATTGACTCCAACTCTAAAAGAAATAATAGTACCAACATTGCCAAACACAGCATTCTTTACTTCTTCTTCAATCTGTCCAATAAACTGATTGGCAACAGTCAAGTTAAGTTTATACTTTCTAGCCTCAGACATTATAGTTGAAAAATCCTGAGTCGCAAAGTTTTGAAACTCATCAACATAAAGAAAAAAGTCGCGTCTTTCTTCTTCTGGTATCTCCTGTCTTGACATTGCCGCAACTAAAATTTTAGGAATTAACACCAGACCCAAAAAATTAGAGTTTTCTTCACCGAGTCTACCTTTAGATAAATTAACCAACAGGATCTTGCCTTCATCCATAACTTTACGAAAATCAAACGCGGACTTAGATTGTCCTATGATATTTCTCATCATTGTATTAGTTATAAATCTGCCGAATTTTGAAACAATATAATCTAAAACCTCAGATTTATGAAAATCACTAGTTTTGGCAATCTGATCAGTCCAGTACCTTTTAACAACAGGATCCTTTACTTTAGGCAAAAGCCTTTTAACATAGGAGTCATCAGTTAAGACTCTGACAATCTCAACAAATGTAGAACCTTCATCAGACATCGCTGTCAACATGGCATTACGAACCGCATGTTCAAATCTAGGTCCAATAATACCGGTTCTTTGAGGATCATACAGTTTATACATTAAGTTAATAATAGCTGTTGTCATAAAGTGTTTCTGCTCTTCTGTGTAAGCCTCCATCAAATTCAAGCCCATTGGTCTTTCTGTATCTGAGGGATCAAAATAAATAACATCCTCAGCTCTTTCAGGAGGAACATACTTAAGCAAGTCTTCAACCAAATCACCATGAGGGTCAATCACACAGACGCCATAACCTTTTTGAATGTCTTGTCGAGCCATATCATGCAACAACACAGACTTTCCCACACCTGTTTTTCCAATAATGTAAACATGTCGGCGACGATCTTCGTCATATATGCATACAGGTCGCTTAACACCTCTATAGTATCCATAGCCTAAAAAGGTTCCTCCTTGAGTAGGCACATCCGGAGAAACAGGAGCAGATTTAGCTTTAAGCCAATTTATATATGGAGTCTCTACCGTCTTGTTTGGAAAATGAAAGATGCCAGCCACTTCCTCAGCAGACAACACAGAAATGCTTTTAGTGCCAAATATCTCCAAAACAGGAAAAAACTTGTAAATAAAATTGATCATAAAAGCGCTTTTGAACCTTATTTTGGCAGATGTGAATGAGTTTAAATCAGAATTAAACTGATTAAAAGCTGATTTAATATTATCAACATGCAACTTAGCCATATCTTTATCAGAGGAATTAACCACAAACCTAATACAGACATCAAACAATGGTTGCGAACATTTTTCATCAATCTTGTCTAAAATTTTTTGTCCTTCTTTATAAGTTGCTTTTTCAGGATCTGATTCTCTTTTTTTAACTTTAGCGATATAACTTTTACCTTGACTGGCAGTGTTTGAAGCTGTAGGTCTTAATAAAACCTGAATAATACCGCCTTCTCCTGATTTCATCTTAGATAAAGCTGATGTTATTGACGACAAAGAATCTGCAGACAGCTCTTTGTAGGTTTTTAAAGGTTTATACGGCTCTTTTTTCAAAACTAAAGCTCCAAACTCAACATAACCTTTATCTGTGAAAATATTTGGCTCTTGAACTCTTTTGATATCTGCTGTTGGATAATAAGCATAAATTGCTTTCTCAACAAAATCAATTTTGTTGTTAGGAGCTGAAACATAAAAACGAATATCAGCCTCTTTACCAACAATCTCAAAACAGATTGTATCTCCAATATCTAGAAAACCAAAAAAACCTTCTGGTTTTTTCAAAGATGAGAACGAAGCAATCATCTGAACCGCTGAATCTATCTTAATCTCATTTTCTTTAGGCACCTTAACCTCCAAAGTAACCATCTCCAGAGACTTTTCTTCTGATCTTTTCATCTTAATCAGAAGAATTAAAAAGTAAACAAAAAGACTAGCGAACAAAGCAGATATAATCAGCAAAACCAAAGCAATTATGAAAAAAAATATCTGATCTAAAATTACTGCAGTATCCATAATTTTTTAATTTCTAAAACCATAAGATTAAAAATTCAAGTTTATTATCAATGATATAATAATTATAATGTTTTTTAAATATAAAAACGATCAAACAGATGATATTAAGCTAAAACTTAAACAACTGATCAAAGATAAAATCAGAGTTGAAAAGAACAAACAACTTAGACTAAAGATTTTAAACCTAACCAAAGCGATAATATTATTTTTATTATTTATATTAGTTGCAGTAAATATCTATTACTCGCAAACCAACAAAACCATTTTTGAAATACTCTCAAAAGACATATCAGGACAAACCTATCTGCAATTATCACAAAACAGACAGCTTAAAAAAATTATTGACACCTGCTGTGTTTCAGACAAAACACTCAATGAACTAAAAAAACTGCAAGCAGAAAAAGAACAATTAAAACAAAGGTTTCAACAACTTTTATCTCAGTCTCCATTTGACTGGAGAATAAGGTATAATCTTAAAATTTTATCAGAAAATTAAACTATGCTAACAAAAACAAAGGCTCAAATAACTGAAAAAAAACAATTAAACAATGATACAGTTTTGATAAAACTTAAAACTGAGCAAGCAATAGAATTTACTGCAGGCCAGTACCTGATAATAGATATTCAAAAAGATGGCCAAATCTTCAAAAGGCTTTACTCTATAGCTTCTCCAGATTTTCAGAATAAAGACTTTGACTTAATAATTCAGTTGGTTGAAGGTGGCGCAGGGTCAGAGTTTTTTAAAAACGCAAAAATAAATCAAACAGTTACAGTGACCGGACCAGCCGGACACTTTATATTAAGAAAAAACAATCACAACAAAGTGTTTCTGGCAACAGGTACAGGCATTGCTCCAATTAGATCTATGTTATACTCTTATATTCTCCGACAACCAGAAGAAAAATTAGAACTTATCTGGGGAATGAAAAACACAGAGTCTTTATACTTAATTGACGAGTTAAACAACTGGCAAAAACAACAACCAAACTTTACTTACAAACTATGCTTATCCAGAGAAACATCAGACAACCCGGCTTGTTTCAGAGGACATCTACAAGATTACATCAACCAAAACAAGGATAAACTAATCTCAGACACCACAGATTTTTACATCTGCGGCAATAGGGATATGACTGAAGAAGTAAAAAATTTATTGTTAAAATTAGGAGCCAAACCAAATCAGATCTATTTTGAAAAATTCTAATCTAAACCAGTCTCTTGATAGTACATATCAATAATTGTTTTTGCCAAAGGAGCCGCAACTTCAGATCCTTCTCCAGATTTTTCAACTAACACAGTAAGTAGAATCTGCGGATCATCAACAGGAGCAAAAACAACAAACCAAGAATGAGCCAACTGACCTGTAAAACTTTGAGCTGACCCTGTTTTACAAGCAACTTGAGTTTTGTAATTGAAAAACGGAACTCCTGTGCCACCAGGTTGACAGGCTTTTATCATACCCTCTATAACAGTCTCTAAATTAGTTTGATTATCTATAATCTTGTTGCAAGAAACTGTAGCATACTCTGATAATATCTTTTTCACCCATTGAGGATAACCCGCAAAACTTTGATCGGTTTTTAATAAAAGAGGTCTGCAATACTTGCCATTATTAGCAAACACATTAACATAGTTGGCAATCTGCAAAGGCGTAGTCAACAAATAACCTTGTCCAATTGAAAGATTATAAGTATCTCCTGTAAACCAGCGTTCTTTAACCACCTCTCTTTTCCAAAAGTCTGAAGGCAAAAGACCTTTAGCCTCAGGCAAACCAAAACCAGAGGTTTTACCCAAACCAAACATCAAGCCGTATTTTCTAATTTTCTGCCAGCCCAAAAGCTCACCAACTTTATAAAAATAAATATCATTTGACCTCTGCAAAGCCTTTACGACATCGACTAAGCCATCGGTCCTGCCATATTTGGTAAACAACCAATTAGTATACTCTCTAGGACCAAGCTGAACAACTCCAGTATCTTCAATTTTAGTGTCTTTATCAACTACCTTCTCCTGCAATGCAGAATAAGCAACCAACATCTTAAAAACAGAACCAGGAGGGTAAACAGCATTGGCAACCCTATCTAACATAGGCTCTGATTTATCTTTAAGATAAAAATTAACAAGCTCTTTATCATTTACAGAAAAAGCATTAGGATCAAAACTTGGATAAGACAGATAAAGCAAAATCTCAGCAGTTTTAGGTTTTAAAGCAACAACAGCAACCTTTTTATCCTTATAAAAATCATCTGAAGAAAGATACTCAAACACCTTAGTTTGCAAATTAATATCTAGAGCAAGCCGAATATCATAACCTTTTTCAGGCTCCTCAACAGCTAAAACCTTTTGAGGTTCTTCCAAAGAATTTACCTCCAACAACTTTTTACCATTTTTTCCTCTTAAAACGCAGTCA
Organism: Patescibacteria group bacterium; assembly: GCA_026004415.1. Lineage (GTDB taxonomy): Bacteria > Patescibacteriota > Microgenomatia > UBA1406 > GWC2-37-13 > BPJC01. The sequence continues at coordinate 32,542 of BPJC01000001.1, read as the reverse complement.
AACAACTTTTCAACTCCCATCTTTCCTACTAACTGCTCAGAACCTAAAGGATTGAGACAGTTATCTTGTTTCAAATCAGACTCAGAAGGCAAACCTACATAACCAACCAGATGCCCGGCAGAATTAAATATATAACTACGATCTGAGGATAAGATTTTATCAGTCTCATCTTTGTCAGCGACAAAAGATTTTGTTATAGCAAAGTTTTTTCGGTCATAGATACTGCCTCGCAAAGCATACAAATCAATCTGCCTTACTCTGTTTTCCTCAGACAACTTGCTATAGTACTCACCCTTAACAACTGTTAAATTAAAAAGCCTAACCATAAAAACAGCAAACAAAAAAAATAAAACAGAACAAAACAACACAACACCGGCCAGATTCGCATAATCTGACAAAGAATAAAACCGCAACTCTGTCTTTAATTTTTTACTTTTAATTTCTTTAAACATAATTTTTCAAGCTACAAAATAACCATTGGCAAAAGCGATCAGCAAAACTGAATATAAAACCAAATACAAAACTGATATCAAATTATATAAATAGAATTTTTTTGACAACAGATCAGCCTGATAAATCATAACAGAAGGAATAAGCAGTACAAATCTAGGCAATGAATAAAAAGATCCTGTCAAAGTAGGCAAAAGCAGAACAATTAAAGAATAAAAAAACAAACCCTTTTCTATTGAAAACTTTTTGTAAAAGTAAAACAAATCTTTTTTAAAACCATAAATAATTAAGATTAAAAAAGCAAAACTAAAAAACAAAAACTCTAATACAGCTATAAAATAAGCAAAACTAAAATCTGCAGTAACAAAGATCTTAAAATATCTGTAATAAACCTGAGGCAAAAACACCCAAGAATCTACCTGCCTGCTATTAAAGGCCTTCTGAGCTGTAATAAAATAAAAAGGATCTCCTGTTGTTTTGAATAAATACAAACAAAAAATGCCAATACCTAAAAAAGACCCCAAAGAAGCAAAAATCTTTTTCCTCAAACTCAAATCAGGATCAAAAAAAACAACAACAGGAAAAAACAAGCCGACAACCCTTGTCAAGGATAAAAAAAAGCTGACTATAAACAACTGCCAAACCTTCTTTTGAAGCAAAAAATACACTGAAAATCCCAGTAAACAAAAAAACAGACTCTCAGTATAAAGACAAAAAAAATAATATGCTGTAGGAAAAAACATCCACAACAACAAGGTCTTTTTAACCTTAACATCAGCAAAACCCAAAGTTTTGCCAACCTGAAACCAAACCCAGATACCAGAAAAAAAACTAATCCAAGAAATAAACAAACCAGCTGTAAGATAATTACCTCCAAAAAATGGAGCTACTAACCTTATCAACAAAGGGTAAAGAGGAAAAAAAGCCTGTTGAAAGTTGTCATAACCATCTCTGGCAATTTTTATATAATGGACACCGTCAAAATTGCCAAAAGCAGACCAACTGGCACTAGAATAACCCAAAAGCACATCTCTGTATGGGAAAAAGTACTTTGCGGGAAAAAACCCAGATATAAACACAACTAAAATAATAGTTGCCAAAAAAAGACTAAAACCATAGGCAAAAACTGTTTTCATATAAGCTCATTCTACCAAAAATTAAGTTAATAATATTTTTTTTGCAGATTAAACTAAACCTTAAAATAATTCTGATAAGATAAACTTATGCCAACTGTTTTATTAGACTTAGACAACACACTAATAAACACCGACTCAACAACTGCTGAGTTGCAAAAACTGCTAAAACAACACAACCTCCAAAACAGCTTTGACAAACTTTATCTTAAGGCGAAAAACCTTTTTGGATATGCAAACCTAAACTATGTGTTAAAAGAACTAGAACCTGAACTTAGGCTTCAGAAAATCTCCAAAAACAAGATCATAGCCACAATTACTGAAGTTGAACCAATGCCACGAGCCAAAGAACTAATTGAGCTGTTAATTGAACAACAAGCAATCTTTTACATCTTTACTGATGGCAATAAAAATATCCAACTGAAAAAAATAGCAAACTTAAACAAAATAGTACCTATAAACAAAAACCATGTTATTGTAGAAGCGAACAAAGCTGAAAAAATTTTAGAAACAATTGACAAAATTAAGTTAAGAGACAAAAGACTTATTATTATAGATGACAAACTCAAGGTCCTTGAAACAATAAGAGAAAAACTTAAATCATCAAAGTTTGAGTATTATTTAATCTGGCACTGTTTTGGCAGTCACAACAAAGATTATCTAAATAATAAAAAACTTAAAACAACAGTTGGCAAAAATTTAAAGATCAAACCTTGCCTAAATTTAAAAGAGGTTATAAAAATATTAAAAAGAAACCTTCTTTAGATGTAGATATTTAACAAAGAGACAAAAAAAACAAAAGCTCTTAACATAAAACTTCCAAGTGGTGTCTGCTGGAAAAAGTTAAAACCTTCTACCAGCAAAACCCCGACGCTGACTTATTGCCGCCCGCTGGGCGGCAATCCCGCCCAGCGGCTCACCCCGCTCACTGCGGGCTTTGCTTCCTTGCTGACGCAAAGACGAGCCGCTTCCCACCCCCAGTCCGCCTTCGGCGGACATAGCAGGCGCGCAAAAATTCCTTCCCCCAAGACCCCTGCCTTTTTGCCCGCCTGCTTGGATACCTAGATCTGCGGGCTGGGCAACGGCTTTTTGGTAAGAAAAAACGAAAAATGCGCTTGCTACTGCCTTCCCATGCATGAGCACTTGAACCACATCTCTCTAAAAAAATCTGGTATTCCAATTTGGAATACAACATCATGGGGTATAGCATATAAATAATAACTATAAAGAGTGTAGCTTATGGATAAAGCGATTTATGCAAAAGATCATAAATTTTTGGTCCACCAATTAAAAAAAGCCAGAAAAGCTGTCGGCTTGGACCAAAAGAAGGTGGCAAAACTGCTGGGCAGGAGCCAGTCTTATGTTTCAAAAATTGAGTCCGGCCAAAGACGCATTGATATTGTGCAACTGAAAGAATTCGCAAGAATATACAAAAAAGATTTAGATTATTTTATCAAAAAATAAATTTTTATGAGCAGAATTTTATCCAAAAAAGAGGCAGTAAAATTTCTCGAATTAGACGAGAAAACTTTTGATAATTATTTCAAAAACGCTGGTGAATTCAGCAGTCTCCCGAGAGAAAGCGGGCGGGGTCGATTTTTCTTTAATCAAGAGGAGCTTGAAAAGTGGCTTGAGGGGTATAAGTGGAGAACAGTTGAGCTGACTTTTGAGGATTACGCTTTATGTTTAGATTTTGCCCTAGCGCAACACTTCAGAGGCTATGTTTTATCTGACTGGGGAACAGCGAGACAAAGAGAGTTTGGGCAAAAGATAACAAACTGGGTCAAGGGTCAGCTTGATGAGGTTGCAGTTAAGAAATTCTTCAAAAAAGAATTCAATTTTGATGTAGAGTTGGACTTTAGAATATATGACGAAATAGTGCCGCAAGACATTATTGGGGTGAAAGAAAATGGAAATACAAGAGAACCTAAAATCGGCGTTGGGATAAAATCTTCCAAGCCGAAAAGTGCTTATTTGGTCCTGAGTGAAAATGAAATAGTGCGGGAAGAACGCCGTTCAGATGTATACATTTTCTGCCGCCCCGATATTCCTGACGACCATTTACTGCGAGTCACTAAAGATAGAATAATTGAAGTGGTTAAAAATCAGTAGCATTACCCCAAATATAAAGATCGAATTCCTGATTTTGAAAATATGTTCTGCGAGATTGCCGGCTGGTGCAGAGTTGATGAATTAGAAGAAGTTTCAAGCATACCGGGGCAGGAATTTACCGGCTTTCGCTATGTAAAACAGTCTGGAAAACTGCATAAAAACAGGGAAAGCTGGCAGGAGCTTATAAGTCTTATTTAAAATCCAAATAGAGAAGGCTGACTGTTTCCTTGCCCATTTCCGTTTGTTGTTTTTGGAGGCACCCAGTCATAGGGAATACCTGCTAAGGTTTTTAATACAGCTTCTATAATTGCCTGCGCCCCCTTTGGAGGCACAGCCATACCTATCTGCTTTCTAACGCTTTCCTTTGAACCTTCAAAGATAAAATCATCGGGGAATGTTTGAATGCGCGCTCTTTCTCTATTAGTCAGAGCCCTATTTTCCTTCCAATGATATCCGTGAGTGCCGCCCCCACCACTTCCTGTAATAGTATATGAAGGTTTGTCGGGGTGCAGACGCCTGTAGATTTGGCTCATGCGGGCTCCTTTAACTCTTAATCTCAAGTGTTCAGGCAAGCCTTCATACCAAGCATTTTCGCCCGGAGGGATATATTTCAGCCTTTCTACCACTATTTTTGACTGCTGGGTGATTTCGTGGTTTGGCGCATCCTTTGGGATTGGAGGATTTTCTATAGCTTCCCGCGCTGTTGGCGGCTTGTCAGCAGTAGTAGGCGCAGGCACTTTGAACTCAAGATCTAAATCTTTCCTTATCCCAATAATTACTATTCTGTGCCGAGTTTGAGGAACGCCGTATTCTTCAAATTTATAAAGATGAGTCGTCAGTTTGTATCCTTTTCCTGCATTTTCTAAATCTTCAAGTATTTTTTCAAAAGCCTTTCCGTTGTTTGCGCTTTGAATCCCGCCAACATTTTCAGCAATAAACCATTTGGGATTATGAATATTTATTGCTTTAACGCCGTATCAATACAACGGGCCGTATCTACCATCAAAACCTTTTTGTTCGCCTACTATACTGAAATCATTGCAGGGAAATCCAAAAGCCAGCGCGTCAAATTTTGGCACTTTTTTAAAATCAATAGTCTCCACCGGCGCGCAGACAACATTGGTTCGATCGCCGTTGTGAATATTGCGGGCGTAAGTCCTGCAGGCGTCTTCATCAATATCGTTGGCCCAAACAGGCTTTATTTTATAAACTCTGCCGTTATGCTCTATTCTCGCCTTTACAGCTCCAAGAGCCAGCCCGCCGGGACCGCAGAATAATTCTGCTAATTTAAATACAACATACTTCATAATAATATCTTTTTAAGTTTTTTAATTAAGCGGTTTTCATCTTTAGTTTCGCATTCCCAGATTATATGCACTTTCCAGCCGCTTTCCTAAGCAATTTTATATCTTTCTTTTGTTTTTCAATACTCCTTTTAAGCTTTGCACCCCAATACTCAATATTTGCCTTCGGCACAGCCTGCTTTTTGCACCCTTTATGCTGATGCCAGAAACAGCCGTTTATAAAAAATATTGTTTTCATTTTTGAGATTACAATATCCGGCTTGCCCGGCAGTTTGGCATTATGCAGTCTATATCTCAGTCCAAACTGAGTTAAAATCTTTTTTACAATCTTTTCGGGCTTAGTGTCCTTGCTCCGTATTCTAGACATGCATATTCTGCGCTGTTCTTTTGTTAAATTATCCATAATTAATTTACCTTATTTGTGATTACTCCTTTCACTTCCCCTTCTATTTTAAAATTATCTCCCGCAAGAAAGGGCGCGTATTTTGGATTCAATGATATAAGAATGATTTTGTCTTTTTCCTTCTTTATCTTTTTGATTAACGCTTCACCTTCGTTCACGCAAACAACAATGCTACCGCTGTCAGCATCATCTGTTCTCCTTGCGATAACAAAATCACCCTCGTTGATTTTGGGCTCCATAGAATCGCCTTTTGCCTTCACCATAAAAGCCTCATAAGAAGGAAAGCTAAGCAGTCTCGTTGAGATAGGTATCCGGTCAATAGGATTGCCGTCCAATATAGAACCGATTAGTCCGCAGTGCGCCAGCCCGTATAAATTAAGATAAGTTATCTGCTTTTCGGGGGCGTCTTTCAAAACTTGGTAGTCTTTAGGATTATACGGATTTCTTTTGAGATATCCTTTTTTCTCCAATTGCGATAGGTGGTAGGCAACTACGCTTGTAGAGGAAAGATCCAGCAAATCCTGCATTTCCCTTATGGTTAAGGGATCATCAATATTTTTAATAAGCAGGTCCAGTAATTTTTTTTGAATTTTGTGAAGATTGTTTTTAGCCATAGTTATCCACAATGAATTACTACTTTTAATTTTATGCTAACAGCAAATTTAAGTCAAGAACATATTGACTTGTTCTAGTCTTTGTTCTAAACTGGAGTTAGTTATTGCGGAGATCGACAATAACTATTATAAATTAATCTATCGATCGTATGGCCAAGACAAAACAAGAAATCATTTCTGAGATTAAATCTCACATGGCTCAATGCGGTGGCAGTTATTCTGATTGGTATGTTGGAATAGCTACTGATCCGAGAGAACGTCTGTTTATTGACCACAATGTTGACGAGAAAAATGGAGCGTAGATTTACCGTGAAGCGGAAAATTCCAATTCTGCGCGTGAAGTTGAAGATTATTTCGTCAACACATTAGGAACAGACGGCGGTACCGGCGGAGGTGGTTATTCCTCGCGGTATGTCTACGCCTACAAAAAGACATCGTATACTAACGAAAGCAATTAACCCTATGAGCAACAAAAAAGGACAATCACAAAGACGAGGTACAGCCTACGAAAAAAGAAAAGCTAAAGATCATAGAGCCAAGCATGTTGGTAGTCTAGGCAATCCAGATGCAATAAAGGGTAGGCAAAAATTAGAGATAAAGAATTGGCAAAGACCCATTCCAAGACCTGAAGTTGTTAAAGCGCGAAGGAAAGGCGTAACAAAATTTATCAGCAAAAGCGGATTTACAGAGCCAGCTTTACAGTACGGAAAAGAACGGAAAATGAAGCTGTACAAAGGCAGAAAGAGATTGGTATAATAACCTCTGGGATAATTTGTTATTATCCACTTTTGATTTTATAGCCGCCGCCTCGCCCGCAGAGCAGGCGCCTAAGCAGGCGGCTAATTCAATTTGGTGGAGGTGCCGGGACTTGAACCCGGGTCTGAGAAGGCTCTTTTACAAATCTTTTCTGGAGAGTCTAGCTTGTTTTAATAAAAAGATTAAGACCAACAAGCAGATCTTAATCCAGTTGCTGTTTTTTTAAAAAAACTAGCCCTGCAGGCAAAACAGAAAAACCTTACAAGACTGTCTCCGGATGGTTTAACCCTGACCTTAGACTAACCGGAGTTTCTAAGGCAGAGTCCTGTTTAATTAAGCATAAACAGGTCTATATGCATAGTTGTCTGCACTTTTTTTACCAGTTAACGGATGGCTCCGCTCTCCGATTTGCAAAAGAGCTAAATCATTCCCATCAATGCCTGTCACCCCCGTTTAAAAACCTCTTTTATCTCTTTTTCTTGGTCGTGCTTAATCTGTTTTTGTTTTTCAACTGATTTTATATCAAACTTTCTTTTTCCTCTTGCTAAAGCAATCTTAAGTTTTATATATTTGCTTTTATTATAACAAATTAAAGGAATAATTGTAAGACTGCGATTCTTTTCTAAAGCTGACTTAAGATAAATGATCTCTTTTTTAGTTAAAAGCAGTTTTCTGCTTCTTTCAGGATCAAACTCATTTGAATCTGCATATTTGTAAGGATGAATTACTGCACCAACTAAATAAAGCTCACCCTGAATAAATCTAACAAAAGACTTCTCAAGCTGAAGCCTGCCTTCGCGAACAGATTTAACCTCAGGCCCTGTCAAGGCTATACCAGCTGTAAACTCTTTAACAGGTGTATAATTCCTGTAACCTAAACGATTTTTAATCATACTTTAATTAAACAACAAAAATACTTTATTGCAATAAGATGGAAACTGCAAAAATACAGACTAGTCAGCCTATAAATTAATTCTCATCAACATTAGGAAATAAGAAGGCAACAGCGATCTGAGGATAAGACTGAAAAACAGTCAATGTCTGAGTTACTCCTGTTGTTGTCCTTACTGTGGAGTCAACAGTTATGCCTTGTAAAGGAAAATTGCTACCTGCGCTAAATTTAAGTATTATTCCTGGAAAAGTTTGAGTTGAAGCATACAAGACCCTTACTGTCATTAAATGAGCTGTAGGAGTTGTAAACGAGCTACCCATACCCTTAACCACAGTGCTGTATTGAGAAGGCGACCCTGAAGTGCTTAAAGTATGATCAAAATTAGACACTGGATCACATTTAATTACACGATGTTTCCTGCTAACTGATCCCCCAGACAGATTAATAAAACCTAATTCTAAAACCAATCCATCTGGACAAGAATCATTATTAAAGTCTTCGGTATTAACAACTGAAACTGAAAAATTGTTGTAAACAGCAGAAGGTAATGACGAAGTTCCGTTTATTAAATCACGGATATTATTTGATATATCATTTCCATTTGTACCTAAATCAACTAAATACACAATATAAACATCATCTTTAGACAACAAAGGAGTTTTAAATTCATTTGAAGTATCTTGTCTAACAACCGCATTGCCTGCAGATATAAAGGCTCCTAAATCAGATGATGCAGACACATCTACTCCTTCCTTCAAAGCCTGTTCAGCTAAACCTTCGGCAACAGCCAAAGCTCTGGCAGAATCCTCTTGGAGTTTTGTAATCTGCGTCTGAGTTATAGAGTCAAAGATAACAGCTCCAATAATACTTAAAGCCAAAGCAGTAACTAAAACAATCAACAGCATTGCTTGCCCTGATTGCTGATTTAACCTTTTTGTATCAATCATATTAACAAAAAATTATTATCTTAATAATAACATAAACCTTAACTAAACTTCAAGAATATTTGTCTTTCTAAAATCAACTTGTAGTAAAATTTATTTTTGTTTATAATCTAAACCAATTATAAATAAATAAAAATTACAACTGAAAAAAATATGCCAGACAACTACAAAACCAAAGCAGTACAAACAGCTTTAGAACAGATTCAAAAACAATTTGGAAAAGGCTCTATAATGAGATTAGGCGACAAACCCAAGATCAAGGTTGACACAATCTCAACAGGGGTTTTGACTGTTGATTCAGCTTTAGGTGTTGGAGGTCTACCAAGAGGCAGAATTATCGAGGTTTTTGGACCTGAATCGTCTGGAAAGACAACACTGTGTTTATCTGCTGTAGCTGAATCTCAAAAAAAGGGCGGAACAGCGGCATTTATAGACGCTGAACACGCGCTTGATCCTGACTGGGCTGAAAAGATAGGCGTAAACATAAACGATCTGCTCATCTCACAACCAGATACAGGTGAACAAGCATTAGAAATTGCAGAAACACTGATTAGATCAGGAGGGGTAGACATCATTGTTATTGATTCTGTAGCGGCTCTGGTTCCCCGTGTTGAGATTGAAGGAGAAATGGGAGAGATGCAGATTGGCCTGCAAGCAAGACTTATGTCTCAAGCATTGAGAAAACTTACTGCCATAACTGCTAAATCCAATGCTGTGGTAATCTTTACTAATCAAATCAGACTAAAGGTTGGCGTTATGTTTGGCAATCCAGAAACTACTCCAGGCGGTATGGCCTTAAAGTTTTACTCATCAATAAGGATGGATATTAGAAAAGCTGAAACCCTTAAAAAAGATGGAGATGTTTACGGTGCCAAAATCAGAGTAAGAGTGGTAAAAAATAAAACAGCTCCTCCTTTCAAAGAAGCTCAGTTTATTATAACAGGTGCGGGCATAGACAAAAACTTTGCCTTAATTCAGCTTGGAGTTGAAACAGGAATTTTAGAAAAATCTGGATCTTTTATTAAATATAAAGGGGAGGTCCTTGGACAAGGCACTTCTCAAGTTATTGACTTGCTAACAAAAGAGCAAAAGAAAGCAAAGGAGCTTGAAGATCAGATTAGAAAAAAATTATTCAGCTAAGTTAATAAGCACAAGCATTATAGCATAGATTTTGATTATCATCTCTGGAGGTAAACAAACCTCTATCTAAATCGCAAACCTGTTCACAAGCAGTGATTTTATCTTGTCCGGTATAACCAGATCCACACTCATTGCAGGCAGATTGACCTTGAGGATAACAAAACAAAGCGCTTGATTCAACGCAAATATTATTAAGCAGGTCAGCATTTGGGCTAAGTTCAGCATAATTGTATCCTTGGTCTCCAGGTCCGCAGGTATTTAGATTACAACCAAGTTCAGCAATTTCAGGATCCTGTTCATTTGATAATTTTGAATAAATAACAAAAAAACTAGGACAGTTTAAATCATCCACTGTGTATAAATAAATATGATGAGGATCCTCAGGGTCGCAGGGTAGCTCATCTTTATAAGGAGAAAGACTACCGCCGCAGATTCTACAAGCATAAACATTATCTTCCTGATACTCAGTGATAGGACCTTCAACACAAACTTCCTCTGGTTTAGGATAACAGTTTTTATCATTATAATAATCTTCAAAAACCTTTGACAACTCATTAAGATCAGCTTTACGCTTACCATCCCAGCCTTTTCCTAACTGACCTCTCACATTAATAAAAAACAATAAAACAGCTAAAATAAGCAAAATAAGCGTTATAACAATAAGAGTCTCCATTAAACTTAAACCTGCTTGTTTCTTGCTACTGCTGAAAAACATAGATTAAAGAGACAATTATTAAAGCCCAAAGAAACACAACAACTATGATAAATTTGTCAGTCACAATTATTTTCTCAGGTCTTTCTCCTTCCTCAAAAGAATACAACAGTTGCGCATAACGAGCAATGCCCATAACAACAAAAGGTATTGTGATCATCATCCACCTACGCAGTTCAAAGGCTGGCAGATAATGAGAAAAAAACCTTGTTAATGGAGTTTGGACAATAGGAGCGTTTTCAAAATAAGTATAAAAAGCATAACTAATTATAGTTGTTGTAGCAAAAGTATTTGTCAAAAATGTAAGCAGGTGTTCAGGGTATTTTTCCAAAACCTTTCTGGTACTTGATCCATGCCTTACCAACTCAGCATGCCTTTTAACACTTGCCATAAACAAAGAGATAAAGAAAATTGTCATTAAAAGCCAGATTGGAATATGATACCCTGTGGCAACCTCGCCAGCCAAAGCCCTTAAGATAAAGGAAAAAGATATTGTGAATATATCCAGCAAGGTTTTCTGTTTAAAGTAAAGCGAATACAGAAAATGTAGTAGTAAAAAAATCAATACTACAACAAAAAAAGCCAAAGAGTAAAAAATTGAGATAATCAATACCACAAGCGTTGTAACAAACATAATGAAAACAGCTTCATGAACAGCCAGATCACCTCTGGCAATAGGCCTTAATCTTTTTTGCGGGTGTTTTAGATCGCTCTGATAATCCAGAATATCATTAAGCAGATATGAGGCTGAAGAAGCCAAAGACATTACCAGAAAACTAAAGAAACAAACCAAAATCGTCTGCGTTTCAAATAGATGCCCAGTGAACAAAGGCGCTGTAAAAACAACCAAGTTTTTAATCCACTGATTATAACGACAGGCTTCTATATAAATCAAAATTTTTCTCATACTTGAATTATATCTTATTATCTGTTATGATCATATCATATTTATGCTAAAAAGTTTATCTGACAGTCAAAAAAAGGTTGTTGCATCAATTCAATCCTTACCTGACCAGATAAACCAGGCTCTGCGTGAAATCAAACAACTGAAACTTGCAAAAGACTATGCGCAAAACACAGACAAAGTTGTAATCTGCGGTATGGGAGGTTCAAGATTTCCAGGAGTTATTCTGGAAGGATTTTTTGAATCTGAACTTAAAAAACCAGTATTTATCTGCCAAGATTATTTCACACCAGGCTGGTTAGACAACAAAACACTAGTAATACTTTCATCTTATTCAGGCACAACAGAGGAAACTATATCAAGTTTAGAATCTGCCAGTGCCAAAACTGATTATCTCATAGGAATCTCAACCGGCGGCAAACTTGAAGAAAAAATGAAAGAACTCAATAGACCTTTCTATAAACTTAACCCAGTACACAACCCATCAGGTCAACCAAGACTTGCTTTTGGCTACTCATTCGGTGCATTAGCAGGACTGCTTGAGCAAATCAATGCATTAAAAAAAGGAACAACAGATAATTTGCTTGAGGAGATCTCATTTATGAAAAAAATAGCTGAAGCATTTGGTCAAGAAAACTCTTTGCCTTACCAAACAGCAAAACAAATTGAGAGAAAAATGCCAATCTTTGTATCAGCAGAGTTTCTGAAAGGCTTGGGCAATGCTGTAAACAACCAGATCAATGAGACAGCCAAATCAATTGCAGATTTTCACAACATACCAGAACTTAACCATCATTTAATGGAAGGTTTAAAAAATCCAAAACAATTTAAAGATTTAGCTGTTTTTGTTTTTTATTATTCTGATCTATATTACTCAAGAATTGCCAAAAGATTTACCATAACCAAAGAGGTTGTCAGACAAAACCATATACCCACAATCTGGCTGGAAGCAGAAGGAAAAAACAAAGCACAACAGCTTTTTTATTTTATGATGTTATCAGCTTTTGTTAGCTTTTATCTCAGTTACTTATATCAAGAAGATCCTTCAATAATACCATTTGTTGACTATTTTAAAAAAAGATTGTCTGAATAAATGATAGATATAGCATGTTTTGGCCATATCACAGTTGATCTTTACTTTAAATCAGACAGCTTTACACATAATCAAAACAGGCTTAAGTTAGCTATTGGAGGCAAATATTTTGCGGATAAATTTATTCAAAAAATCGGAGGCGGCGGCTACAACTGCGCTGTAGGTTGTAGCAGAAATGGGTTAAAACCTGCTTTAATTGCTACAATAGGCAATAATGAGTTCAGATCTTTCCTGCTCAAAACAATAAAAAAAAACAAAATCTTAACTAATTATTTACAAACAGCTAAAGATTATATAGCAGTGTCTGCAATTATCTTAACTGAAACAGGAGATAAAACAGTAATAAGTTATCAAAAACACAAAACCAGACTTATCTCAAAAAACAAACTAGAAAAACTTGCCAAACTCTGCCAGTATTTTTATTTTGGCAATATGCAAGAGTTTAGTCTAAGCAAAAGAATTAAGATACTAAGATTTTTAAAAAAACAAAACAAATTTATCTTTGCCAATTTTGGAGTAGAGGACTGCAGAAAATCAACTTCAATGTTGGAAAAAGCTATATCAAATGTAGATGTTTTAATTCAAAATGAATACGAGATTGCAGATATTCTTAAAAAACCCCATAAAGAACTCAACTTTGAACTAAACTTGGCCCAAACAGAACCTCTTTTAAAGGGCAAAACTATAGTAGTAACCTTTGGCAAAAAAGGCAGTATCTGTTATACGGCTAAAGCAAGTTTTTACCAACCTGCCAAAAGAGTAAAGAAGGTAGCAGACACAACTGGCGCTGGAGACGCCTATACTGCAGGATTTATAAGTACATTTATAAAAACAGGAGACATTAAATTGTCTATGAAAAACGCAACCAAATACTCTGCCTCAATTTTAAAAGAAATAGGAGCTAACTAAAGAATATAAAAAAAGCCAAAATCAACCAAATAAAAAACTTATCTGTACATTAAAGGTTTTGTTGTCTGTTCAAGCAAAAGACTTATCTTTCTTCTTTTAAGATCTAGTTTTTCAATATAAACTTTAACCTTCTGACCAATCTGCAGATCTCTATCTTTTGGAAGTTTGCTAATATGAATCAAGCCTTCAATGCCTTTATCAATTTTGACAAAATACCCATAATTTTCTTTTCGTACAACAATACCCTCAACCTCTTTGTCTTTAGGAAATCTTTTTTCAATATCTTTCCAAGGATCATCTGTTAATCTCTTAATAGACAGATTAAGTTTCATATCTTTTTCATTCTTTTCAGTTACTATAACATCTATCTCATCGCCAACCTGAGCGTACTTTGTGGGGTTATCAACCTTTTCCCATGAAATCTCTGAAATATGAACAAGGCCTTCTATTTTATCTATCTCACAAAAAATCCCAAACTCTGAAACATTTATAACTTTAGCCTTGTATTTTTCTCCTACCTTAATCTTTTTAAACCGCTCTTCCAGTTGCTTTCTGGTTAAATTCAAAACAGCGGCTTTTTGAGATACTACCAGCCTGTTTTTCTCTTTATCTACCTCCAACACCTTTACTTTTATTCTCTTATTTTCAAGTTTTTCTGGTTTTTTGATGTACTCTGGAGTTAACTGTATTTTTGGGATAACACCTCTTATACCCATAAAGTTTACAAAAACTCCTCCTTTGCCATACTCTCCAGCAATTACCTCAATTTCTTCTTCAGAGTTTTTCTTTTCTTCAAGTATCTGCCACCTACCCTCATTAAAAAAATCTTTTAATGAAATTACAGGAAAACCTTCTCTAGATTCTTCAGAAATTACAACAGCAGGAACAGTCATACCTTTTTTTAAAAAAGGATAAAACAAAGCCAGGTCTTTTAATTCTTTACTGCCTAAAATGGCATAAGTTTTTGCTCCTATATCAAACTTTGCTTCTTTTTTTGACAAAGATATAATTTTAGCATCTACCTTTTGGCCCTTTTTTACAGAAGATAAGTTAGTTTGTTTGAGCAAAAGCTCCATTGGGTTAAGCTCTTGTTTTGATTTAGTAGTTGTTTTAGCATTTTTCATAAGGCAAACTCCTCCTATTGGAAAGATAGGATATAGAATTATTATATTACCATACAACCTCAGTTAAATCAAATAGATAAACAATAAGATTAAAAGCAGTGGTTTCTTGGCATTCAAACTATATTTTCCTGTTAAAAAGTAACTACTCCATGCTTTTTAAAAACTTGATAAAATTTTTAAAAACTAAGCATGCTATAATCAAAAAAATGAGCCAAAATTATCTTGACAACATCTGCAAAACAGTAAGATACTGGATCTTAAAAAGCACAACTACTGCTGGTTCAGGACACCCTACATCCTGCTTATCCTGTACTGATTTTGTGACAGTGTTATATGCAAAGTATTTTAGGTTTAGCTTAGCTAACCCAGATAATATTTACAATGACAGACTAATTTTTTCAAAAGGTCACTGCAGTCCGCTTTTATACACGCTTTGGGCATTATCAGGCGCTTTTGATAGAAAAGAACTGCTATCCTTGAGAAAACAAACAAGTGTTTTAGAAGGACACCCAACCTTTAGGTTTAAACTTGCAGAGTCTGCTACAGGATCTTTAGGTCAGGGTCTTTCAATCGGATTAGGCATGGCTTTAGCTTTAAAAAAATTAGATAAACAAAACTCTGCTCAAATATATGTTGTTTTAGGAGACTCAGAACTAGCTGAAGGTCAAAACTGGGAAGCCTTTGCCTGGGCAGGATACAACAAGATAACAAATTTGGTCGCTTTAATAGACTTCAACAGGCTTGGCCAAAGAGGAGAGACAATCTGGGGCTGGAACAGTAATGCATTAAAAACTCAAATAGAAAGCTTCGGTTGGAAAGTACTAGTGGTTTCAGATGGACACAACAACCGACTAATAGATGAAACATACCAAAAAAACCTTTTAATAAAAAGAGACCAACCTTTGGCAATAATTTTTAAGACAATAAAAGGAAAAGGCGTTTCTTTTTTAGAAAACAAAGAAAACTGGCATGGCAAAGCACTAAACCAAGATCAATTTCAACAAGCAATAAAAGAACTGCAACCTATTGATAAGCAGTTAAAAATTTATCTGAAAAAACCCGATAAAATAAAAAAAGCAAATTTTTCAAACAACACACACACTGCTTGTTTTTATTTTGACAAAAAACAAAAACTGGCCTCAACTAGAAGCGTCTACGGAAAAACCTTAAACTTTTTATCAGAGTTCTATGATAATATTTTGGCACTTGACGCTGAGGTCTCAAACTCAACCTATGCTCAAGACTTTGCCAAAAGCAGGCCTGATAAATTTTTTGAAATGTTTATAGCTGAACAGAATATGGTTTCTACTGCAGTAGGCTTGCAAAGATTCGGATTCAAACCCTTTGTGTCTAGTTTTTCTGCCTTTTTAACTAGAGCATTTGACCAAATAAGAATGGCTCAATACAGTAAAGCAAACATTGTTTTTATAGGTTCTCATGCTGGCACGGCCATAGGCGAAGACGGACCATCACAGATGGGACTTGAAGATATTGCTATGTTCAAAAGCATTTTACACTCGACCATACTTTACCCATCTGATTCAGTATCAGCAGTAAACTTAATAAGCAAAGCCTATAAACTAAAAGGAATTGTATACATCAGACTTACTAGAAACGAAACACCAGTAATTTACCAACCTAATGAAGAGTTTGAAATTCCGGGATTTAAACTGCATGGCAATCATTCTGCCGAAACTTTGCTAATAACTGCTGGAGCAACTTTAAACGAAGCCCTAAAAGCCCAACAAATACTAAAACAGCAGAATATTGAAACAGCAGTAATTGATCTTTACACAATTAAACCATTACCAAATGAACTAAACCAGTATCTAAACAAAGCTAAACTAACAATAGTGATTGAGGATCATTATAAATACGGAGGAATATACTCAACTATACAAGAAAAGTTTCCTTCAGAAAAGATTAAACAACTTGCTGTAGACAAACTTCCACATAGCGCAAAACCTGAAGAAAACCTTAAAAGACACAATCTATTATCAACAAAAATTATTGAAAAAGTCAAAGAACAACTTATACTATCTTCTTTGCGTGACAAAGAAAGATAAGGCCTTAAAATGGTATAAAACAGGTTTTAGATCATAAATCAATAGTAATGCAGGCTTCTGATTGGCTGGAGTTATTAATGTCTTGTTTTGGTTAAAGTTTGAAAAAGCAGACAACATGCCTTTGACCTTCAGTGGATTGCTTGAGGCTTCTATTGTCATTGAATCTGCAAAGTATGCTCCATATACTTTATTTACATTGTCTTTTATGATTAAGTTTTTAGTTATTAATACGATGTTATTCTTTATACTATCATTTACAGTATCTACATTAAAGTTGTCAACATCAACATTGACTGTATTAACATTTATCAAAAGAATTAGATTCTTTGACAGGTTGCTTATACTACTTAAATTAACAATGGAACTGCCTGTTGTTGGTTCATATAAAACAATATCTCCATCTTGATAACTATTTAACGAGGTACTATTAAAATTTACAACAGTCTCATACTCCTTAAACTTTTTTACATAATCTAAAAAGTCTTGAAAACTGCCAAACTTATTTAAAGACAGGTTGCCATAGTTTTTAATAAAGATACCTTTATCTACAACCGATGTTTTCATGCTAGAAGCTCTAAGGTCATTTTTTAAAGTTATAACGCCGTGTTTTTCGTAGTTTGTATCAGGACTATCAACAAAAGAGACTGATCTAGCAGAAGAGTTATCATCTGAAGAATCAACTGCAATTACATTGGTAGGCAAATTATTATTGAAATTAGTTGAGCTGGAGTCAAGCTCTGCAAAAGGAGCCTCTTTTACCTTAATCCACGCTCTGGCTGTTGGTGTAGGAGTTGGTGTTGATGTTGGTGGTATAGGAGTTGGAGTAGGAGTAGATGTTGGTGTCAGTGTAGGGGTTAGAGTAGGAGTTGGAGTAGGTGTTATTGTTACTGTAGAACAAACAATATCACTCCTTCGCATAACAAGATTCCAATCACCAAGTCGTTGATCAAATCTTGGATGAACCCAAAAACTATAAGTGGTATTTGGCTGTTTATTATTAAAAGTAGTCCAGTTAGCTCCATATACATCTCTACATTCATCTCCTGGATTTAAATTATTACAATCACCAGAGAAACTATCCGGATTCTCATCTAACCTAGTTGAAAAAAAATCAGCCCAAGTAGTCCAATTCCAACCAATTGTAATATCTACAGTACCATCACCATTAAAAGAGCAAGAATACGAAGGTCTTGTCGTTAAATTAAAGATGGCTTTTCGAGTGTTATCTTCATCATCCCAATTAACTCTACCAGACTGACAACCTAAACCAGTTGACAAAATATCCTCATTTTGAGGATTAACGATCATCCAAAGTGTTTTATCACAACTATAACTAGAAGGTGGAGTAATTGTAACATAAGTATAATCACGACAATCTAATTCTGATCTAAAACCATATTCATAATAGGTTACGCCGTTTACTACAAAAGAAATCTGATACCAAGTATGAACTCCGCTAGCATGAACATCAGAGAAACTCACACTTACAGGTCTTTTTAAATTTGAATAACTTTCAGCTCCCGGGAACCAACCATCTGGAACCCAATAATTATAATCATTAGGATCAGTAGACAAGACAAAACCTGAAAAAGTAGACTTACTACGAGTAGAAGGACAACTTGAGGCTCCATGCGTTGCTCTAACATTGTCAACAAAAAAAATCGTAAAAAGACTAAAAAAAAATAATAAAGAAAATCTTTTTACCAAAAGTTCCATACTATATATAATAGTATAAAAGTTTTTATAAATGCAAGTTGATCAATGAAAATAATAATTAAAAAATCAATCTTAAGTTTTATATTCATCGTTCCTTTTTTTTTAGAAATCTTTGGTTTAAAAAACACAAATTACATTATTTTATCTTTAATACCAATACTCAATTTATATTTAACAACAACTCAAGAAAAAGTATATATAAAAAAGACAGAGCTTAAGGTTGCAACTGTCATTATTATATTTATAGTCATAAACACCATCTTATCAAAAGCAGTATATGCATCCTATATCTACACAATTTTGTATATAAATTTAATAATGTTTTTTTTGTTAGCCAAAAATGCCCAAAGAATAATTTCCAAGAAGATCATTATTATTTCTACAGCTATAATAGCAAATATATTGACAATCTTAACACTAATGGATCCAAAACAAAACCTTATACAGTTTATTGACAAAAATAGGCAGTATCTGTTTTCACCTTCAAACACCAGTCATTTCTCTGCTGTAATAACTAATCTACCTTTAGTTATGATTCTACCTTTTCTGTTATCAAAACAACTTAAGTTCTTTCAAAAGATTATATTGATTATAATTTTGCTTCCTTTATTTTTATTGTTTTTGGCAAGCTTTATGAGATCAGCCTATTTAGCATTTTTAATCTCATTATGCTATTACTTAATAGCATTTAAATTAAAATCCGCAAAAAAAAGAGGTTTTGTTATTCTTGTCGTAATTATTATTTCAATTTTGGCAATTAATAAGGAATTTTTATTATCTACAGCCAAAGTATTTAATCCTTATAAGCTAAATATAGAACATAAACCAACATTTGGAAGAGAGGATTATTTCCTAAGTGGTATAAAAGCATTTTTACAAAATCCCTTTTTAGGAAATGGCTTAAACACCTATTCTATAAGCTCATCTAGATTCATAAAATGGGGCATACCAGATGAAACTAGCCATAATGTATTCATTGACCTAATAAACGATTTAGGAATTTTGGGTTTCGTAATAATTTTTTTAGTATTAAAAAAATTATTTAAAACCTCAAAATCATCGGATCTATATGACCAGAGTTTTTTTCTAGCCTGTTTTTCAATGCTAATAACTAGTCAAAACTTTTCTTTTTTTAGAATGCCTGGATATATATTCTTTTTTGTGTTTTTATTAAGTCAGATTGATAAAAAAGATTATACAGCCAAAACACTTAATCCAATTAAACTAAATAAGGCATTAATTTATCTAAATATTTTTTTATTATTTATTATCTCTCAAACTATAGTAATTGCTGAAATTATAAGTTTAACCAACATAGATTTAGCCAAGAAAATAAATCCTTTAAACATAAAGTATTACAGAATAGATGAAATAGCAAAAAGCGATTTTCTAAAAAGACTAACATACAATGACTATAAATACCAAAATGAATTATATTATGAATATCTAAGCAAAAACAAAACCAATGAAGCATTAGCAACCCTCGAAAGGCTTGACTATCTTTATCCTATAGGAATTGATCTGGAACTAGCCTTTCAAATCTATGATCTAAACAAAAAAACAGGACAAAAACTTAAAGGATTAAATTATATTAAACAATATTTAAAAAAACACAGAATAGAACATTTAGCAATAACAAAATGCCCTGATAAATATCTAGAACTTTGCCTCGATAATGCAAGATATATGTATATACCTAAACCTAACACTACTGAAATATCAAAAAAAGAAGATCTAAATATTGTAGCAAAATATACTTTTAACAGCGACTCACTCAATGAAACAAGAGACTATGATAAAAACAAACCAAAAGGGACTTATAGAATTATTGTTTTAGGAGATTCATACGCTTTTGGTTTTTTAGTTGATACAAAAGACAACTGGACAGAGAGACTAGAAAAAAAACTTAATGAAGAGTTACTATCTAAATATGAGACTGTTGAAGTTATAAACCTATCATATCATAGTTACGATCTATCTTATGCTTTAATTAGATTCTTTATTCAAGGATTAGAATATCAACCAGATTTGATAATTATAATGAACAATAACTTTTATCGCTTAAACGACAAATTTATTCCTTTAACTAAAAAATACGCTACAGTTGAAAACAATGAATCTCTGAAAGAAAAACTCAGAAAAGAAGGGAAATATTTTCCTACTTGGGACCTGGCTTGGGAAGAATATGAAAAAACAATAAAGCCAGAAGAGGCTTATATAAAACAAAAAGAATACCTAAATCAATTTTACTCGTATTATAAAGGACCAATCCTTTTCATAAGTTTATATGACATTCCTAAACAAATAAAAGATCTACTAAAAAATAAACCCAACACACAGATCTTAGAACTAACTGAGTTCCGACAACATAAAGAAAATTATTATGACAAACCCAAAAATTCAATTTCTCCTCAAGGTCATGCAAAATTAGCCAAATTAATCTTTAATTTCTTAAAAAACAAATTCAAAAATATTTAAAAAATGGTAGATTAATAATATTTCTATATTAAAAAAATTATCTTTTTAAAATAAAAATGGAAAACAACAAAATCGAAAATTTAGACAAGGGTAATAATAAATCAATATTTTCTATTACTTCTTTAAAAGAACAGTCTCACAAAAACTTAATTTATTTATGCAAGATAAAGAAATTAAAATTATGCAAATGGAAAATATCAATACTAAAAAATTTATAATTCTGATTTTAATTTTACTATCGACATTATATTCATTGATATTAATTATAAGATTTATTTTACTTTCTAATCAACTTCCAATAAAATATTGGGATGAATTCCACTGGATATCTAAAACTTACTTTTATGATTTTGCTTTTATTAAAAAAAAATTCCAAAAAGAAATTTGGCAAAGCAATTTTGCCAAAGATCATCCTTTTGTTGCTCCTTTTATTTATGGAACATTAATTCACTTAAAATATAATAATGAAATTAAAAAAGAAGGCGATTTCACCAGATTTATAATTAAAAAAAATTTTTACGAGGCTGTTATATATGTGCCAGAGTATCAAAAAAATAAAATCAATTATATCCCATGGAATTATAAGGACACAAACAAAGAAAAAAGTTATTTATTATTAAAATATGGTAAAAAATTTTCAGAGACTATTGATATCATTCTTTATCTTAGAAAAATAAATAGTTTGTTTTTATTATTTTCTGTTTTTGCCTTTTCTCTCTTATTTTTCTTTATCACAAGAAGCTTACTTTTTTCTTTTTTATTTTTTGTTATTCTCTCTTCTAATAAATTTTTCACAGAATGGAATATTTATGTTCATTCCGATATTTGGCTTAATTTTTTTAACAGTATTTTTTTACTTTCTTTCTTTAACTATTACAAAAAAAATTTTTATTTTGATAAAAATGTAAAAAAAAATCTTTCAATTGAACCAGTAATTAGTATTTTGGTATTAATTTTCTTAACTAGTATAGTATTTAATACCAAAATTTCAGGAGCAATTAATTTAATTTTTTTATTTGTAATATTTTGTGTTGTTTGTATTAGAAAAAAAGTATCAATATTTAATTTTTTGGTTTTAACAATCATATTTATAAGTTTTGCCAATTTATTACTTGAAATATTAAATCCAAGTTTGTTTATGGGATTCCTAACTTTTTCTGATTTAATTATTTTTCGCACAACTCAGCAATACTTACAAACATTAACATTTAATGAAGCATTTATTAAAAATTCTTTTCATGCTATAAATATTTTTATAGAAAAGTTTTTCCTAAATAAAAGTCACAACTATTATAATTATTTTTTTAGCCTTCCAGGTAATATAAAAATTTTTTTATTTATTTTCGGAATATTTTTAAGTGCAAAAGAAAAATTTGCACGAGCATTATTATTTTTTTTTAGCCTTAATTTTGCCTTCTATATTTTCTTAATAAAATTAAACTGGGATAGATATTTTTTAATTTTTATTCCTTTTTTAACTTTTTTTCAAACTTATGCCACTATGATTTTAACAAAGTTTTTGTTAAGATATTTTAAAAATTAATTTTTGTATTGGATGGAACATCCTTTGAAAATATATTTTTATGTTTTATAAAAACAAAAAAATCATCAAATCCTGAAATTTTCCATTAATAATTATCTTTAATAAAAGTGATTGAGTAATGGCAACTAGTAAAGTTTGCAAAATAGAAGGTGTAAAAATTGGCAATTACAGAATAAAGGAATTATTAATTTTAGTAGATGAATTTTTGAAAAGCAAAAAGAATAAATATCTTCATATAGTAAATATGAACCCAGAAATTTTCATTCGAGCCACAAAAAGTAGTTTTTATAGACATGTAATTAACTCATCAGATGCGATGCTTATAGATGGAATTGGAATAAAATTATTATCATCAATATATGGAAGAGCTACAGGAGAAAGACTGGCAGGTACGGACTTTGCTGAAAAGCTAATTTTATATGCTTACAAAAATAAAAAAAGAGTGTTTTTTCTAGGAGGTTTTAATTCAACTGCAAAAAAATCTGCCTTTTTTTTTAAAAAAAAATATCCAAATTTACAAGTTTATTATTCTGCAGGAGCAAAAAAAATCGCTAGAGAATCTATACAAGAAAACGAAAAAATTATAAAAAAAATTCAAAAATTTAAACCAGATTTTTTATTTGTAGCATATGGTCCACCTTGGCAAGAAATATGGATATTTAGTAATAAAGAAAAACTCAGAGGAATTGTCTGCATGGGTGTAGGTGGAAGCTTTAATTTTTGGGCCAAAAAGGTTTTAAGAGCACCTCTACTTGTCAGAAGAATTGGATTTGAGTGGTTATATAGGTTTTTAGTCGAACCAAGACGACTTCCTAAAATTAGATTTTATATATACTTTTTTATTAAATACATTTTATATTTTTTATTTAAAAAAACTAAAACATGGTGTTTTAATCTAGTCAAAAGCACAATTACAAAAATTAAAGCTTTTATTAAATAAAATATAATCAATTCAAAAAAATTTGTATTTAAACTATTTTCTTTAGTTATTATTCTCAATTTATTCTTTAACTTTAATTTTAATGGCTCTTTGATTACATAAAGTCTAAAATATAAATCATTTATAGATCTAATAAAATAGTCAGTAAATTTAGTATGAAAATGGTAGACTTTACACCTACTATCATAAATCTTTTTGTACCCTTTCTCTATTATTTGCTGACCCATTAATATATCTTCACCAATATAAATTTCCCTAAAAGATTCTCTTTTGAGAAAACTTGCTTTATAACAGCAAAAAACATTGGATAATGAATATAACAACATTTTCTCTTCATTAAATAAATACGAATTTTCAGCAGAAAATGTAACTCTTCCTTTTTTATCGAAATATTCTTCGTATCTTTTAAACCAAAAATAATGTTCTAAAAATAAAAAATTTTTTTTAACATTTGGAGGAGCTATTTCTTTGCCAAAAACAGCAACGATTTTATCATCTTCCTTAAAATCGCTAATAAGATAATCTAAAAAATTATTATTAACTGGTACAGCATCTTGCGAAAAAAATAAAATATATTCACCTTTCGACAGAGACACTCCTAGGTTCCGAGTCAGTCCGTGGTTAAATTCATTTTTTTTAATTGTAAATATCCGTAAATTTAATATTCTATTGAATTTTTTAACAACTTCTAAAGTCTTATCTTTTGATTCTGAATCAATTATAATTACTTCATATTTATATGATGAAGAATAAAAAATCTGTCTTAACTTTTTAAGAAGAACGCCAATCGTTTTCTCTCCATTAAAAGTAGGTATAATTACAGAGAATAATATCATAACATTTACTCAACAATATTATAAATATTATAAAATAAATTTTATGAATAAGATATATAAAACAGGATTCGAAAATTGCTTAAAAGCATTTACCATTATTTCTATATTTTTATATCGTCTATTCTCAATAAGAATTTTAGGCACACACATATATACGAATCAAATCGCTTATATTTTAACAATTGTTCCATTTATTTTTATCGTACCAAAATTAAAATCAGAATTGTATAAAAAACGGAGATTTTTCTTATTATTAAGCTTTTTTTTAATATCAATAACTTTATCACTTTCTAAAAGTCTAGATATTATATCGTCAATGAAAATATGGAAAAATTTCGTCATAGGATTTTTGTTGTTTAATAATTTAGTTGTATACTTTTCTAAAAAAGATATCTCCTTAATTTTAACAGCTTTATTATCAGCAAGTTTTGTTAATCTTATCTTACAAATAGGATTTTTTATTTCTCCACAAACTTATTTAAAATATCTAGAAATAATTCTGCATCCAAGCGGAATTGATTATTTAATTTACAGCTTAAATCGTGGGAGATTGTTTGGCAATACTTTTGAAGAAGTTTTTATCCCAATAATTCTATATTTTTTTGTTTCCAGTAGAAACAAAAACTTTCGTTTTTTTTTATTTTGTTTTTTTTTACTAATTATTTTTTTAACTAATATAGCTAATTGGCGCACAAAATTAATAGTTTTTTTTGTTGTTTCAATTAAGTGGATCATTTTTTATAAGTTTATTTATCAGAAAAGAGCTACGAGTTCTATTTCTAAAAAAATAATAATACCTCTACTTTTAATTTTTTTAATATTTTATTTCAGCAATTTTTTTGCTATTAAGGTATTTAATAAAAGCGCATTATTTCGGATAATATTTCCAGAGAATACTGATTATAGAAACATTAATATAAGAATAGAGATGTGGAAGAAAGCAATTGAGATTGGTAACAGCAATTTATTATTAGGTGTAGGATTGGGAAATTATTATTATTATTTTGACTCCTCCTTAAAAAACTATTCACAATTTTATTTGTTAAAAAAAGATGAGTATACTTTAACCAATCCACATAATATATTTTTTAGTTTATTCTCAGAAAGCGGAGTTTTAGGAGTAATTTCTTTTATGTTACTGGTGATATATTTTTTTTCTTTTGATTTTAAATATATTAAAAATAACAGGAAAAACTTGTTGTTTTTTTCATTAATTTTATCTTTTTGGGGGTTATTTATGGTTTCTCTGTTTCATCCTATTTATGATCTTACATATCTATCTCTTTTTTGGATCTTGAGAGGTTTAATAATTGTGGAAACAAAAAGTTCTTAAAGAACAAGCAAACTAAATTAATTCTTGAAACACTTTCTTCCATTCTGATAACATCTTTTCTTTAGAAAAAAATTTTGCCCTTTTAAGAGATCTCTTAGAATAATATATATATTTTTCTTTACTACTTAACAATGATAGTATTTCATTACTCATTTTTTTATAATCTTGTACAGGTACTAAAAGTCCATATTTATTATCTTCAATTATTTCACCTGGACCAAAGGGAGAATTTGTAACAACGACAGGTAGTCCAAAACTCATTGCTTCTATAATAACAAAACCAAACCCTTCATAAAATGAAGCGAAGCAAAAAATATGGGCTCTTTTATAAAATTCTTCTACATTGTTTTTCCAACCAAACATTTTGATATTTTTTTGCAATCCTATATTTTTTATTAATTTACTAATCTTTTCTCTTTCAGAACCGTCACCAACAATCCAAAGTTGACAATCACTCCTTTTTATAATGACAAAGTAAAAAGACTTGACTATTGTCTGCAAATCTTTTTCTTTATCAAGTCGCCCAACATAAAGAATAACAGGGTTTTGCTTCGGATATAGTCTTGGTTTTTTTATAACATTAAAGATTACTCCATTATAAATAAAAGTTGTTTTTGAAGTTGAATTAATTTTAAAAAAATTTTTTGTTTTTATACTAAGTCCTTTAGAAACAGAAACAACCTTATCTGCTTTATTTATTGCATATATAGAAACAAGATGAATTAATTTACGAAACAAAATCCCTCTTTTAAGTAGTAACTCTTCAAAATCAACCATTACTCTAAATACTAAAGAAAAAGGTAATAAATTTTTTAATAAAGCCAGAATAGCTAAAGAATAAAGATCAGCACTTAAAACAACAATTTTCTTATATTTTTTTTTATAATTTTTTAAAATAAAAAAAGTTCTTATTAAGTGATTAATAAAAAAAATAAATTTAATTGGCCAAAAAATAATGAAATCATTTTCATATCTTAAATTTGGTTTTATTATCCTATATTTTGTATTTTTGTATATTTCCTTACGAATAGGAGGATTGTAAAAAAAATAAAATATATCAAAGTTTTCAGTTTTTAACTGATAAAATAATTGAAAAAACCTGTCAAGACCACCTCCGCTTAATTTAGAAAATATTAACAATTTTGTTTCCATTAAATAAATACTCTATATATTGTAGAAAAATTTTATTAGTCAAATTTCTCTAACAAACTCTCATATAGCGCTGATGATACAGCAAAAAACGCTGGCTTTGGTTTTCCATTGTGGTCAAACAAAAGAGGATCAGCATCTTCTACTTTATGACCTAGCTCAATCCAACTATGATTATCTCTTCTTCCCCACCATGATATAATTCTGTTTTCTTGCCCTCTAGTTTCTTCCAAATAAGTTTTTACAAGGTCATAATATATTCTTGCTTGATCAGCATAACGTGTATTTGGGTTAAAAGCTACTGAAGGCCACCAGTCTGGTCTTCCGGCTGGCACATGTGGTTTAGTGCTTATATTCAAATCAAATTCTGTAATGATTGGTTCCGCCCCAGAGCTACGATATAATCTAATTACATTTGCAAACTGTGGTGGTGTTGGAATTACATGATCTCCATATAAGTTTAGATGCATATGCAACCCAACTCCCACATTATTAATACCTATTGACTTTAAGTATCTAATAATCTCAAGAGTCTGTTTTTGAGTCCCACCGGGATGTAAATCATTTGGATATTCATTGTTGTAATTGGAAACAATCAAAAGGGCATCAGGATCAATTTGTTGTGCTGTTCTAAAAACTATTTCAAAAAACTTTTTCCAACCAAAATCAGGATCGTTTGGTTTTGCAAATTTTTCTATAAAAGGATGCCTATTCCAACCCCTTTGTATATAATAAGGGTTAACTTCTCCAACAATCTCCCAAACATCAACAAGATCTTTAAATTTAGGTGCATTTTTATTTGGTTGATACGTCATAACTCTCTCTACATGACCTCTCAAAAGCCGCTCGACATCTTCCACACTCATACTTTTTATAGCCTTATCCAGATCTGGAGGTACTCCATTTAAAAAAGAAGGCACAATTGATGTTTTAAAAAATGGATACCCTCCACGGTTGATTATGGTTCGCACTCTTTCATAGGCCTCTTCTATATAAGGAAGATCACTCTCATTAAATCTTATCCTATATCCTTCTGTTCCGGCAAATCCTTCAGCCATAGCTATTGTTCCAAAGTATTCTAATTTTTCTCCCAAATCTGAACGCCATGCCTCATCATTATTTCCCAAAAGAACTCCTTGAGCCTCCGCCAAAACTCTGGATGCTGACTTAAAATCCCATCTCAATTCACCATTTTCGTACCTTTCTGCTTTTAAAGGAAAAACATAAGGAGTACCATCGAGTCCTGTTACCCTATACACCCCAACAACATACTCCTTACCATCATTACCCCTTATCTTTCTAAAGATAAGATTTTTCTTTACTTCTTCTACATCTACCTTAATTCCTACCATCTCCATTGCATTGACAAAATCACTTACTGCAGCCTTAAGTTCCGTAGCGTTTTCAAAGTCAGGAGCGGAGGAAGAAGATCTGCTGAAGGAGCAACTTCGATATTTTCTTCAACAACAGTTGATTTAAGTGCGACTAATGCTTCTCCATTATATCTTACTGCAACGAATCTATTATCACCTATATCACCTATTCGCGCCCAAACCTCTTTAATACCTGATAAGGCTATTGCTTCTTGTTGGTCTCCTGTACTTATCAACATAATCTCATAAACTGGCTTACCCTTGTTTATCTCTGCTTTCTCTTAAACCTAAACTATACTCACGTTCTTCAC
This sequence comes from Patescibacteria group bacterium, assembly GCA_026004415.1. Lineage (GTDB taxonomy): Bacteria > Patescibacteriota > Microgenomatia > UBA1406 > GWC2-37-13 > BPJC01. The sequence continues at coordinate 4,307 of BPJC01000001.1, read as the reverse complement.
CTTCTTCAGGAACATAAAAAGTAGTTCCCTGAGACAATGGTATCTCAGTTCCTTGACTTAAAGAATCTATTTTTGGGTAATTTGTACCTGGACCAGATCTTACATTTAGACTGTTTCCTTCTACTTTTCCTGAAACTGTTGTCTTTTGATAACTTAAAAAAGGATAACCTCCTTCTAAATGTAAACTAACTCCTTCAGGCAAACCTTTTACCGCTAAATTTCCATTTTCATCAACAACAAATTCAGGCTTTATTTCTCCTGCCTGCTTAAACATCTCAGCTAACTCCTCAGGCAACTGTATTACCACAGATCTGCTATCACCAAAACTTAAACTTAGTTGATTTTTAACTGAATTAAAAGATAAAGACAATGAAACTTCCGTTTCAAACCCACCTGTTGCAATAGGAGACTCTATTTGGTAAAAATCAGCCGGTTCTCGGGAATCATTAAAAGAAACAACAACCAATTTGCCGTCAGATATCTTTTCTTTAATAGACTCAACTAAAACATCGGCTATCGAGTTCTCACTAAGTTTAGACATCTCCATATAAAAAGGAACTAAAACACCAGATTCAGATTTGTATTCTAAAAGCACATTTCCATCTTCTTGTGTAACTGCATTATCAAGATAAAATCTGCCATATGGAGTCACAATATTTGGTAAAAGCACAACTTTTTGTTCACCTTCTTTAATAAAACCATATACTTGTGGTTTATCTGGAGAAATAGAATTAAATTTTCCCTGTGAATTCTCTATTTGATCTCCTGCTTTAATTTCATGAAGTTTTATACCAAAAAAATTATTACCCAAAATATATAGATCAAATTCTCCCTCTTGAAGATTAAACTTTTCTTTCAACCAATTTTTAACTATCTCTTCAATATCAATATCAATATCAATACCAATATTATTAACATCTTTATAAGGAGATACAGAGTCTCTAGAAGGACCAGACTGTCGCTCTATAGAAGATGCATTTATTGTTCCAGGCCGAAGAGTAAAAAGTCCCAATAGAACTAGTCCTAAAGATAAGACGTCTTTTCCATTTTTCTCTTCTCCCTCTTTCCTTGAAAACCTGCTTGGTCACTTGCTTGATGCCGACTAAAGTCTCAATCTGAGCCACTCCTCTTCGGGGAAGTTGGCCACTTACATAAAGCTCATCTATTTCCGCTGTTGACAATTTGTCTACAGTCCATCATATTCTTATAGTAAAATAATATAATGCTGCTTTTCAATTTGCAACTGGAAAATTAAAAGGTATCAGACAGTAAGTTGATTTATTGAAGTTTTATTTTTAAAAGAATAGCCTTGAAGAATAATATTACAAGCAAAATTTTATAAAATTAGCTTATCAGGATATAATAAAAGAAATTGTTCACAGATTCATTGATTAGACAATCTCTAATTTAGCTTAAAGAAACACTAGGTTAACTATCTTGGCCAAATCTTATTTAGTTGGCTTAATTTCTGCTACTCGATAATTTTGAAAAACAAACTTATTTGTGACAATATTGATACTTTGACCTACAGATAAAATCTGCTCTTCACCAAAAATCAGTTTTCCTCCCTTTTCTTTGGCCTTGATCTTTGCCTTAACAAAAATGTATTTTCTTAACTCAGGCTCAACATCCGGATAATTACCAAAGGTATCTGAGGTTAATACATAAGTATCTCTGGCTGATTTATCTATTATCTCAAAAACCTTTTCTTTACCATCAAAATAATAATCACCTATCTCTATAACTTCATACTCCCATGGATCTGAATTTCTTTTTGCCAAAACAACCTCTTTTTCTACCAACTTATCTTTAATAGGTTTTTCGGAAATATCAATAATAGTTCCTGAAAACTGAACAGAAGGAAACTCAAAATCAACCGGAGACGAAACACCAATTGAAGAGCGTTTAAAGTTGTATTTGCCTGTTTTTCCAAGTTTGGAAACCTTTAGTTTCATAATGAGATAAACATCATATTGATTCTGAATATAAGTAGGATAATAACGCATACTCAAAATCTGCGACTGAGGATTCCCTGAAAGATCATTCTCACTTTCTTTAGTCTTGATAACATTCTGAAACGCCTCAAGATACCATAATGATGGCTTTTGAGTTGAAGCCCACCACAAACCTTGACCAACCTTAACCTTGGCATATACATAGGTAGGTTTAACAAAAAAAAGTTTATAGACAGAAACAACAGCAACAAAACCGATGCATGCAATAAAGATTGAAATAAAATAATTATCAACCAAAAACTTCCAGATTTTTTTTAGAAAAGACATTTTTCTCATCTTAAACAATTATTTTCTTTCTTTTTAAACTTTTTAATAATTGCTCAAAATCTTTTTCTAATCTTTCTCTTTTAACCTCATAATTCTTAAGCATATAATTTATTATTCTTTCTTTATCCCAATTTTTCTTTAGCTTATCAAAAATAACACTTGCGGTTTCATTTAAAGTATACAGCACTGATTCTTCTGTATCAAAAATAACTGTTTGATCGTCAATCTTTTCAACAATTAAACCTTTTTGAATTTTGATATTTTTTTGTTTTTTAGAGCTTTGTTTTTTAGAAAGCATTGCTTATCACTTTTACCCAAAATGCTAATGACTTTAAAATTATCTTTAAATCATACCAAAAACTTTTGTTTTCAACATCTTTTAAATCAAGATTCATCCATTTTTCAAAATTATCGTGAAAAGCTCCCTGTATTACCCAGGAAGATAAAATTCCAGGCTTAACGCTAAATCTTTTTTCATATTTTTTAGAAATTCTCTTTGCTTCAGCAACTGGAAAGGGCCGAGGGCCAACAAAAGACATTTCTCCTTTTAAGATATTAATAAGTTGAGGAAGTTCATCCAAACCAAGGTGGGCAATTATTTTTCCAACTTTGGTAAATCTTGGGTCATCGTATATCTTAAATACAGGTCCATCGGCCTGATTTAGATGTTTGTATTTTTCTTTCAGCTCTTCTGCATTTTCAACCATTGTACGAATTTTGTAGATATAAAAAGGTTTTTTGTTTTTACCTGATCTTTTTTGTTTAAAGATAAAAGGACCTTTGGAGGTTAATTTGACCGCAAGATAGAGAATAAGGAAAATAGGGGAGAGTAAAATTAAAAAGATGAGTGCGATAATTTTTTCCAAAATCTCAGGCATAGTTTTAAAATTTTAAAACCTTACATAATTTTTTTCCAATTCCTTTCGTGACTTTAGAACATCTTTTTTAACTTTTGGTTTAAATTTTCCAGCTAAAGAAATAATGTCTTTAGAAAAGCGTATTTTAGTATACATACTCCACATAAAAGCTGTGATTACTTGGGGATTAAAGAAGACAAATATTCTTTTCCAAAAAGGATTGGGTGAAAAGAAAAAAAGGTTTAAAAATCTGTTTATTCCAGCCTGAATTCTTGGGTCATCGTCAAAAATGTTTATTTTTTTTTATTATTTTATCTGCGAGTTTGCGGGTTAACGAGTTTTTAATTGAAATTTGTTTTAAAAAGCTTTTTGGCATAGGTGTTTGATAATATTTTTTTAGAAGGTAAAAAACTGGATAAATGAAATTATTTAGTTTGTATCTTTCTACAATTTCTACAATTTCCTGAAAGATTTTTTCTTTATTTCCAGTTTTTTTAATTACCTGATTCAAAAATTCGTATCTGAAAGCTCCTTTAAAATTATGATGAAAAAGGTGTAGGGCAAGATAGAGTATTAAGTATTTAGTATTAAGTATTAAGAATTTTTCATTTAAAATTTTTACTTTTCTTTTAGTAACTAAAAATTCCTTAGTTAGACTATTTATCATCTTGCCAGAATATAAAACATCAAAATGCCCAAGATGAACAATAGATAACTCAACTAACTGAAGATGGATATCAAAAGATACTGTAAAACCATTTATCATTCTAAAGAAAGTAATTTCTAAATCTTCCTTTTGAAGTTTCTTAACACTTTTGGACCAATGAAGATCAGCTTTTTTGTAGCCAAATTTAAACAAAATTTTTTCTGCTTTTTCAAAGTCTTTTTTATCAATTAAAACATCGCAATCAGCATAGATTCTTTGAGGATGTTTTCCTTCATAATATAAATGAAGCGGCAAGCCTTTTAAAAAAACATAATTTACCTTTTTCCTATCAAAAGCATTTTTAATTTTGACAATTTCAGAAAAATAATGGGTTGACTGAATAAGATAAAGAGTTTCCGGTTTAAAAATTTGGCCGTTTCTTTTAACTTGATAAACTTTGCCCAAAATTTGCTTGGGATAAATTTTCCCATCGGAGTAAGGACTATTGTCGCCTTTAGTTAT